>CANQWM010000004.1 GCA_947627535.1 uncultured Acetatifactor sp.
TTATTTTACACTGAGGTATTTTTTTCTCAACCTTCTTTCTTGGAATTCCCTATACTTGAATTATACAGGAAGCTCCTTTTGTAGAAATTTGGACGGAACACAGCCCCGGTTAAGACAGGTTCCGCCAAGTTCCTTCTTTTCAAACAGGACGACGGAAAGACCATGCTTTACTGCCTCAAACGATGCGGAATATCCGGCCGGTCCTCCGCCAACTATTGCCATGTCATAAATTATAGCTTCTCCTTTAAAGAATCATATTCCTGCGCGCTCATAAGGCTGTCAGGAAGGCAGGCACAGCATGCTTTTATGAGCCATATTTCCGACGGCTTTTCCGATACCTTCTCAGGCTCGTCCAAAAGCATCTCATTAATCTCCGATACTTCACCGTCAACAGGGGAAATAAGGTCCGAAACAGTCTTAATGCTTTCGATGTCACCAAAACGCTCACCAACGGAAAGACTGTCTCCCACATCAGGAAGATTTAAAAATACTATACTGCCGAGTTTTTCTATTGCATAGTCGGTAAGACCTATTTCGGCGTTTTCTCCTTCTGTTTTGATCCAGAGATGATTTTTTGAATAATATGTCATCGTTTTTCACCCATATGCTTAATCAACGCGTCCATCAGTTTCCCTACATTTTTTGATTTGGAAACCTCAGCAAGCGTAAATTTGATTTCAAACGCATCCTCAATGTCGCTTATCAGATTCAGATGAGAAAGGCTGTCCCATTCCTCAATGTCTGCGGCGGTGGTTTCTTCTTTTAGTTCCACCTCTGCGTTGTCAAATACATCCCTTGCAATTTCCGTGATCTTCTTCAATACTTCTTCTCTTTCCATGTCATTCCATCTCCTTAATATAATTTTTATTTTCTTTGTATTTATCTACATCCATCACATAATTGTTTTCCGAAATTTCCTCAAATCCCATTTCCTTATAGATATCCTTGACCATACTGTTTTTCGCAGTTTGGATGTATTCACCATAAACCCGTTTATATCCAAGTTTTCTCGCTTCTCGTATCAGACAATTGACTATATATTCCTCCATTCCTCTCTTCAATACGCGGCAGCTCATCAGCCATGTGTCTATAAACAACTCGTCTCCGTTTTTCTTTTTCATTATAACCACGCCAACCAGGCCGTGATCACCGAACCTGTCTTTAAGCGTGTAATATAGGGTGACATAATCCGGGTCATGAGCTATAGACTGAATATCCGCTTCCGTGTAACGGACCGTCCGCAGGTTAAACTGATTGGAACGCTGGGTAAGCTGAGCAATTCTTGAATACTTTGATTCCTCAAACGGCTTTGCCGCACCTATCATCCCGAGACTTTCCAGATAGCCTTCAATAGTTTCAAAGGACACTTTTAACTTCGTTCTTTCAAATTCCGCCTGATAAAGCTTTGTACGATCGGATCCTGTGCCCGTAAAGGAAGCCGTTTCAAAATAATTCTGCTCCTGCAGGAAACCAAGATAAAGTGCCGGATCTTCCGGGAGCTCCGGCACTTCGATTTCTGGTATCATCTGTCGTACAAGATTTCGCTCAAACGGATTGTCGTCTATAAATACCATTGAGTCCATACCAATATTCAATGTCTTTTGTATCAATCGTATATTGGCTGCCTTATCATCCCAGTTAGCGACAAAGAGAGCGATATCCGAGAGCCGAAGAACCATCTCCCCATGTTGCTCAAACGGCTCTTTTGCAGTACTTTCATCGTTTTTGCTGCACACGCACAGAATGATCCCGCACTCCTTAAGTTCCTTTAGCCAACGCTGAAAGTCGGTAAAGACGTGGCCCCTGCCGAGTTCTCCGATCTCTATGTTGTCAACACCATCGTCACCTATTATTCCGCCCCACAACGTGTTGTCCAGATCTAAAACAACACATTTCTTTATTCTTCCTGCCAGTGCTTTCAAAACATCCGTAACCGCTTTTGCAACAAAAGGGAGTGCATTCATAGAGACATTCATTTTTGCGTTGTAGTAAAGCGGCGCATCATAAAACTTCCCATTTCCGAGTTGAATCTGAACGGAAAGAATGTCTAATGGATATACATTCCTACGGGTTGCCATCGACTCAGAGAGCATGAAATTAAGTTTTCTGATCTGATATGCGAATGTAGAGCCAACCTTACAGGAATAGTTGCCCAGCGCCTTGTCGTCAATCTCGGTAAAATTCATTTGCAAAATATTTGCCCCGCTGTGCTGCGATATCAGGTCCCAGTACATCATGATCTTTGACATCACCGATGCAGCAAATTCCGGGCGCACTTCCGGCGAAAGATCCAAAAACTCCTCATATAGCTTGTCCGTTGCAATCCACAGAAGGATGCAGTCCGGGCAGAAGCAATAAACCTCGGAATCAGGATCCAAGAGTTGAGGTTCCATCTGGTTGTAGTCAGCATCATAGACGGACAAAGGCAGTCCTTCCAGAAAAGCATACCCACGAATCGCCGTAGCCAAAAACTGAGTGGAAACATTTCCCAGCAGAGCAAGTTTCTTGATTTCCCCTTCTGCCTGATCTTTTGAATGTTTTCGTAATTCTTTAAATGAATACATATTTACCTCTGTCTCAACGCCTTTTTATTACAGTCTTCACGGAGCTTTTTATGGTCTCCATTAACCTTTTTGACTTATTTGAACCCTTCATACTCCAAACTACTTTGCTGAACGGCTCGTCCTCAATCCTTTTGAAAAATTCTTCTCTTCCGGAATGAATCTTGACCCGTCCCTCAATCATGGGATTTCCTTTTATCGCTTCCCCAAGCGTTCGCTCTTCCATGACAAAATTGTCCGCACCATTTTTTAAAAGTTCCTCTCCCTTCCGAGAGTTTACCAATGCTACCGATACGCCATATTTTTCCTCTTCGGCCGTGTATTTTAACCCCCAGAAATCTCCCATCGAAATATCCGCAATTCTCGGGAAAGACTTATACCGGCAATTTGCACAGGAACGCCTTATATGTATTCTCATGGAAACATACGAATTCACCCACGGATCTGTTATTTTGTTGCCGTAATACTTCCTTCCGTTTTGAAATCTGACCATAGTGCCCAGATTTGGCCAACCCCTTGATTTATTTTTTAAATGTACCTCTGTTACCTCGGAATTGTACTTTTTCTCGAGTTCTTCTATAAACTTCCTGAATACCAGCGGGGAATTTATCCCAAGACAGATAAAATCCAAAGTATAAAGGTTCTCATACTCTTTTCCAACATATCCATACAGTGCGCTTACCTGACAGGGCGCTCCGCAAAATAAAACCTTTTTGCCGGAATCCAAAAGATTTTTTACCTGCTTATAGATCCCTTCTGTGTCGCTCTGGAAATATTTTGTCCGCATTATCTTTTTCAGTCCATCGCAGGTGCTCGAAATCATATGATGTGCGCCCTTCCAATCGTCATCGTACACACATCCCACAATATAGCCGCCGTTTTTCAGGAACGCATCCGCCAGACCATAATAAAGAGCGCCTGAGGTACTGTTATATCGGATTTCCTTATCCTTATGATAAACTTTATACACCTTTGGATCCCTGTAATTCTCCGAGGAAGCATAGTGGCATTCCAATACCGGACAGGTTGTGTCGCACAACCCACAGCCCACACAGAGATCCTTTTTGATCTTCGGAAACCAAAAACCTTCTTTATCCGTATCATATGTTATCGCGCCAACAGGACATATATCCCCACAAGCCTTACAGCCCACACAATCCTGCCTTGAAATTTTATCTATCATGGTTTCCAATTTACCTCCATAACAGACTTCGCCGGGTTACCCACTGCCAATGTTCCCGGACGAACCTTACCCGCTACCAAAGACCCGGCGGAAACTACAGCGCCATCTTCTATCCTGCTTCCCCTGATGATCGTACATTTAAGTCCTATCCACACATGATCGCCAATCTCAACAGGCCGCGGAGGATTGGTTTGATTCCCTTCGTCATCCAGAAGCGCGTGGTGGTCATAATCATAAATGTACACCTCCCGCGCGATCAGAACGTCATTTCCAATTGTAATACGATTTGCCGCAAGGATAACAGAACTGGAATTAATATAGGCGGAACCGATGGAAACAATTGCATTTTTCTTTAGTTCAATTGTCGCACGATAACTTAACGCTGTATTTCCTGATATCTCCAATATTGCGCCTTCCATCATGCGGATATATGCCTCAGCCCTGGAATGCTCCGGCAGATTAGCGTTCACCTGGAAATTTCCATCATGAAGTATTATTTTTGAACCCTTTTTCATGTCAAAAACGGAATGTTTAAAAGGAATCAAAAGACCTTTTCCCATTCTCTTAACTTTTTTACTGAAAAAATTGTACCAGATAAACTTCGGCAAGCTAACTTTTACGAGTAGTCTCAGTTTGTTTCGTTTGTTCATGATTAACCTCTATCCATGTATTCCCCCATATATCAAACTCTCCAATCCACATCAAGAACCGGCCTGGCAGGGTTTCCAACAGCCATACAACCCCCCCGAATTTTGCCGGTTACAACGGAGTTTGCAGAAATGACAGCTCCATCCCCGATTTTGCTTCCCTTCAAAATGGTGCATTTTGAAGCCAACCAGACATGATCGCCTATCACAATCGGGCCCGGCGGGTTCGTATGAATACCTTGTTCATTTAAAATATCATGATGGTCATAATCCAACATTATTACTTCCGGAGCAATCAAAACATCATGTCCTATCGTAGTATTTTTTGCCGCGACAATTCGACTGAAACAATTGATGGCAGCCGAACCTATGTTTATTTTTGCATCTGGCTTTATTTCAAAAGTCGCGCTGAAATAAAGGGTTGCCTGACCATCAATTTCCAAAACAGCATTTTTGTCCAACCTGACGTATGCCTCCGATTTTGAATGCCTGGGGGCATAGTAGTTGATCTTAACATTCCCGTCATGCAGTATAATCTTTGCTCCCTTCGCAAGATCAAATACAGAATATCGAAACGGAATCAGAAATCCCTTTCCCTGCCGCTCCACTTTCCCGCTGATAAAATTATACCAGATAAATTTAGGCAAGCTTACCCTTGATAATTGCATGATTTTATTTTTCAGTCCCATAAAACACCTCAAGTCAATAATTATATATATAATTCGGATTATCGTCATAGCAGCCTGTAACCTTTAACAAAACCAGACCTCTATCCAATCCGTCTATCTCCCGCATCTCTGTTTCTGTCAGAGAGAAATCAAAGATATTTAAGTTTTCCTCCATATGCGCACGGCTGAATGTACTGACCACCGGTATAACGCCGTTCTGATAGTGCCATCGAAGAATCACCTGGGTGGCACTTTTTCCGTATTTTTCTCCTAAAGCATTCAAGTATCCTCCCATTTTTCTATCCGGCTTGGCGCCTCTGGCTGTCGGGGTGTGAGCCATCAGCTGAATTCTGTGATTTCTGCAATATTCCCGCAGCTCAATCTGCGCATGAAAGGGATGCATTTCCGTCTGTATGATCATAGGCATCGGCAACCCGGCTTCTTCAATTTTATGTAAATGTTCAAGTTTCAGGTTACATGCGCCAAATGCACGGAATTTTCCCTTGCCGCAAAGTTCCACAAGCTGTCGATAATATTCCAGCCAATTGCCTTCCGGCCAATGAAAAAGATATACATCCACGCAGGATGCCCCCCCTAAGTTCCTCAATGAAAGATCAAGATTGCCTTCCACAGTATTGGGGGAACAACTCCTCTCCACATCCATTGAACTGCACTTTGTCACCAGCCGAACATCCGGCTTGTTAGCAACTGTCTCTCCAATATATTTTTCCGAATAACTATAAATCCGGCCGGTATCAAACATTCTAAACCCAACATCATAAGCCTGATTCAGGTATTTTTTACAAAACAGATTCCCTTTCAGGTCTCTGTTAATTTTTAAATGCTTTATTGACGACATAATTTTTCGAATATTATCTTTAAGAAACAACCTTTTATTTCTTGCATATCTCCAGATTACCCCCGTTCCATATGCTATCCACGGAAGCGTTAATCCGCTGTCTAACACATACACCCGTTCTAACTTTTCCACATTTATACCTCCAGTCTTCGTTTATACAATTTTGCTGATGTCTTTCCATACGTTTTGAGTAAAATATTTTCGTTTCTCCGGCGTCAGGAACAAACCGTTCGTATAAAAAGAATCATCATAATAGCGCTCATCATCTATATAATCAAGAAAAGGCATACCTTCCTTCACAATAGTCCGCAGATTATCATAGACAAATCTTTCTATAAATTCATCCGATATATGCTTACGAAGTCTCTTACTCATAGGCGGAATCACAATGGCCGGCTTAAGCCCTTGCTCAATACAGTTATCGATGACTTTTTTTAAATCATTCTCCTTTTCCCTGAAGACATCCTGATAATATTCCGCCTGACCAGCATTTTTCAGATCGGTCAGGTATTTATTTTCAGATATCCAGTTTTCGATCAATCTCTCCATCGAATCCTGAGGATGAAAATTGCTTTGATCAAACACTCTTTTCGTTCTGCGTTGCAATCCCTTTACAATTCTTAACACAAGATTTTTGCTTTTTAGCATTATCGGGAATCTTTTATAAAGCGAGTATTTCCACTTCGGCAGATCCACATCGGAAGCCGGAAGAATTGACACATATTTTTCGGAAAAACTGTTTTTATATAAATAATCATTACTCCCAAACGAGAGCGGACATACTACTACTACTACTACTACTCCGCCCCTTTTTATGTGACCGCCATAATGCTTTATAATTCTGGCATCATAGCGAAAATCTTCCGGTGCAACAGCCATGTTGAATCCGGATATTTCCGGTACAGCTGACCAGTCAAAATCATAATAGCTTGGTCCCGAACCGATATTCACGACATCCAACTCTTTCGGAATGGATGCAAATCGATCTGACAACTCATTAAGATCTTTTTTCCTACTATACACCTATATGCTCCTCCTACTTATCGCCGCACAACATTTGGAAAAATCACAACGCCATGTGCTTTGCGATCTTCTGCATAATATTCCTTATGTATCCTTTTTCCTGCGCATTAAGTGAAAATGCCCAAATTGAGACGACGAAAACTACAAAATATAAACATCCAAAAATAAATATTGAGCTATAGCAACTTTTTACCAAGCCAAAATAATTCAATGCTGCGCCGAACAAGAACGGCATCATCCATCCCGGCAACAGGCGCACCATTTCCCGGTAATACGCGCGCATATCAATCTTAACAACCTTTTGATAATATAAGCTCTGTACAAAAATACAGATGATAACCTCGCAGGCAAAAGTTCCAAATGCACTGCCAATTGCACCATACCACCTTGCCAACGGGATGCTGATCAGTAAATTTAAAACACAAACCGCAATGTTGATCAAAATCTGAACTTTGTGCATATTCTTTGCCCGTGCAATATCCTGACCCAGCCATTGGCTGGTTGCCACCATTATGGGAAACATAAGAAGGATACCGACATAGTAAGAATTTCTATATTCCGTTCCAGCCCAAAGGCTAATAAATGGTCTTCCAAAGATAATAAAGGAAGACATGATAAAGACAACTACTTGTGCAAGAATACGTGAAATCCGGACAAACAGTGAAGAAAGTGCTACTTCTTCTTTATGTGCCACCAATCTGTTGATTTCAGTAATAAACACATTGCCGACCGCACCGGCAATTGTCATATAATATGAGTTAAACTGACTACCAACGGAATAGACCGCAACTTCATTCGCACCCTTAAACCGTGCCAGCAGCAATTTATCGACCTGCCAGTTTAACTGATCCATAATACCCTGCAAAGCTATGAACCCCGAAAACACCACAACGCTGCGTAAAAGATTTCTGTCAACGGTGGAAAATTCCGCACTAAAGCCTAATTTTTTTACTGCGTAAAAGGCGTTGAATACCAGCATTCCTATGGTAAAGGCCAGACTCGTCAATAGCACTACGATCGATCCGCCGCCTGCCAGCAGTAAAGGAATTGTAATCACGGGCACCATGATAGTATGCAGCAAGTCAACCAGTTTGCCAATTACGAACTTTTCATACGCAATAATGGTAGACGAAAAAAGTGCATTGAGTGATGTAAACAAAATTAAAAATGCCAGAACAACAAAAGATTTTTTCAGAATCACATATTCTTTCGGAAGAAGGCGAGCGCCAAACAGGGGCTCGGAAAAAACACTCAGCAGCAGCCCGCCAAACATTCCTATGACCCCCAGCACGGAAAAAATTTTTAGAAACATGCCATTAATTTTTTCCAAGTTGTCGCTTTTTTTCGCCTTTGCCTGTACATAGAAGCGCACATAAGCAGCATTCATACCCGCATTGAAGATGGTCAAATACCCGGTAAAGGACACACAGAGCGAATAGATTCCGTATTCACTCTGTCCTAGAGATTTCAGTATTATAGGTGTATAAAGGATGCCGGAAAGGAATTTTGCCGCAATCGAAAAATAAGCGAAAAAGACTCCCAGCGTCATCTGTTTTTTACGTTCATTCTCCATCGTGACGACTCCCAGTATTTAAAAGCAGCCCCGTAAAAACATACGGACTGCGCCAATAACCCCGACTAGGGATATAAAACAGTCTCTTAATCAGCTTTTCAATTAATATAACCTGTGTTAATTAACCGAACCTAATTTCAATTTATGATGTCCAAAAATACGGTGTTTTTATAGTCCAACTTATTTAAAAATACATTATCAACATAGACCATCCTCACTTTCCGGCGTTCTGTTTAAGCCATATTCTTGATTTATCACGCAGTTCCTCCAATTTTTCAAGCGAAATATCATAATCTATAGGTTGCAACATTTCTATGTATTGTAAAGTTTCCTTTTCCTTGGTATCGCAAAATCTCTGTGTTGCTTCACAAAGTTCAAGGATACTCTTAATGCGGGAGTTCATGCTCACAGCAATCGATCTGTCGAACACAAAAAATTGTGTCCTAAAAATTATTGAAAATACAACTGCATGAAAACTATCGGTAAAAACAGCATCTGCATACCGAATTAGAGAAAGAAAATCCTCAACGCTTACTTCAAACAGCCGCTCTTCATTTCTTCTGTTATTACGAAAATCCTCAAAAGGATAATCTCGTGTTAAGTATGGCATCGTTAACAGTTTTAATCCTTTCCTGCATGCATATTCTCTCGCTAATTTTCGTGGGCGTTGTTCCCCACCCAAAAAATAACAGAACACATATCTCTCTTTATATAGATTGGGTGAACAAAGATCATTCCATTGGTTCTCCTCAAGAAGCAAGGTCGGATCCACTACCCATTCAATCGGCTGTTCACACAAGTCACTTATGAGGTCAACATCCGATTTTTCCCTCACGGAAATAGCATCAAAATCTTTTAATGCCATCCTGAAAAAGACCTGTTCATTTCCATCCAGTGAATTCTTAGATATAGATGCAGCATACGATATTTTTTTCTTTCCCTTAGGAACAAATGTCAAAAAGTATGCTTCCTTTTCCGTCGTCCTCCATACCTGATCGCTCCCGGTAATAAATACTGAGTACTGAAAAATTTCTCTCGCATTTTCTGAATCTTGATTTAGTTTCAGGTTTCTGAAATCCTCATCGTTTAAAACTGTCCTATTGTGCGGTACAAATTTGCGGCCGAATTCCACCACAATTTTTCTCCTCCTTTTTACCCTTGCAAACTCCCTGCGTTTCCATGTCTTCTGGAGAACTTTCTTGATGAAGAAAGCCAGTTTGCTCTGAAATCCTTCATGTTCCTGTAAAGCCAGCCAGAAAGATCCCCCAGGCCGTTTATACGAAAGCTGCTCAGCGCAGATGACATTTTCATTCAAGTACCTTGTAAGTGCATAAGCCTGGAGATTGCCTCCATAGTTTGAACTGTCATAGTATTCTGTAATAATTGCAACTATTTTCCTTTTTTCAAGCATTGAAACTTTCCTCTCTGGCGCTTTTGCAAATCTATCTGGACAATAATAGAATTATTTACCTATCACCAATCCTCTTTACACGTCTCAAACACCCACGCGCACACCTCATATATTTTTTCAACATTCTTTTTTATGTCAAAATCAGCAAGTGCTTTTTTCCTTCCTTCTTCCGCGATCGTGAGAATGTGTTGCCAATCGGACAGTTCTTCCAAATTGTTTCTCTCATATTTTTCATTTTCTACGTCATCGCAAGCCAAGCAGGATTTCTTTTTTGCTCTACACAAACTTTCGAAATAAGTGGATAAGTCGCTTTCATTTTCAAATAAACATCCATCTTTACCATGGTGTATGAGCTCACGTCCAACACCCTCTTGTTGAACCAACGTAAAAAGTGCAGCAGCCATGTATTCCACAGTTACTCGACCAAAGCCTTCTCCTTTGGACGGATTGACTCCGACATCGTAGTTATGTAAAATTTCAGGAATCTTGTTAGTAAATCCCTTGAAATGTACATGATCTTCAATTTCAGCTTCTTTCACAATACCTTTCAAATAGTTCAAATATTCATCTGAACAGTTGCCATATATATCTAAATCAAAATTGTCATATTTGAGTTTCCCTAAAGCTCTGATCAATATTCCTTGCCCTTTTTCAGGAGTAATTTGCCCGACACATATTATCCGCAATATAAAATCATCAGGAGAAAACTGATCGCTTCTTTTCTCTATTTTTTGTATATCTGCTCCATCATAAATGACATGGATTTTGGATGAGTCAATTCCTCGTCTAACCCAATCCGTCATAACTGTTTTCGAGATTGCGATAAAATAATCAGTTATTTTATTCATATATGAAAACGGATGCAATCTGTTAAAGGCAAGTTCAAAATGGCCTTCTGTTTTTTCTCTTAAATGCCATACATGGGGAATGTGGTGCCGTCTCGCCAGTATGCCTCCGATATCATTTCGATTAACATTGCTATATACCAAATCAAATTGAGTCATATCAAGTCTGCGTTCTATTGTTTTTAATGCCCTAATGTCTGTAAACCAATAACGTACTGCTCTCAATATGCGAAAAGCAATGTTTCTTTTTTTTCTGTTCACTGGAAGATTATAAGCAAATTGCCTGTGCCCGGCACAAAAATTTGCGATTTCTCTTTCAGCCAACTCCTTCGAAAGGGCGTTATTATATGCTGTAGCGACAGTTGCTTCTATTCTATATTTCTCCTTCATGCATACTATGAGTTCCAAAAGAGCATCAGCTGCCCCGCCAAAAGAATATTGGTCAGCTATAAAAAGAATTCTCAACGGTCTATTCAACATAAAATATTATCTCCGTAACTCTTACTTTTATATTGACAAATTTCACTGCCCAAAACAATTCAAGCAATAAATGCATTTTCTTTTTCATCAACCATATCTTAATCTTTGGTTTTCTTTGTTACTTCAACTACTGTCGATACACAAGCTCCCAGACTTCGAAATATGTTTGTACCGCATGGTTTTGACGCTTATTTCCAAAGTTTATATCATCATAAAGAGCTACAACAGCAATTTTTTTCATTTTCTGTTTATCCTTTATTCATATAACACGACGTCTTGGTTGCCTATAACGACAAATGTAAGGCATGTCCACAGCATACTGACCGGTAAATCAAATATTGGCGTATACATTGTAAGTCCCATCAAAATAAAAAAGCAAAGCAGCAATCTGGCAAAAGATTTTTTCCGCAACTTTATAAATCGATAGAAAAAATGTGTGTAAAATAAACAAACAGAAAGGTAAAACCATATTCCTCCCAGTGTTATCATGGTGCCAATGCTACTCATGCCAAAATGTACATAACCAAGATATTTTCCGTTTGCCTCTAAAGTAGCAGACGCACCCAGTCCCTTACCAAGCAGCCAACCATATTTGGATTTTAATGCATCTATCGCTATTGTGATCCGCTCTATAGAACCCCTGCCTCCATTTTTACCTAAAGTTACAAATTTCATTCCAGCTTCTATTATGTAATCCTGAATATAAGAAGCTAATGTTGGAACTGCATTCAAAATAAAGATTGTTGCAACTACAAGTAATATAACGCTTGGAATCAATTTGATAAGTTTATTAAGATTCTTTACAACCGTTTCATTTGTTGTTTGTATGATATAATACGACAAAAGATAAAACGGCATAATGATAAAAAGCGTTTTATTGTCGTTAAGGGTCGAAATGTACAACATCCACATATTTGTTACGAATATGTATATATACATACCTTTTTTTCGATAGCTTGAAGATATTTTTCTTGCAAAATCAAGATTATAGACCAACATGAAAACGGCAAAAAGGCTGAGTTTATGTGTTCCACATGATCCAAACAAACCGGAGCAATGGTCCGCATATAAACTGCTAGCGTTAAACCATTCTTGTTTTATCATAAACCCATTTCCGGAACACTGTATCGTTACTATGATCAAATTGGCGATCCAAAAGAAGTTTAATAAATAAAAATACGATTTTAAAACTGAACGAAAATCATATTTTGTATTACTGTCTAAGACAATGATGCCAAACAAAATTAAAAAAACCTTTAACCACTTTTTAAGGTTGTAAGCCAGATATTGGTTGCCGGAACCCAATACTATACTCGCGCATCCTAGAATAAAAACAGTATAAAAGTAAGGATTGAAAAAAAAGCTGTTTAAAAGTTCATGCCTATATTTTGATTTGTTTATCAGCAAAAGAATAATAAAGAAAAGAAATCCAATGAACCAAAAAATATCTCTACCAAAATATCCTGATAAAAGGCCAAATAATAACAAAAAAAACGCAAATAATGACTCAAGAATATAGTCTCTCTTTATTATCAATTTTATTTTACTGTCAGAATTCAACTTAAACAATTTATGCCTCCAAATGTATTTCCAACCGCCAAAGATTTGTTTTTAAATCTGCAATTATTTTTTATGCTATATATATAGCATAATCATATTGCTTGTTTATTTCTCCGTAATTTTCTTTATTTATTGTAGAGATTTTGTCTTAGTGTTTTGATTCTTTTCACCAATTCACATAATTGGTGAAATGGCTTTATACTCCACATTCTCGGCAGTCTAAAGCTGTGCTTGAGCAGTATTCCTCTTTTCGATAGCAAATATGATTGCCATTCCTCTCATCTTCTGCTTGTCATCAACAACTTTATCTGCTTTACCTTTTCCCCTAATATAACTATATAATGGGGTGTTTTAATAAGAGGCAGTACTTGTTTAATAAATCCTTCTTTCCATCTTGCTGCTTTATAATCTCTAAACAAACATATGGGATGAAATAGATAATGCCAAAATGATTGGCTTGATGCAAGGTTAAATCTTTTCCCATCCTCAAACGGAATATTGGCAAAAGTTTTTGCCTGAATAAGCGTCGGTTCAAATGCGAACTTGCAGAATGATTTTGTTGCTTCATCACATTTAATCTGTTGAATACTCAATCCACTCTCAATAAAGTCATCTACAAATGTCATTGCTCCTCTTTGTAATTGTCCTATCTGCTCAAAGTTCTGCATTTCACATGAAGCATGTAGTGGAAAAACTTTTTTGCCTTTTGAGACATATCCTGTTGTGGTGCCAGCCGATGGAAAAAGCATTACTTCCAAAATAAACGTCATTGATAAAAATGGTGATGCCATAGATTCATCATCAAAACTGAACCAATAGCCATGTGTAGCCATCTCTCTATAATTGTTTCGCACCGTATTGCCAAAATACAATCCCAACAACGGCTTCCTAATTAAGTTCTCCAGCATATTCTGAATTGTTGCGTGCCAACCAATATCAATAATTGCAATCTTCTCATTTGCTGCCACTCCCATCTGCATCAAATATTCTTCTGTAAAATCCTTTCTAGAATTGAGTAAATCCATTATGACTTCATTTAATTTTGCAAATTCCTTACATAACACATTCTTGCGTGAGAGTTGAGCAGACAGGTCGATGTCCCCATCAAGTGTATAATCATCAATATCAAGTGCGTCCAAAACATCACCAATAGTATAATTTCTCCGTGTCATGGTATCAAAAACCGCTGCAATGTTGTTTTCTTTCTTTACATATGCCGCTCGAAGACTTTTTCTGGAGACTTCCAAATACTCTACATTTTTACTGCCATATAGCTTTCGATAAATTTCAATTACCAGATACATATCCCGGGCAAGGAAAAAAACTTTATCAATGCCATTTTCGATGATCTGCTCATGCACCCACGTCGTAAAACCCAATAGCAATGGTCCCAAAGCCTCATAACCCCACCGAAACAGATCCGATTCTTTGTAGTATTTGAAAAGAGTATTATTCAAAAACGGGAAAAGTGTATTCCCCACCTGAAAAACATCCCTTTTGTTCAAAAAATTGGTGCTCAGATACTGCCTATCCACGTACAAGGTCTTTATTCCTTTAAGTCTGGGAATTAAATTATCGTTTCTTTTGCTGTCACCAATGTGAACTATTTTTTTAGCAGGTTCACCTAAATCCTGTATTAAATAATCAAACAGATTCCCTGTATGCTTCTTCAGACCAATTTCAGAAGAAAGATACAGTTTCTTGTAACCTTTATATCCACATTTGTCGAGAATTCGAACAATTATCTCGTGCGGTAAATACATATCTGATGTAATCACCACAATCTTCCCCTCCGCAAGACATTGGTCATAAATTTCTTTTAATATATAATTAGCCTGGCAATACTTTAGTTCAGTCTGCTCTTCCAGTTGCATCAACTCACTACGAATCTGCGATTTCAGATCCAACTGATCGTAAATCTGCTGAAACGTAATCTCCTCTTGACTACAAAGTTTTCTTGCCATCTGCTCTGCTCGAACTCGCTTCATACGAAATCCCTGGATACCATCTACAGGATGTCGACAGTTGAACCCTTCTTCCACAATATCAAAGATTGCTTTTGGCTCTGACACATTTCGTTTAACTAATGTATCAAAAATATCAAATGAGACAACTGGATACTTTTTTATTTTTTCATATATCCATAATGGATCAAACATCTCCTATATTCACCCTTCAATACGTTTTCTCATGACATCGACCGTCCTTGCAATTCCAGTTTGAAGATCAAACTGCGGTTGCCACCCTAATGCCTCCAATTCTTCTGCAATAAGCACCGAATTTACCATTAGATTATAACCCTTTTTCTCTGTATCAGAGGGATTACAAAACTCAATACTCGTCTCTGCCTTGTGCGCCAACGCCTCTGCCACATCACAAATAGATACAACGGAATCCTTATTCGAAATGTTATAGGCTTTTCCTTTTTCCCCGTTTATAAGCACAGTCAAGATTGCTGACGCGCAGTCCAGCGTGTAGCAATACGACCGAAGTTGATTGCCCGAACTTTTCATTACGATTGGTTCCCCCCGCAATGCATTGCGAGTAAACTGTGCAACTGCCCGATCATCTGAATCCGTCATGGTTGGTCCATAGATATGTCCTGGACGTACAATTACCGTGTCCACACCATATTCCTCCCCATATGCGATACATAATGTTTCACCCGCCCGTTTGGAGCTTGGATACGCCGCACGCAGATTCAAAATATCCACATATCCATAATCACTTTCATTAAATGGACAATTATTCTGTTTCTGTCCGTAAACCTCACTGGAAGAAATATACAAAAGCCGCTTTGTGTCATTGTGCATTGCCATATTTAGCAGACAATTTAGCCCAATTAAATTGCTTAACATGGTTTCCACCGGCTGAATTCTGTACATTTCAGGACTCGAATTGCTGGCCCCATGAATGATATAGTCAGCAGAAAATCCTAACTCTTTATCTTTGGTTGCGTCATATTGCAGAAAAAAATAGTCGGTGCCCTCTGAGAAAGGGTAAAACCGTTTTTCCATACGACCTTGGCTCCGACCTGCCAAAAAAATCCTAATACCGGCCTCACTTGTCCTGTTCAGGTGAAACAGCAGATCCACCACTGCAGAACATATCATCCCTGTAGCGCCGGTAATCAATATGGACTTATGAAATAACTCTGAAACATGCGGAACATACCGTATTACCTTCTCAACATCATCCCAATAAGTACCGTCATATTTGAACATATCCAGTTCCCATTCACCCTTTCAGCCAATCTGCTTTTTTACTCTGTAACATCGCTTTAAAAATCTCTATATCGTCTACTGTTGTCAGTTTTATATTTTTATCAGAACCTGCTGAAAAATAAAGCCGAACACCAAGCTCCACCATCATTGTATTTGTATAAGAAGTTCCGTAAATCCCGATATCTTTTTCAAACGCTTCATGGTATTTTCCATCCAGAAGATCAAAACGGTATGCTTGAGGGGTGACCACTCGGCGCAAGGTCTCTCGGGGGATGTACTGTAACGTAGAAACGCTGTCATCCACCACAAAAATCTGCTCATTATAGGGCATAGAGGATACCGCATTCCCATATTTCTGGCATTTTGCAATTGCATCGGAGAGCACGGCTGGATCAACCATCGGCCGGATCCCGTCATGAATAATCACTATGTCATCAGGCTTGCACTTATCCTCCAAATTGTATACACCATTTCGGATGGACTCTTGGCAAGTTGTCCCACCAGACACTATCCACTGCAGTTTTGAAATGCCAAATTGTTTGGCGTAGGCCCAAAGAACATCATGCCAACCGTCAATGCACACTACTTCAATGGCATCGATTTGTGGATGGCATTGAAATGCCTCTAACGTGTAAATCAAAATAGGCTTGTCCTTTATGTGGATAAACTGCTTGGGAATATCCTGGTGCATCCGTGTGCCGGAACCTCCGGCAATAATCAAGGCTATGTTTTTCATAATCAACACACCTCGTATAATATTTTTTAATATCAACAATTTGAGTATTCGTTAATCTCTTTTAAGCAAAACTCGTCTTAGCGCATGTACATCCTCTTCATTTGTTTTAACATACTTAGGTGTCATATAATCCTCCCCATATGATGAAACTAGTATTTCATGATAATTGACCGAAATCATGATTTCTGTGTTTTCATATGAAACAATTTGATAAGACATCATGGTTTCTTTCGGCAAAATCAACCCTATCGCGGCATATTGATCCAACGCACGATGTATTTCTTATAAAAAAGTTTCTACAAAACCAATTCATCCACTTGAATCTTGATACGGGCAAAAACAATGCGCCGAATCTCGAAATCGCATTATACACCCACCATTTCCATCCCTTATCTCCCAACGTTGCAAAAACATAATAAAGAAAGTAATTATCGCTTGTTTTATCCTATAGCAAATCATATGTTCAGAAATGTAATCATAAATAAAAATATCCAACCATACCAATGGTTTGCCCTTTCGCTCCATGACCAATCGCGGAATTCGGTCTGTATAATCATCGAAGTATGTCTCTTCATCTAATTTTGTTCCCTTGAGTATCCCTTCTATCTTTTCATACTCGCTCCGCAGCATAGACACATCCACATCATCATCCCAGGGGATAAAGCCCTTCTCGCGAACTGCTCCCAAAAGAGAACCTCCATGTTATGAATATTAAATTCCTCTGTCCACACATATTTTGTGGAACCTCGTCATCAATTCTAATAATTCCGCTTGAATATCCTCAATTGAGAAATTATGGTCAGACATAACACTGCTCATGCAACATTCCTCCTATCTTCATAAAGGAATGCTGCTCCACAACACATACTCAGGCTGATTCTTTTTGCCATACCAATATGTATTTCAAACTTCTGATATTCAGAAAGATTTATTACCCCCCGAATTTGTCCACCGAACTTGCGCTTTTTCTATGTGTTCCATATACTTCCGCTGTATATCTTTGTTCACCTCGCGTACAATACTTTCATGTGGTTCTCTTTCTTCAAGCGGTGGCGGCATCATATAATCCAAGCCATAGGAAGATACCAGAATTTCCTTATAATATTTGCTTGCCATAAACTGTGTGTCTTCAAAAGGCAATTCTATGTATTCCTCCATATACTCCTTTGGCAGGATGATCGGAACTGCACAAACTTGATCGAAGGGTCGATGGATTAATTTTTTTTTCCCTGTAAAAGCATTTCTTCCGAATCGATGATACATTTCCATTTTAAAATTATGCGGAAAAAGCCGTCCAAAATAATAAATCAGGTATAGTAAAACAATCTTGGCAACGCCATGTTTTTTTACTGTAGAATTCTTCACCGTATCTTTCGTCCTGCAAAGGGCAGACAGGAAAAAAAGCATATATATTTTTATTTTCTGCAATAATCGGTTTTCTGAAATATAGTTATATTCTATGAAATCAAGCCATACCATCGGTTCGTCGCCATACTCTTTTCGAAAAAGCTTCGGACATTGGGTAATCTTATCTGTGAGCCAATAATCGGGCATACTTGTCCGTACCACTTTTTTAAATTTATCAAATTCTTCCCTGGTCATCGTAATATCTACATCGTCGTCCCAAGGGATGAATCCATGATGTCGGACAGCACCTAACAAAGTCCCCCCGTGAAGCGAATAATGAATACCGTGTTGCTTACAAACTCTGTCAAAATCTTTGAGCATTTTCAGCATACATTCATGTATTCTTTGTATTTCATCAACCTGTTCTTTTTTCATATTTGTCAAATTGATCTGTGTTTCTTCCATGTTTCTTCACGCTTTCCTTATTTGAACTCCAAAAATCATCTTACTTGATACCACGCATGTAACTCTTCGACAAAGACGAGCCATATTCTTTTGTGGACGTTCTCAGCTTTATCTGAAACTTATATTTTATTGCCCATTTCTATATGTCCAACCCATCCGTTGGCTGCCTTAAAGCGCTTGATCACATTCTGAGGAAGATTCCCTATGCTTGTCCCCTGATTTTGGTTTAAAGAACAGACGATTTGATCATATGTAAAATCTACAAGTTTATATTTTTTACAATCGAAGGCCTTGCATACTGATGGGATCTTTTGATAATCAAACCCCATAGCCCATGCCGCTACACAATCAACCGCTACAGGATTTGAGCCTGTCAACAAAAATCCGGCCTCAACTTTATCCGGCGCTAATGGACCGTTTCCCTCGCCTGCGAAGATTCCATCCACGATGGCGATATACTTTTTCCGATTGAACATATCATCTTCGCGTAAGCTGCCATCTTGATTTGCATAATACATCACTTTATTCAAATCAATGATCGTTCTCCACAGTGTGTCATTACCATACCATCCACCGCTGCGAACCGATTTTCTGTTATCGCCCCATACTTTAATCGCTATATTTTTCAGTGGAACCAGCAGAGGCGTCAAAAATTTACAGCAATGTACTATCTTTTTGGCATAGACAGTAACTGCACTTTCTAATTTTCGGCTTGCTTCACTGTTGTCAAATTGATCGCCGCCCTCGGCAGGTGTTCCCGTACTATGATGGGGCAATAAATTTTTATTTGTATTGATGCCAACAAGGTTTTTGAGACAACAAGTCATACCTGCTTTCTTATGAGCCTTCAACTTTGGAACATTAATAAACACATCTGCAGATATTACTGTTTTTGAAACACTATACCAATTGTCCGAACCATTATGAGCATTATTTGTTTCTTTTATATCGTAATCAGCGCCATAGAATCCCTGAGAACCTGTTTGTTTGCCCCAAAATTCGCTTGCTCCATCTTTAAGATTACACATTACCTTTCCCAATGGATCTCCGGGCAGTTTTTGACTTTTTAAAATAATTCCATTTGATGCGTTAAACCATTCTTCATCCCGCAGATCAATAAGTTGAAAGGTGATGCCGCTCTCATTGCATAATGATCTCCAATCCTGTACCGGAAAATGTTGAATCAATGCATCGAATCTGGTAGGTGTCATTGGTGCATCTGCGATAATAATTTCTCCGCTTCTTTGCAGTTTTTTACATACTGCCTTTATCACAGCGGTCATTACCACAGGATGAGTAATAACATAGTCCCAATCATCGGAGTTGTCATGTTTTTCCTGAACAAAATTAGGCTTAATCACAACCTTTTGCCCGGGCGTAATAATATCAAGTACATGTGTTTCTTCAATGATCCCTTGAATTTGGGTCTCATCATACTCCATGTCCGTAAAGAGATATACTTGATTTTCAGCCATCTATTGATTCCTCTTTCTACTGATTGTTTTATAAACTCTCAAAAAATCTCGCATACCCCTCGATCAGCGCCTTGCTCGTATGCTCCCAACTTAGCTCATTCACAACGCGGCTGCGACCATATTCCCCCATTTGTCTGCGACGCTCCGGGTCTTCGAGCAACTCTACGATTTTATTCGCCATGTCCTCGGCATCGTTATTTTGGGCATATAGCGAAGCCTCCTGCGCTGAGTAGCGTCCCTCGGTTAAATCGAACTGTACAATAGGCTTTGCCAGCGCCATATACTCAAGAATCTTATTCATAGTGCTCTTATCGTTCATGCTGTTATATTTGTCGCAGTTAACACAGACATCCGCTGTATTGAGATATTTGAGCATCTTTTCATCTGGTACGCGCCCGATAAACTCGACACAATCGTCAAGCTGCATTTCATGAGCCTGCTTTTTAAGAGCTTCAAGATGCGGTCCACCTCCAACAACGCCCCAAAAAACACTGTATCCGCGCTGCTTAATGATCTTAGCCGCTTCCAGAAGATACTCGATGCCCTCCTGCTGACCAATAACGCCGAGATATCCTACCATATACTTGTGACCGCGCTTTATGCTCTCGGCAGGTGGCTGTATTTTCATGCGTTCCAGCTTTGGTCCGCTACGCAGAACAACTACCTTTTGCGGATCCATTTTGCCGCGTTCTATAGCGATTTTCTTATAACTTTCGTTGGTAACAAACGCAAAAGAGCAGTGTTTATATGTCTGTCTTTCAAAGAAAAGCTGGCTCCAGTACAAAGGCCCACTGGCATGCCCAAATTTTGCTTCAAACAACTCAGGACATATATCGTGGTGGTCAAACACGTATTTAACACCATATTTTTTAAACTTTTTTGCGACCATATAGATATCATCAGGCGGGTTACACCCTTGTATCACATCAAATCCGATTTCTTTGTATATTTTCCTTGCAAGCCGTATTTCCTCACGAAGTGCAGTATAATATTCTTTTAAATAACCGACAGCACCATTACCTTCGGTCGGAAGATAATGCCTGAAAATATGTACGCCGTCAAGGAATTCCTCTTCCTTTGTATATTCCTTCCCCTTGGGACAGATGACAGACACCGTGTACCCATTTCCCACTAAAGTAGTAGCCTCCTGCCATACTCGTGTATCGAACGGAACAGGAAGGTTTTCTACGATAATTAAAATTTTCTTACCATTCTGCGTTAGAGCCTGGCCTTTCATAAGCAACACTTCACCTACTTTTAGTTATTTTGGCATTTTGAATTATCATCTGGTATTTACCCCGTTCGGTAAGCTGTAATGACTGAACAAACTTCACCTTACATTTGATACCTGGGGCAAGTTTACTGCTGACATTATTTTGGATTAGCCTCATAGTCGAAGCCGATTTGTATCTGTCAGGTAAGAGAACGTTAAGTACACATCGTCCGGGAACCGTTTGAACAAATTGATAGCCCTCCACAGCATCAAATGTTTTGTCGTGGAAATTGATAGCCGCAACCGACACCTGCTCCCCATTTGAACCATAAAGGATATCTCGGTCACGATGTCCCCATATATGGTAAAATAATAGAGGTTTTACCCCCCCCGATTTTCTGACAACCATTTGGTATTTCCCTCTGGAAGTCATTTCAAGCTCTCCGACAATACAAACCTTGCACAAAATTGAAGAACCAAATTTTTGATGAACACTCTTTTCAATTTCTGCAATTTTTGTATCCGAAATATCAGAAACCGTCGGAACGAGGTTGAGAATACACGAACCTGGCTCGTACTGAATAAATTGATACTTCTCTATTCCTTCAAAGGTTTTGTCGTGAAAATTGATAGCTGCCGCTGAAATTTGCTCGCCATTTTTTCCCTCAAGGGTATCTGCATTCCAGTGTCCGTGTATCGTGCACCCGTTCTCAGATATCAGCTCCACACAATCATCCACTTCATACCGAATCAGAGGGGTCTTCCCATTTATAAAACCTGTTACAATAGGCTTGCCATCTTCACTTATTTCAGTGATTCCATACAGCGATTGAAACACATAACCTCTATCATATTTTTCAGCATAAACTGCCCTTTCTGAATGCCCGTAAAACATAGCAATCGGACATTCGAGAACAGCTCTTATTTCGTTTTCCTGAAAGTCATACAAATTTTCCGAGATCAGCAGCGCTGCTTTGAACCTGTGTCCAAGCTTTATTCCTGCCTCCTGAGCCAAGCGGCAAAGATTATAAACAGACGAGGGGTATCCGTAGATGAAATCAGCACCGTAGCGGTCTATCCTCTTGATATATTCTTTTATATTGTCACGGTTAAGTCTGAAAACATTCAGCCTTATCTCCTGGTACAAGGGATTGATCTCATAAAGCTTTCCATGAAGATCAACGCCGCGCAGAGTTGCCAATTTGCTTGTCCGATAATTATAGCCAAATTTACTCCAATAGTGATATGTAAAGGCCCATTCGCGATATATTGCGTCCTTTTCCATAAGAACGTGGGTAGGTTCCCCGGTAGTCCCGCCTGTTCTTACATCATAAAAATTATCTATATCATCTGCTTTCAGCTTTTCGTAATTTTCTTTAAGAAGCTCTTTTGTAAGAACCGGCAACCTTTTTAAAGCTTCAGGAGAATTTACAGACTCCGGCTTAAAGCCAATGCTGTCCATCAGTTCCCTATAATAAGCCGTGTGGCAGTACGCATGCGTAAGAGTCTCCTTCAGATTCTCCATTTGCATTTCATTTATTTCCTGCTCAGTCATGCCGTCTGCCTGCTCAAGCACCTCATACTGTTTTAGAAAAACCTTATTTTCAATCAAGCGATTGCGGATTATATGGGCAAACGGCCTTTTCATCCAATATGGCATATTTTCATTTAGCTTCTTAATTGCAGCTATATTCATGAGTGCTCTCCCACACAGTTATTTTTGATATCATCCCTATGCCATGAGATCTGACGCTTACTGCAGTTGTGCCATTTTGCACTCCATACCGTTCTGAATAAACGGTATGTCGCGTGGATACATCAAAATTTTCTCTACTTTCAAATTCTATTTTGCAGGTGCATACTCCTGCTGAAACAATGACCGAATTGTTCTCGATTTTTGCAGTCACATTCGGCAAAAGCATAAACGTCAATGTATAATTGCAGGCTGCTGATAACTCATCCTTAATGCAAAGTTTCCTGTTTCCGTCAAATTCAAATGTTCTGCGATGAATGATAGGACGGTATCCATCATGCTCTGCTACAAGAAGCGTTTTCTCCGTCATATTTTCATAGCTTATTAGCTTACACTCCGCTCGCCTGCCCCATAAAAAAGCGCCTAACATTTCTGACTGATCTTTTCCGTCAACCGTGACTGTGTTGTGATTTTCGGTCTTTCTGAACGCGTTTCTTGAGTCCAGATTGCAGTGGTAAATATAAGTCCCGGGGTCGACAAACATCGGCTCACCGTCGACAAACATCTGAAAGCTCAAAGCGTCTGCATGACCATGGGCGGCGATACTTCCAAACCCGAGTGCGGCATGATCGATGCCTATTAGGATTTTTCGGTCGTTGCTTCTAAGGATTGTATTCCCGCCATCCTTATAACAAGCACAAAATGGAGATCGATACAACGGCTTTTGTTGAGCAGCGCTCAGTTCTTCCTCGCTAAAAAGCCAGGTAAGATTTTCGCAGTTCAATTTGCTTAAGTCGGTATACTGCTTGTCCAGCATAACGCTGAGCAATCCAAGCATATATTGATAGTGATTTTCTATGCCGCCCTGCAAATCAAGAATTTTGCCCTCATCATCATCACCAAAAACTATGCTCTCGCCATAATCACCCATGCAGTCTGCAACATATACGCACATCTTTTCAAGCATGGGGGACCATGTATCAGGAACGCTGTACTCGTTTTTGATAAGCAGCCGCATCATCAGCCCCATTGCCTCCATATAAAAAGACTGATAATGCAAAGCCAGCTCTTTATTAACTCCATCTGAATAGTTTTGCAGAGGCAGCTCTCTGGTAAGAATATCGACCGCAAGCTTGATCCACGGCTGATAAGCACACAGGATTCCCGTCTGACCTATAGCATACGATTCGACGATCAAATGATTGTTCGCAGACGAATACCGTGAATAATGCTTTGTTATGTAGTCGGTCATATTCAAAATGCCGGTTTGAAGTTTATCAAGCAATTCCTTTGGAGCGTCTGTCGATTTTAAGAAGCAATAGGAATAGCACCAATTACTGCATCGAATAGCAACCTCCATTACACTTGTCCAGGATATTCCCCACAAAAAAGGGTTCTCTTCATTCCAATCCTCAAACAGCTCCGTAAACTCATCAAGATACTTTTTATCATGACTTGCCGCGTAATTTTTTGCCAATAATGCAAACTGAAAATGTCTGTTAAGTTCCCAGTTTGTCCGCGCATCGCCTATATCATCGCGCTGCTTATATTCAAGCGAATAGCTAAATTTTAAGAGCCAATCGTTCTTTGTCTGAAACCCAGCATACCACCGCTTTTTATAATCAGAATAATTGAAATTCCCGAGCAAGGGTATGCTTAAAGCAGTCCTAAAATCCTCATTATCAGTGTTTAATTGCAGTTTTTTTTCATCAATAGTCAGTCCTTTTAATTGTGGGTTAAAAATCCCGCTTATGACGCTTGTTTTTGACTCGCAAAAAAACTTTTGTTCGTTTCTGCAAATTGCCCTTTGTTTCAGTCTCCAAACTACTTCAGGTATGCTCATAGCCTTTAAGCGCCTTATTAACCATGACAAATCAGCCAAAGCAATACCTCCAAACCATGTACAAATTCAAACTAATTTCATCATTATTCGACTGCTTCCAATCTATATGTTTCAAAACTCCGTCTTAACCATCGTTCGCTCTATCTTATCATCCTGTGCAGGATTGGCATTTATATTTCCCCAGCTAATGCCCTCGTAATTTCCGTCATAATCAAGCTCCGTAAATTGGCGCACAAGGTCTACAATGCACTTATGCGGATATTTTTGGGGAACTTCCGCGAACTCTTTTTCCTTATTTGTTATGACCAAAACATCGCTTTCTGCGCAAACTGTATCCAAATCATCGGAAATTATTTCATGCAAATGCGGAAGCTTTGCGGCTATAAAATCAGCGTTGGTGCCTGTCAACTGAGAAATACGCACATTCTTATCATAAATATGAATCTCATATCCTTTGCCCAAAAGCACCTCCGCAACGTCAACAATAGGACTGCATCTTAAATCATCAGTACCGGACTTGAAACTGAGCCCGAGTATGCCGATTCTGCACTGTCCCTTGCTCTCGATAATGTCCACAGCGTTCTTTTTCTGCCGCTCGTTTGAGGGATTGATGGCATTTATGACCGGAACGTCAACATACAGATCATGCGCCAGAGTCCTAAGGGCCTTTGAATCCTTAGGCAAGCAGGAGCCGCCGTAAGCAAAGCCAGGTTTGAAGTAGTACGGCGAAATATTAAGCTGCTTGTCCTTGCAGAATATCTCCATGACCTTATGGCTGTCGATTCCGAGAGCCTTGCATATATTGCCAACCTCATTTGCAAAGACAATTTTAAGACCATGATACGTATTGTTCACATACTTCATAATCTCGGCAACTTCTATGTCAGTGGAAACAAATTCGCCAGGGATATCTTTATAAAGCTCCCTAAATTTGCGCTCGGCATATTCGCTGTCGGTACCTATAAGAGTGAGCGGCGGGTTCATGTAATCATGAACGGCAGTACCTTCACGCAAAAATTCAGGATTAGAAACCACAGTAAAATCTTTACCGCGAACTTTCCCAGAAACGTCTGCGATAATTTCACCAACTTTGGCATTTGTTCCAGGCAATACTGTACTTCGAATAGCAATAATGTGAAATTCATCCTTGTCTGCCAAAGCCTCGCCTATCTGACGCGCTACGCCGTAAATGTAATTAAGGTTCAGATGACCCTCTTTGCTGCTCGGAGTACCGACAACTATGAATGAAATTTCTGATTTGTGTACGGCATAGCGGTAATCCATAGTTGCTTCAAGTAAGCCCCTATCATGCGCATCACGGACCAGATTCTCTATTTCCGCTTCAATAATGGTCGGCTTGCCTTGATTGATCAAATTAACCTTGTTCTCGGAAATGTCGTTTCCTATCACATGGTGTCCAAGCTTGGCGCAGCAGGCTGCACCCACACAGCCGACATATCCGAGGCCAAAAATGCTGATATTCATATTATAATACCTTCCTATCAGTAATTTATTATGTCATATATTTTTCCGATAAAAACCTTTGGTGTCTCTGTCTGCACTGCACTATCATATTCCTGCCTTAAATTCAGCCATTGAAATCCATACCGCCAGTTTCAAGGCAGGCTTCGCCATCCGCACATTTTACAGGTACGGATACATCCCTTCCCTACCTCTTCCCTACCTCTTCCCCACCACTTCCAGCCCTACCTTCATCTTCACAATCCTGCCGAAAAACTCCACCTCCAGCACCGCCTGCCTGCCGTGCCGGTCGACATACACTACCTTTCCCGTCAGGTCCTTCAGCGGGCCTTCTGTGATAACCAGTTCCTTCCCGATATACTCTCCTACGCTGATCTCAAAGACCTTGTCCTGATTGATGTGCTTTCTCAGGAACTCCGTCTCTTCGTCGTACAGCGGGATCGGTCCCTCGTCATCCCCAAGAAGCTTCGTAAACTTCGGCACACTCTTAAGCGCCCGGTACAGTCTCTCGCTGTCCTCCGTCACAAAGAAGAGATATCCCGGAAACAGGACCATCTGCTTTTTGACCCACGCTCCGTTTTCCCTCCAGGGCTTTTCGTACTTGGGAAGGAAACACTCCTCATAGACCTTCTGATCTCCCAGCCTTTTGTCACATATCGTTTTGACCTGTTCCTCCTGCCCGGTGGGGACCCATACCGCATACCACATTTCACTCACCTTTTTCCTGCCCTTCCGGACGGAAGGGCGCGCTTCGCCATCCGCGCGGGATCCTGCGCAGCTTCCGATCCTCTATGCAGACATCCTCCGACAATGTGCTCTGGGCAACAGTTACCTTCCTCTGTCCTTGTCTTGATCCAACACATTTCGTCATGGGGCTCATCATTACATCGCCCCGCTCTTGGCCACAACCGCCTTCACGGTTTTTGCCAGGATCTTAAGATCCATTCCGAAGCTCCACTCGCTGATGTACTTCATGTCCAGCTTTACCACTTCCTCAAAGTCCGTGATCCCGCTGCGGCCGCTGACCTGCCATAAGCCCGTGATCCCCGGCTTTGCTGCGAGCCTTGCCATATGCCGGAACTCATACTTTTCCCATTCCGCCACGGTGGGCGGCCGGGTGCCTACCAGGCTCATATCCCCTTTTAGTACATTGATAAACTGCGGGAACTCATCCAGGCTCCAGTCGCGGATAAAATTTCCGATCCCTTTTTTATAGGTTCCGTCCGGTAAAAGCCTGCTGCCGATGATCCTGGGATCTTCATCCAGCTTAAACATAAACCCGTCTTTTACCTTATTCTTGTCCATCAGCTCCGCTTTCCGCTCTTCTGCGTCCCGATACATGCTGCGGAACTTATACATTTTAAACCGCCTGCCGTTCTGGCCGACCCGTTCCTGAACAAAGAACAGCGGTCCCGGCGATTTCAGCTTTATAATAGGAGCAAGAAACAGCGCCAAAATCAGGGTAAACAGTGTACCGACCAGGCCGCCCGCGATATCAAGCATCCGTTTCAGGAACATCTGCCCGTTGGTGGCATAATTGATGCTGGTCGTCATCACCGTATAATTTCCGAAGCGCTCTACCAGCTGCCTGCGGTTCACCGTCCGGTCGCCGTCCAGAAGCTTTACATGGACGATCACGCCCATCTCTGAAAAATGCTCCAGCAGCTGCGTGGGCTGCTCCATCCCCTCTGGAATATCAAGGAATACCTCGTCCACACATTCCCTGCGGACATATTCCAGCACGGTCCCGCGGTCCGCCACAACCGGGATACCGGCGATCTTGCCCTCGGTACGGTTTTCATCCAAAAGAACCACTCCAAGGATCCGCAGGTTTTCGTAAGTCTGGTTTCTGATATTGTCCAGTACAGCCGCCGCCAGGTCCTTCGTTGTCAGAACCAGCAGCGTGCGTTTTCCCTTTTCCCTCGCCTTTCGTTTCAGAAAGGTTTTCCAGAGGATCCGGGTAAAATAACCCAATATGCCGTAAAACAGACCCGTAAGGTACATAACGGTACGGGAAAACGAGGAACCCTCCCGCACGGAAAAAAGATAAAAGGTTGCACAAAGCTCCACAAGGCATACTTGCTTCAGCGTCATGGCAGCCTCCACAAGATATCCTCTTTTCAGGACATTCTTAAACATCTCTGAAAAGATCATCAGTACAACGGCAATCAGGGACAACACCACCGCCATGTTGCGGTAGGTGACATGCGCATAAAGGACTCCGAATCCGTGCCGCATGACATATGCCATAAAGAGCGACAAATTCAGACATACCAGGTCCAACATGATAAAATCAAGATGCTTGGCCCAGCCCTGTGAACGTTTCCGATACATACCTATCCGACCCCTGTACTTTCTTTTCCGGTCTGCGTAAATTTTTTTCTTACACCCAATACCCCCCCGGAAAACGGAGGGGCATTGGGCAACCACATGCTGAAAGTTGGTTGACGGGTTCTACCCGCCCAATTAATTATGCATAATTAATTGTTTGAATTTTTGGAACAATAAAACCTTAGTTGTTAAGCTGTACCTTTTTTGCACACACAGCCGCGCCTGCCAGAAGGATCAGCGCTGCAAAGCCTGCTACAGGTACGCTCTCGCCGGTCTTGGGAGACACGGGCTCAGAAGCGGGCGCCTGCGTTGTTGTCGTGCCGCCGTTGTTGTTGCTATTGCTGTTGCTGTTGCTGTTGCCGCTTCCGTTGTTATTGTCGTCGTCGCTCGACGTATCTTCCGTTACCAGGAACAGTGCATAGTTGGAGAAACTGCTGCTGGTGAAGGTAATGCTGCCATCTGCATTCACAGAAGCGCCTTCAACCGGTACCCATCCGGTCGCAGTATAATGCATCAGAACATACTTCTGATTCGCTGCAGGTTGAGCAACCTGAAAAGGAATGGTCACGGTAATGGCTCCGCTTATGCTCGCAGTGGGCTTAATGTCCAGTACGAACACCAGACTCACATCTGAAGCTTTTGTAATACTGGCGGCTTGCACAATCTGCTGCGTCAGAGAATTGCTGAGGTCTGCGACCGCATTGCTGACTGCGTTCACAGCTGCTTCGCCGCCGATCGCCTCAGTAGCTGTCATTTCCACTATCTGTCCATCACTGGTTGTTGCAGATGTGTCTTTCGCCTTGTCCTCCCACTTGTTCATAGTGTCGGAACTTACCTGGGCACAAACTGTCATGCCAAAGGTCAGCGCAAGCGCCATGGACAAAGCAACAATTTTTGAAAACTTTTTCATCGGATATTTCCTCCTTTCCTCATCGTCATGTGGTTATATCAAGCCTTACGGCAGGATACCTGATGAATGATTTCACTGGCTCACCTTCTCATAGAAAACCTTCAGGATCAGCTCATACAAAGCCTTCTCGTCCGGATGAAACTGCTCCAGCAGATTGCCCTCCACAGTCTCCCCTTCCAGGGAGTAAAACCGCTCCGGGGAAAGGCTGTAATCCAGGACCTGGGTGGCCAGATAGCTCACCTCGTCCACGGAGATATCTGTTACCATATATTTGCTCAGCGTGCCGTAGAGTTTCACCGGCAGGGTGATGTCTTCCTTCATGGCGTTGACAGCCGTCCGGGCGTATGCCGTCAGATACTGTTTCTGACGCTCCAGACGCCTTCCGGCGCTGTTAAAGCTTTTCGTATCCCGGTCATGGAGATAATGGTAAGCGGCGTCTCCCTTCAAAAGCACCGTCTCTCCTTCCCGGAACTTCCATACGTCCTCCAGCGCTTCCACCTCAACGCCGCCCACGGCATCGTTGATCAGCGGGATGGCACCCATATTGATCGCGCAGTACCCGTGGATCGGCAGGTCGTAAAACAGGCGGGAAACCGCGTCCCTGCTCCGCTCACAGCTGATGACGCCCCCGTCCCCGTAAGCGTGTTGCAGGGTCAGCTGCGCTTTTTCCGTCCACAGGTAATGGCCGGTACTGCTATATACGTCGATATCCGCCATAGTGTCCCGGTTAATGCCGATAACGGACACCTGGCTGGTGTGAGGATTCAAAACCAACAGGAAGATGGCGTCGGACTGGCCGCCGTCGATTCCCTCTTCCTTGACCTCCACCTCTCCCTTTTCATCAATCCCAAGGAACAAAAACGTCAAAATATCCTTGTTGTAGCGGTAGATGCTCCCCTGGTAGCGGACATCCCCCTCCTGCCAGTCATCCTCGGCCTCCTCCGGCCCCGCGTAATCCTCCGGCGTCAGTCCTTCCACGACGCCTACGGCTCTGCTTAAGTCGGGCGCTTTTCCCTCGTACATGCCGTAAAGCCTGCTGCGGCCCGAGATCTGCAGGCCCAGAAATACCGCGACCCCAAGCAGTACAAGGATGATAAGGACGATCACTATTCTGATCAGTACCCTGAATATTTTTCTCTTAATTTTCATCCTGTTCCTCCGCGCCGCTGGATAAAGCGTCCGCTTCATCGGCCGCCCCATCTACACGAAGCAATACACCCTGTACCAGCCACCGCTTGTCGGCCTTTCCGGAAACACAGGTGGACAGCGTGATGATCCGGTCTTTTTCTGTTACCGTTACGTCAGGATTAAAATTGCTGTTCATGGAACGGACCGCCATGACATCGTCCAGGTAATCCCCGAATCCTTCCTCCGTTTCCGTCTCATATCCCGCAAGCAGATGGATATTGCTGAACTCATACGCGCCGAAGATCCGGTAGACGAATACCTCGTCGGGCGTGTAGACGTAAATGTATGGATTTTCCGCGAAATAATCAGCGTCCTCAAATTTATGCAGTCCCGCGAACATGGTGCCGTTTCTCATGTTGTGTCCATAGAGAACCGTGTTATGGTCCGAGAAATCCTTCGCGTTGGTATTTTCCGTATAGATACAGCCCGGGCGTCCCTTGGAGCCGTCAATGTTGTAATTCAGGTAATAGCTGTTGTCCTCCGCGTGCTGGAGCACCGGGAAATCGATAGTGGAATCCGGTATGTAAAGCCAGGCGTAAATATCCGGATTGACCTGTTCCTGCAGATCCTCGAAATCAATCTCCTTTTCCGGGATCTGAATGCCAAAGGCCTCCTCCAGCTTCTGGTTCTTTTCCTCCAGGCTTAATTCCTTCCAGGTTTTCTCAGGCTCCGGCGTGTCCTGGGGCACGGCGGCTTCGCTTTCCTGTCCGGATGACCCGGAACCCTCCGGATCTTCATCGGTCATGGCGGCCAGGCTTTCCAGAATCGCCGCCTCTCTCCTGCTCTCCGCAGCGTCCCGGATCAGGATAACGATTGCGATAACGGCCCCTGCAAGGCAGAGTGCAAGCAGAATCTTCCAGACCAGATTTCCCCTCCCCGCGCTTCGTTCTGCACGGTTTCCGTTCCGATTATTTTTTCCTGCTCCCATAAAGCCATCCTCCTTCCCGGCAACGGCCTGCGCGCCCTGTTTCCGGCGGCTTTTCCTGCGCCCGTACCCTTCCGACGGCTCCGGTTTTACTGGTCCGGCATCCGTCCCCGGCTTTTACTCTCCGTACCTGCCGTAATACTTCCCATAATATTTCCCGTAGTATTTTCCGTAATACTTCCCGTAATAACCCTTGCCGCCGAGATCCACCTTGTTCAGCACACATCCAAGAATCCGGCATCCGGCCACGTCCAGCTGCTCCTTGATCTTTTTGGCAAAGTGATAGCTGATCTCGCCGCAGGCAATGACGATAATGGCGCCGTCGCAGCATTTCGACACCACGGCGGTATCGATCACGCTGCCGAGAGGCGGCGTGTCAATGATGACCATGTCATAATCCCTTCTGGCGTCCTCCACCATCTTCTGGAATCTTTTATTTCCCAGAAGCTCGCTGGGATTCGGCGGAACAGGGCCGCAGAAAACCATATACAGGTTTTTCACGTCCGTACTGCACAGCGTGTCCTGAAACTCGGACTTCCCCACCAGATAATTGACCAGTCCAAGCCGGACCTTACCTCTTTTATGCCGCTGGCGCATGACGCTTTTTCTCAGATCGGCGTCCACCAGCAGAACCTTTTTCCCCATCTGTGCATAGGACTTGGCAAGCTCAAAGGAGATACTGCTCTTTCCCTCGTTTGGCGTACAGCTTGTAACACAGACCACCTTGACGTCCTCGCCGGAAAAATCTATGTTGGTCCGCAGCGTTTTAAACGCTTCCCGGCTTCTGAAGTCCAGCTCCTCCTGCTTCAGTTCGATGTCCTGCATTATTTTGCCTCCATTTCATCGGAAATATCTTCCAGTTCGTCACTTCCGTATTCATTCTGCGGCTGTCTTTCGGCGCCGTGCGCCCCCGTCCCGCCGTGGGTTCTCGTCCTGCCCTTGCCGGCGCTCTCCGCCACAGGGATCATGGCCAGCGTACTTAAGCCCAGATACTTTTCCACGTCCTCCGAGCTTTTGATCGTATCGTCCAGCAGGAAGCGTACTGTCAGAACCGCCGCACACAGAAGAAGACCGATCAGCATTGCCACCAGCGTCCAGGTTCTGACCTTGGGGCTGGAGGGATGCTCCGGCAGGTTCGCCGCGTCCACCAGATTAACCGCCTGTACATCCGTCACGCTGGTGATATGCTCCGCGGCAATCTCGCGGATCTCATCCGCCAGAAGCTTGGCCATGGTGGGATCCGGGTTGGTCACTGTGATGTTGATGCTCCGGGTATTCGTCACCGTCTCCACATCCACCTGATTGGCAAACTGTTCATACGGCACATCCAGCTGGTAAGTTTCGATTGCCTGTTCCAGCACTGTCCTGCTCTTGATTAACAGCGCGTAATCCATGGTGAGCTGGCTTCCCAGCTGCAGGTCGCTGTAGGTCAGGTTGTTGCTGTTATCCTGCTTGCTCAGGATATAAATTGTGGTTGTGGACTGATAAAGCGGCGTCACGGCAAAACTGCTGATCAGGTATCCCGCCAGTCCCGCGGCAATGCCGCAGACTATAATCAACCACAGCCAGTGCAGCAGAAATCCAAATAAATCCTTCAGGTCTATTTCTATTACGTCGTCATTTGCGCTCTGCATGAATCTTCTCCTCGTCCTCTCCTCATCTCACGCCTTCTCCATTCCTGCCCTCCGTCAGGTGGCCGCCGCGTCTTACGCCTTACAGCATCCCGCACATTCTCAGGTGGCCGCCCCGCCCTCCAGCAGATCCGACACCGCGTTTCCGAACAGAAGGGCGTCCGCGTATTCCGGGCTGTATTTTCTGTACAGATAAACGGCACATTTTTTCATGGCAGGGTTTCTTTTTCTCAGGTCATGGGCGTCCGTCCCCAGATAATCCGCCATCTGCCTGCGAAGCAGCTCTCTGACAAACCGGCCGGCGGGACGCCCGAAATCACCGACGACGCTGCCGGCGTTGATCTGGATCCGGCATCCCATCTCCCGGATCTCCCGGACCCTTTCCGTATTTTTCAGAAGACAGCGGTATCTCTCCGCATGGGCCAGCACAGGCCGATACCCCATTCCCAGCAGGCCGTCCAGAGAATTCCGGATGTAGGGATACTCTTCCAACGGCAGAAATTCCACCAGGACATATTCCGTACCGTTCATTGTCCAAAGCCCTCCCCTGTCCAGCTTTTCCTCCAGTCCGCCGCGGTAAAATATCTCCGTTCCGGGATGGAGCCGAACCGGGATCCCCTGCTCCATGGCCGCATCCTGCAGCAGCTCCAGCTGCTCCAGAACCGCCTGCCGGCGTGCATGATACCTTCCCTGTTTGTAATGCGGCGTGGCAATGATATCAGAAATACCTTCTTCCCAGGCCATGTCCAGCATCCCTAAAGCCTCGTCAAGATCGCGGGCGCCGTCATCCATACCGGGCAGAATATGTGAGTGAATATCCACAAATCCCATAATTTACCTTCTTTTTTCCGCCGCCTTTTTACAGATGCCATTATATAGTCTCTTTCATGACTACACCAACTCATTATAGTCTCTTTAACGACCATAGTCAAGTAAATAACTCTAAAATAAAATTTGTATAAGCAGAGTTTTTTTGGCAAAATTACACAAGCATATGCATACCAAAAAGCGGAAAGGAACGACAAAAGACATATGAAGAGGCAGTACATACCACATCAGAACAGAAAAAGAGAGAGGGATGGAAATGATAGACTACACTCCGTTTTGGGAAACCTTGAGAAATTCGCAGGAAACAACCTATTCTTTGATTAACAGACACCATATCTCCAGCGCTACGCTAGACAAACTCCGCAAAAATAAACCCCTGAATACCACTACCATAAACGATTTATGCCGCATTCTTCAATGCCGCATTCAGGATATCGCTGTCTATGTTCCTTCCGAGACAGACCAGCCTCTGTAAACAAAAACCCGGCTTTTCGGGACGGCACAGCATACCGCCTCAAAAACCGGGTTATTTGTCTGCAGGATTTCATTCCTTATTTTAATATCTTAAAATTTTAATATCTTAAACGGAACCGCTTTTATTCGATCACGTGGATCCATCCCTCAGGCGCCTCCAGACGTCCCATCTGAATGCCGGTCAGGGTGTCGTAAAGCTTCTGCGTCACAGGACCCATCTGGGTCATGCCGCTGGGCAGGCAGATCTCTTTTCCGTGATCCACGATCTTTCCCACGGGAGAGATCACAGCCGCGGTGCCGCAGAGACCGCACTCCGCAAAATCCTTCACCTCGTCCAGATACACCTCGCGCTCCTCCACCTCAAGGCCCAGATACTCTCTGGCCACATGGACAAGGGATCTGCGCGTGATGGAGGGCAGGATGCTGTCGGACTTAGGCGTTACCACCTTGTTGTCCTTCGTCACAAACAGGAAGTTTGCGCCGCCTGTCTCTTCCACCTTTGTACGGGTTCCGGGATCCAGATACATATTCTCATCATAGCCTTCCGCATGGGCGGTTACAATGGCGTGCAGACTCATGGCATAATTCAGGCCCGCCTTGATATTTCCCGTTCCGTGAGGCGCCGCCCGGTCGAAGTCGCTGACGCGGATGGTCAGAGGCTTTACGCCGCCCTTAAAGTACGGGCCCACCGGCGTACAGAAAATGCGGAACTGATACTCCGCCGCGGGCTTTACGCCGATGACAGGGTTGCTTCCGAACATATAGGGACGGATATACAGCGTTGCGCCGCTGCCATAGGGCGGTACATAAGCCGCGTTCGCCGCCACCACCTTCGTCACCGCGTCCACAAAGCGGTCCTTGGGGAAAACGGGCATCTCCAGCCTTGCGGCGCTGGCTTCCATACGCTCTGCATTCAGATCAGGGCGGAAGGTAACAATATGTCCGTCATCTGTGGTATAAGCCTTCAGGCCCTCAAAGACCGTCTGGGCATACTGAAGAACCCCGGCGCACTCGTTCAGGACAATATCGGAATCCTCTGTCAGGACACCGCCGTCCCAGGAGCCGTCCTTGTAGTTGGAGACATAGCGGTAATCCGTCTTGATATAGCCAAAGTCAAGATTGCCCCAGTCTATGTTTTTCTTTTCCATGGATATTACCTTCTTTCCTTAAAAATTTCCTGATTTATTATTATACTTTTCCCGTCAAAAGTCAAGAGGCAATCCCTTTCTTTCATATTTTAAAAACCGGTACGGCACGTCAAAATAAGTCAGCTCATCGCTGTCTGCCGTGATCTCCCATTCCGGGTCCCTGTCCAGATCCGGAAAGTAGGCGTCAGCCGCATAGGTATGGTCTATTTTTGTCACGTGCGCCGTGTCGGCATAGGGAAGAAGCTGCCGGTAGACGCTCTCGCCGCCGACGACATAAATCTCTTCCTTCCGATACCGGGCAAGCTCCCCGAAAAGCGCCTCCAGAGAATGCACCACCTTGGCGCCCTTTACGGCATACCCTGGATTTTCAGACAGGATGATGTTCGTGCGGTCCTTCAGCGGAAGGCCCTGGGGAAAGGTCTGGAGCGTCCTGCGGCCCAGCACCACCACCTTGCCTGCAGTCTCCTCCCGGAAGTGCTTCTGGTCATTGGGAATACTCACAAGAAGCCGGTTTCCGTTGCCGATGGCCCAGTTGTTGTCTGCTGCTACGATCAGGTTCACACCGCAACCTCCTTACTGCCACTTGTCGCAGACCGAATTGATCTGGTCCGCAAACTTTGCCATATCCTTGTTTGCCATTCCGTCGCTCTTCTGCACCAGCGCCAGCAGTCTCTGTGCAGCCGCCAGAAGCCGCGCGTAAACGCCGGATACGGCCGCGGGACGCGCCTTTTTCTTCACAGGCACAGGCTCCGCCTCATACAGGAGCTTTCCGGAAAGAAGGTCAAATTCCGTTCCGCTGTAAGGCGCGTATGTCCTCTGTCCATATTCCACTTTCAGACATTCGGCAAATTCCGTACACACGCTGTCCTCTCCGTGAACCACAAATACCTTCTTCGGCTTCTCGCGAAATCCCGATATCCACTGGATCAGCCCTTCCTTATCCGCATGACCGCTCATACCCGCCAGCTGGCAGATCCGGGCCCTCACCTGAATCGGCTCTCCGAACAGCCGCACCTCGTCGGCCCCCTCGATGAGACTGCGGCCCAGCGTTCCCACCGCCTGATATCCCACGAAAAGGATCGTACACTCCGGCCTCCACAGATTATGCTTTAAATGATGCCGGATCCGCCCCGCCTCGCACATGCCCGACGCGGAGATGATCACCTTGGGCGTCTCGTTGAAATTGATCTCCTTTGATTCTTCACTGGTGATGGCAAGCTTCAGCCCCGCAAAGCCGATGGGGTTGATCTTCTCCCTCACCAGCTCCATGGCTTCCTCATCAAAGCACTCCCAGCGGTTTTCCTGAAAAATCTCCGTGGCCTCCACCGCAAGCGGGCTGTCCACATAGACCGGAAAATTCTCGTGCCCCTCCACCAGCCGGTCCACCTTGATCTTCCGCAGGAAATACAGCATCTCCTGCGTTCTTCCCACCGCAAAGGAAGGAATCACAACGTTTCCGCCCCTGTCGAAGGTTTCCTTCAGGATTTTCGCCAGCTCCTTTACGTAATCCGGCCGCTGCGTCCCGTGCAGCCTGTTGCCATAGGTGGACTCCATGATGACATAATCCGCTTCCTCCGTCAGCGTCGGGTCCTTCAGAAGCGGCTGGTTTTTGTTGCCGATATCCCCGGAGAACACCAGCTTTTTCGTCCGCCCGTCCTCCGTAAGCCACACCTCAATGCTGGCGGAGCCCAGCAGATGCCCGATATCGGTAAAGCGGATCCTGACGCCGTCGCAGACCTGGATTTCCCGCCCATAATGGCAGGGCACGATCCGCCGGATCACTCCCTCGGCATCCTCCATCTTATAGAGCGGCTCCGCGGCTTCCACCGACGCGCTCCGCTTTGCCTTTCTTCCCTTCCACTCCGCCTCCATCATCTGAATGTGGGCGCAGTCGCGAAGCATAATGCTGCACAGATCCGCCGTGGCGTCCGTGGCGTACACCTGTCCCCGGAAGCCTCTGGCATAGAGCAGCGGCAGAAGGCCCGAATGGTCTACATGGGCGTGGGTCAGAAAGACATAATCGATCCTGGCCTCGTCCACAGGCAGAGGGACATTCTCAAACACATTGATTCCCTGCTCCATGCCATAGTCAACCAAAATATGCTTTCCGGCCGCCTCCAGATAATGACAGCTTCCCGTCACCTCATGATCGGCCCCCACAAATACCAGCTTCATCTTTACCCCGCCTTTCTTCCTGCCTTCTCTTAATTCAGGATAACACAAAACATATGATTGCACAATTATAAAAATTTTTTTGAAATTAATGGTTGACAACAGAACACATATCATGTACAATATCATTTGTCCGCAGCAATAAAATATGTGCGATAGTGGCTCAGTTGGTAGAGCGCCACCTTGCCAAGGTGGAAATCGCGGGTTCGAGTCCCGTCTATCGCTCTGAAAAAGACTGAAACCTTTCGGTTTCGGTCTTTTTGCGTAAAGACTTTGTACTCGTCCTGCAAAATACAAAAACGCCATGAGAAAATAGCTTTGAAAGAGGTGACAGATATGATCTGTAGAAAATGCGGAAAAATGCTTTCAGACACTGCCAATTTTTGCCCCTACTGCGGCGCTCCCGTAAAGGAACCCGAACAGGTAGAACCGGCACAGCCAGTTCCTTCCACGCCTGCGGAGTCCGCCGTGCCCCCGGAGGCCCACAGTGCCGACAGTGTCTCGGAGACCCACGACGTTTCGGAGTCCCAAGGCGTTTCGGAGTCCCAAGGCGTTTCGGAATCCATCGGCGCTTCGGAGTCCAACGGTGCTTCGGAGTCCATCAGCGTTTCGGAGTCCCAACCTGATTTGCCGGGTAAAACTGACGAAGCGCCCACTGTCCTGCCCGCGGATCCCGTTCCTGCACAGGACGGCGAAACCCCTCCGGAAACCGCGGCCGCGCCCGTTCCGGACATGGTGATCCGCAAAAAACGGATTTCCGTCTCTGACGGCAGACTGCTTGTGGACGGCACCTATTACCGGAAGACCAAGCGCCGCTTTCAAAAGAAAAAGGGACAGATCAGCATTCCCCTGCCCTGCGTGAAAGAAGCCGCCGTCCGGCACACCCCCTGCACGGGGAGGATCCTGGCCATCCTTCTTCTGTTTCTGATCTTCGCGGCAGGCGCCGGGGTCAGCGGCTATTTTGGCCTGCATACCTGGGAGCTGATGCACACCCCCTACCGCGCGGAGGAGAAGAAGCAGTTTCAGAACGATCTGAAGCGGCTCGAGGATGGAAATACACAGCTTTCCATACTGGACGCGGATCTGGAGGAAGCGGCCGGACAATACGACACTCTGGAAAGCCAGCTTGCGCTGTACCGCACCCAGCGTCAGGAGGAGGTCGTCCGTTCCATTCTGGCCGACCCGGACTTTGACACACCGGCCCTGCTTTCCACTGACTATTTTGCCGACGCATACCGCCAGTATCTGTGTGACCTGCTGGACGTGTTTCTGAAGGATGAAAATATCCACGAATGGCTCTACCCGTACTATTCCTATTCTCTGGAACAGGGGAAGAACAGATACATCACGAACGAAATGCCGTTTTATTCCGCCTCCGGCGTAGACGGGATTTTTTCGGAAGAAACCGCTTCTCCCGAAGCCTTCCTGCAGGACTGTTACAACTATGATCTCTATGAGCACATTTATTACACCGGCCGGATCTACATCACCGCCGCGGAATTTTTAAACCGGGTGCTCCATGTGCCGGACTATGCGGTAAACGGCGCGGTCTTTCTGAAAGCCTACGGCGGAACTCCCGACCCCGGCGCACTGAATGTTCCCGGGTGGAGGAAGGCGGATTACACGGCCTTCTGGCAGGATGCGGCCGACTATCTGGACGCTCCGGAGCCCTTCTGGACGTCTTACGACATAAGCGCAGAGGATTTTAACATTGACTGGAACAGCCTGGCAGACGAGCAGGCATACTATGACGCCTATCTGAAATTTATGGAGACGATTGCCCCGGGGCTGGGAGTCTTTGACATGGTCACCTATTCCGCCGGAGACGACTCCTACGGGGGCATGTATTACGATATCACCGGCCGGGAAGCCTCCCTCACCGAAATTGTGGCTCTCTACATAGAAGAACATCCCGAATATCTGGAGGAAACCATACCGGATCTGGCGAAACGTCCCTCCTCGCTGGACGAACAGATCGAGACGGCGGAGACGGAGCTGAAGGAGCTGGAAGAAAAGGTGAGCGAACTGACCGAAAAACGGGAGGAACTGGCGGCCTTCATGGACAGAGAGGAAGCCATCCGCGCCGATTACAGCCGTCTGGAGCAGGATATCCAGGCGCAGCAGGAAAAGCTTACCCATAACCTAATGATCTTCGGAGGCATTTTCCTGTTCCTTGTGGTCATGGCGCTCATCAGCTTCATCGCCTTCATCTGTCTGTTGAAAAAACCGAAACACCTGATGATCCTCAAACTGGAAGACGGCACTGAGGCCGCCTTCAGCTTAAGATTCTGTTCCAGGGGAAAAACCGCGGCGCTGCTTGCCCTGCTGCCTACTCAGAAGCAAGACGATCCGCATACTTGATCCGGTAGATCCTCCGAAGAGAGTCATTGATCCTTTCTTCGGAGATATACCCTTCGTTTACGGCATTGAGAATACCCTGATAGGCTGCCTCCAGGTCCTCCGGCATCAGCAGCATGTCGCAGCCCGCCTGGAGCGCCATAATGGCCGCTTCCTCGGAGCCGTAATAATCCGAAATGGCACCCATATTCAGAGCGTCCGTGATGATCACGCCGTCAAATCCCAGCTCCTTGCGGAGAATATCCGTGACAACCACTTCCGACAGGGAACAGGGATCATTGCTGCCGGTGAGTCCGGGCGCCGCCATATGGCTGACCATGACCATGTCCGCACCCGCCTCAATGCCCGCGCGGAAAACTTCAAATTCCTCCGCCCGGAACTGCTCCGCCGTTCTGTCAGTGGTCGCGATTCCGGTGTGGGGGTCCTGTGTGGTCGCGCCGTTGCCTGGGAAATGTTTCAGGCAGGACGCGATCTTCTGTTCCTTCAGCCCCTGTATCATGGAAACCACAAAGGGCGACGCCGTCTGGGCGTCCGAACCGTAAACCCGGTCGCCCATATAGCTGTTCTCCACGCTGGCAATATCCGCCACGGGAGCAAAATCCAGGTTAAACCCGAACCGGCTCAGAGCGGTTCCTATGGTGACGCCCGCCTGATAGGCGTTGCCGGGATCCCCCGTCTGGCCGATCTTCCCGGCGCTGTCCACCTTGTCCGCAAGCCCTGCGGCTTCAAGCCGCGCCACGCTTCCGCCCTCCTCGTCGATTGCGAGGAACAGCGGCGCCCTGGCATAAAGGACCGTATTATGCAGCATCTCCTCCAGCTGTTCGGCGGACTGTATATTCTGGGCGAAATAGACAAGTCCTCCCACCGGCCATTCCGAGAGCGCATCCTTGGTGCCGTCCCCCGCCTTCACTGCCTTTGACACGCCCGTGATGGCCTCGGGGGTCACAATAAAGAGACCTGCCACCTTATCCTCCAGAGGCATAACGTCGATGACCGCGTTTACGACCTCATCCAGCTTTTCCTCCGGAGTCTGCTCCACTACAGGCTCCTCGGTCTGCACCGGCGCAGGGGTGGGAATGTCTTCTCCGCCCAGCAGCTCGTCAATCGCGTCATCCACCGATCCCTGCTGTTCCTCCTGCTGCCTGTTGTGCGCTGCCTGTGTGATATATTTTACCGCGGCCACGATTCCCGCCGCGGCCGCCGCCAGAAATACAATCATCACGATATACGCAAGAATCTGATTCCGGATCCTGCGCCTTCTTCTGGCCTCCCGCATTTCCGCCTGTTTTTGCTGCTTCTCGTCCATCTCTATCTCCCAATCTTTTCTGCCCGGCCAGCGCCCGTCTCAGCGCTTGGACCGTCTCTAACCATCTTACCCTATTTTTCCCCCTTTTTCTACAGTAAATCTTCCCATTTTCCATTTTTTCGTTCTTTTTACAAAAAATTAAGAATATGCCATGCAGGATCCGACACGCAAATTGAGAGAGCGTATTGATCTGATCGTCACAATCAATACGCTCTCTCAGGCTGTCTCGTCCAATGGAATATACCTCTCTTTCCTCTTGGTCCCCCTATTCAGTTGTGTCTTCCATTTCATCCTGTGTGCTTTCCCACTTTTTCCCTTGTATAAGGTGCCGTAACGCACTGTATCTTATATTCTTCAGTGACTCGTTACCTTTTCCTCTGTGTACTCGCACATTATCCTATGATCTTATCGTCATTGGTTCCTCATGGAAGAAAGTCTGTTTCTTTTTCTTTGTTGTCTTTATTATATGCCACGGTTTTTGTTTTGTCAACACATTTTTCAAAAAAATTTTAAATTTTTACAATTTTTTCCATTTCCCGCCAAATTAAGTGTCAAAACTCCGCCCCGCTTAAACAGCCGTCAGGACAAAAATATCATAGATGGCGCGGATTGCAGTCTCAAAGTCCCCATTGTTCACGCCGATGATAATATTCAGCTCCGAGGAGCCCTGATCGATCATCTTTACGTTTACATTGTTGTGGGCCAGCGCGGAAAAGATCCTGCCGGCGGTTCCCCGCGTGGACTTCATTCCACGTCCCACCACGGCGATCAGCGCCAGATCCGACTCAATCTCTATGGCGTCGGGCTTCACCATCCTGTGGATTCCCGCTACCACCTTCTGTTCCTTGTCGATAAATTCATCCTGATGTACAAAGACCGTCAGGGTATCAATGCCGGAGGGCATGTGCTCGAAGGAGATTCCCTGCTCTTCAAAAGCGCTTAAAACCCTTCTTCCGAATCCGATCTCGGAGTTCATCATATCCTTTTCCACGCTGACGGAACAGAAGCCCTTCTTGCCCGCGATCCCGGTAATGACATACTTCGACTTCTGGCATGTGCTCCCCACGATCCAGGTGCCCTCGTCCTCCGGCGCGTTGGTGTTGCGGATGTTGATCGGGATTCCCTCCTGACGCACCGGGAAGATAGCGTCCTCGTGCAGGACCCCCGCCCCCATGTAGGACAGCTCCCGAAGCTCCCGGTATGTGATCACGTCGATTCCCTTTGGATTGTCAATGATCCTGGGATCCGCGATCAGAAAACCGGAGACGTCCGTCCAGTTCTCATACACGTCCACTCCCGCCGCCTGGGCGACGATGGAGCCCGTGATATCGGAGCCGCCCCGGGAAAAGGTCTTGATCCTTCCGTCCGGCAGCGAGCCATAAAATCCGGGGATCACAGCCTTTTCGCAGCTCTTGAGCCGCTCGGACAAAACCGCCCGGGTCTTCTCCCCGTCCCAGGTCCCCGTCTCATCCGCAAAAAAGATCACTTCCGCCGCGTCAATAAACGCAAAGCCGATATAAGCGGCCAGGATGATCCCGTTTAAATATTCCCCCCGGGAAGCCGCATAGTCGCGCCCCGTCTTCTCCTGAAAATTTTTCTCGATGACAGCGAACTCCCCGTCCAGGGACAGATCCAGCTCCAGGCCGTCGATAATATCCTGATATCTCGCTTTGATCTCCTTCAGGGCAGGTTTAAAATCCTTGCCCGTCTCAGCCAAGGCATAGCACGCATAGAGCATATCCGTAACCTTTGTGTCTTTCCCGAACCGTTTCCCCGGCGCGGAAGGCACAACATACCTTCTGTTTTCGTCGGCCTGGATGATCGCCGCCACCTTCTTAAACTGTTCCGCGCTGGCCAGAGAACTCCCGCCGAACTTAACAACCTTAGACATTTTCTTCTTCCTCACATTCCGCCGTTTTACGCGGCTTGCTCTATCCCGTCCGCGATCCGCGGCCTGTTCCCAAACTCAAATTTCCCGGCGCCGCTTTTTCCGAACTCCGGTCATTTCCGGTCTCGTCTTTCCAGATCTCAATCATTCCCGGTTCCGTCTTTTCCGAACTCCGGTCATTTCCGATCCCGTCTTTCCAGATCTCAATCATTCCCGGTCCCGCTTTTTCCGAACTCCGGTCATTTCCGGTCCCGTCTTTCCAGATCTCAATCATTCCCGGCGCCGCCCTTACGGCTCCAGCTCCAGAAATTTGTCGATCAGCTTATGCCCCTGGGCCACAAAATTTCCGGACGCACGCCCCTGGGCCTCGCTGTAGCTCCAGTCGTGGGACTTTGGATTCCTGCTGTCATAGAGCAGGTAAGGCACGCTGTCGCTGGTATGCGTTCTCACCCGGATAGGCGTGGGATGATCCGGCAGGACAAGCAGCCGGAAATCCTCTCCCGATGCGGCGAGCTTTTCCACCGCGGGCCCGATGACCCTTTCGTCCAGATTCCGGATGGCCTGGACCTTCTTCTCCACGCTCCCCTGATGCCCCATCTCGTCGGGCGCCTCCACATGGATATAGGCAAAATCGTACCCGTCCCGCAAAAGCGCGTTCACGGCCGCGTCCACCTTTCCCTCATAATTGGTGTCAAGGCCGCCGTTCGCGCCCTCCACCAGCGCCACGCCCATGCCCGCACCCACGGCGATCCCCTTCAACAGATCCACCGCCGAGACCATCATCCCCTTCTTCCCCGTCTTTTCCTGAAAGGAAGAAAGCCTGGGCTTCGTTCCCGCGCCCCAGAACCAGCAGCAGTTTGCGGGGTTCAGCCCCTGCTTTTTCCGCTCCAGATTGATGGGATGATTCACCAGTATGTCATAGCTTTTTTTCATCATCTCCCGCAGCTTCCCGTCTTCCGGGAGATACGCTCCGATGGTCTGGCCCAGCACGTCATGGGGCGGCGTAAGCTCCACAACCTTTCCCCCGCTCCAGATCAGACAGTGCCGGTAGCTGGTGCCCACATAAAATTGATAGGTCTCGTCGGCAAGCGCGTCCGATACCGCCTTTAAGAGAACGGCGCAGTCCTTCGTGCTGATCTCCGAGGAGCTGTGGTCCAGGATCGTCCTCTCCTCAAAAGGGACATCCTCCTCGGAGAGCGTGACGATATTGCACCGGATGGCGATATCATCGTCCTTCATGGGGACGCCGATGCTGAGCGCCTCCAGCGGAGAACGGCCGGAATAATATCTGCCGGGATCATATCCCAGCACCGAAAGGTTCGCCGTGTCGGATCCCGGCTTCATTCCCTCCGGGATGGTGTGTACCGCGCCTATCTCACTGAGTCTGGCAAGACGGTCCAGATTGGGCGTCTGGGCATATTCCAAGGGCGTCTTTCCGCCGAGGGCCTCGATGGGTTCATCGGCCATGCCGTCACCTAAAACAACCAGATATTTCATATCAATTCCATGCCTTTCTGTTTTTTTCGCTCTCCGCGCTCTTCTGCCGCTTTCCTGCCGCTTCCCCGCCGCCTTCCTGCGCTGCAGGCGGCAGCTGCCGCGCCGCTTCCCTTTACGCTTCCAGCCTGAGCCTGCGCCCCACGCACAGGCCGTCCAGCTTCCCATAGCTTTCCGCGAAATCCGCCTCCGTCATCACGGGGGTGATCAGACCGCATTCCTCCGGCACGCCCGGAAGTGTGACCTTCTCCGTACCCGCTCCGAACAGCGCCCTTGCCCTGTCCGCCCCTTCCGTCTTCACCCGGAGGAAGAACCGCCTGCTTGCCTGATCGATGACTGCCAGCTCCGCTTCCTGCGCGTCCCAGAAGCACATGATTACCTTGCCGATATGCCTTGCGCAGTCAATCACATCGGAGACCACAGCGCTGGCCGTGGGCAGCTTTCCCGCGCCGCGCCCGTAATACATGGAGTCGCCCAGCATGTTGCCCCTGACGAAAACCGCGTTGAACACGCCGTTTACCATGTGAAGGGGATGTCCGGCGTCGATCAGGAAGGGAGAAACCATGGCAAGGGTCTTCCCCTTTTCCTCCCTGCTGATGGCAAGCAGCTTGATGGACATGCCCATCTGTTTCGCATACGCGAAATCCCTGGGCTGTATCCCTGTGATTCCCTCGGTATAGATCCTGCGGTAGTCCACATTCTTTCCCGTCATCAGCGAGGAAAGGATCGCGATCTTGCGGCAGGCGTCGTGTCCCTCCACGTCCGCCTCCGGGTTTCTCTCCGCGTACCCCTTCTCCTGGGCCTCCTTTAAAACCGTTTCGTAGTCCGCTCCCTCATATTCCATCTTGGATAAAATATAGTTGGTGGTGCCGTTTAAAATACCTGTAATCGCTTCGATCCGCTCCGCCGTCAGGGAATAATTCAACGGCCGTATGATGGGAATCCCGCCGCCCACGCTGGCTTCAAACAGATAGTTGCAGTTATTCGACTTTGCCAGCGCAAGAAGCTCCGGGCCGTGGGCCGCCACCAGCTCCTTGTTGGAGGTGCACACGCTCTTTCCCGCCTGCAGCGCCAGCTTTGTAAACTCGTATGCCTTTCCCACACCGCCCATGGTCTCGCAGATAATCCTGATCTCGTCGTCCGCCAGGATCGTCCCGAAGTCATGGATCACCCTGTCCCCATAAGGGTCGTCGGGAAAATCCAGCAGATCCAGAATATACTTGACCTCCAGCTCCTCTCCCGCCTTTTTATTGACCATTTCCTTATTTTTTTCGATCACCTCCACGACGCCGCTTCCCACGGTGCCGTAGCCCAGCACTGCTATCTTGATCATCTTTTCTCCATTTCCGCGCTTATCTTACGCGCATAGCGAGTCCGTTATTTTCAGTCCGAATCCACCACTTTGTTCTTTCCGGATTTCTTTCCCCGGTAAAGCCTTGCGTCCGCCACATTGATCCATTCGTCCACGGTCTGGCCCTCCCGGTATCGTGTGGTGCCGATGGTGACGGTCATGTTGACGGTGGTGTTCCCATCGTACACAAAATCCTTGATCGCCACATCCCGGCGGATATTGTCCAAAAGGACGCTCTCCAGGCGCCGGCCCTTCTCATCTTTGCCGCTGTCATCGCCCACGATTACAAATTCCTCGCCGCCCCAGCGGCATACCGTCCGGTCGCCGCAGTTTTTCTTAATGATCTCGGCCAGGGATCTCAGCACGAAATCACCGCACAGATGCCCGTATCTGTCATTGATCTTCTTAAAGTCGTCGATATCCAGAATGGCGATCCAGTAGTTCGCCATTTTCCGCTCCGCGTTGATAGCGTCCAGCTGGTCCACCAGATAATGTCTGTTGACCATCCCGGTCAGCTTGTCGTGGGTGGCCTGCCGCCCCAGCTCCTCCTCATAGTAGGCCGCCATCTTTGTCAGCAGCCCGAACAGCACGGTGATAAACGCGAAAACGGCCACGGAGTTCAGCACCATTCCCACAAACTTCATCGTCTCCACCACATCGTACAGACTGCCCGCGAACTTCGTGATCAGAAGGCTTGTCAGGTACAGGGCGGCGCTGGCGATACAGTAGCCGATGCTCTTGATATGAGACTGTCCCAGTCTCGCGGAAAAGTAGTCCACATAGAACACAATCGCCATACAGCCGACAAAGTGGAGCTGAAATCCCATCTCCCATCCCGTGCTGATCACGGCCAGGAACATGTGGATCAGGATCTCGCAGAAGGTGGTGCGGATATAAACCGCAGTCTTTTTGCGTTTCAGCAGGTAAAAGCCCGACGCATAATACAGCACGCTGCCCACATTGACAATGGCCATCAGATACACCTCGATGACCGCAAACAAAATAAGCAGCCCGGTGTGTGAGACCAGCAGGAAGAGATTCAACATATTCAGATAATTGATCGCCGACTTACGGCTGCTGCCAAAATTCATCTTTCCCCTTTTCTTTCTGTGCTGTCCGGCATTTGCGCCTTGCTTGCATCTGCGTCTTGCTGTGTCGGGCATTCTCATCTTTTCGTTTCCCTGCCGGGAGTCATTCCTAGATCAGCGGATATTTGTCGGTCAGCGTCTTTACGATAGCCTTCGCTTCCGGAACGCTCTCCTCGCCGCCTTTTATCACCATCGCGATGGCCTCCGCGATCCTGTCCATATCCTCCGTGTTCATGCCCCTGGAGGTGACGGCGGGCGTTCCCAGACGGATTCCGCTGGTCACAAAGGGAGACTGGGGATCGTTGGGAATGGTATTCTTGTTGCAGGTGATGAAAGCCGCGTCCAGCAGCTTCTCCACCGCTTTTCCCGTGAGTCCAAAATTGGTCAGGTCCACCAGCATCAGGTGGTTGTCCGTGCCGCCGGAAACGATCTTTACGCCCCTCTCCTGAAGACCCTTGCAGAGGGCCTGGGCGTTGTCGATGATATTCCTCTGATAGGTCTTAAACTCCTCGCTGAGGGCCTCCTTGAAGCAGACGGCCTTGGCGGCGATCACATGCATCAGGGGGCCGCCCTGAATGCCGGGGAAAATCGCCTTGTTGAAATTATATTTTTCGTTCACCGCATTGCTGGAAAGAATCATGCCGCCTCTGGGCCCCCGCAGGGTCTTATGGGTCGTGGTGGTCGTCACGTCCGCGTAAGGGATAGGGCTTGGATGCAGCCCCGCGGCCACAAGGCCCGCGATATGCGCCATATCCACCATGAGCACGGCGCCCACCTCGTCGGCGACCTCCCGGAATTTCTTAAAGTCAATGGTGCGGGCGTAAGCGGAAGCGCCGGCAATGATCATCTTCGGCTTTGCCTCCTTCGCGATCTCCCGCAGCCTGTCATAGTCGATAAACCCGTCGTCATTTACGCCGTAAGGCACAATATGGAAATATTTTCCGGACATATTCACCGGGCTTCCGTGGGTCAGGTGTCCGCCGTGGTCCAGATTCATACCCATGATGGTGTCACCGGGTTTGCAGACGGCGAACTGCACCGCCATGTTGGCCTGGGCGCCGGAATGGGGCTGTACATTCGCATACTCACAGCCGAACAGCTTCTTTGCGCGCTCGATGGCCAGGTTCTCCACCACGTCCACACACTGACAGCCGCCATAATACCTCTTTCCGGGATATCCTTCCGCGTATTTGTTTGTCAGGGGACTCCCCATGGCCGCCATCACGGCCTTACTCACCCAGTTTTCCGAAGCGATCAGCTCGATATGGCTGTTCTGCCGCTCCTGCTCGTCCACAATGGCCTGGGCTGTCTCGGGGTCAACCTTTTTTACTTCGTCCAGCGAATACATTTCTTTCTTCCTCCTGTCTCTGCGGGATCATGCAACACTCGCGTATGATTATAGCACAGTTTTCGTCACTTGCAAAGAGAAAACCTCTGAAGCGTCCCTTTGCCGTTTGGTCAGGGCAATATAATCCATGACAAAACAATATAATCTATGGAGTTTCGTCCGACAATTTGCCATAATAATAGTAAATTTCGGAACCATTCCAGCAAAGGACGGATCTCTTATGTACAAAACCATTTTTGTGGATCAGTGCGGCTATCTGCCGGGAATGACAAAACAGGCCACCTTCCGCGCCGACGCTCCCGTTTCGTTCCATGTGGTCACTTCGGACGGGCGCAGGGTCTTTCGCGGAAACGCCGGCCTGCGGCGCGAGAACGTCTCCGCCGGGGAGACGGATTATATCGGCGATTTCTCCGCCGTCACAGCGCCCGGCCGCTACCGCATCGTGACGGAAGACTTCAGCGAGTCAGACACCTTTGAGATCGGGGAGGACGTCTATACCGACGTGTTTCAGAAAGCGTTCGCCTTCTTTTATCTGCAGCGCTGCGGCCACACCCTGCCGGAGCGCGCCGCTGGGAGCTTCGCCCATCTGGCCTGCCATACGAAGATCGCCTCTGTCTACGGCACCGGCAAAAGAATGGACGTCTCCGGAGGCTGGCACGACGCGGGGGACTATGGACGGTATGTGGTGCCCGGCGCCATGGCCGTGGCACAGCTTCTCTATGCCTGCGACGTAAATCCCCTGCTCTCTGCCCTGTACCGGGCGCCGGAGAAAACCGATTCCCCTCTGCCGCCCTGCCTGGAAGAGATCAAATACGAACTGGACTGGATGATGAAGCTGCAAAGAGAGGACGGCCAGGTTTACCACAAGGCCTCCTGCCGCCGCTTCTGCGGCTTTATCATGCCCGACCAGGAGACGGAGGAAATCGTGGTCAGCCCCGTCTCCGTCACGGCTACCGCCGATCTCGCCGCCGTGACGGCATTGGCCTCCCGCTTCTACCGGGAATACGATCCCGCTTACGCGGACAGGCTCGCCCTTTCCTCCCGGAGGGCCTATGACGCCCTCTCCGGGATGGAGCTTCCGGGCGGATTCAAAAATCCGCCGGAGATCACCACCGGCGGTTACGGGGACCCGAACGACGCCGACGAGCGCTGCTGGGCCGCGGCGGAGCTGTACAAAACCTTCGGAGAGCCCCGCTTCCGGGAAGACTTTGAGCGCCTCGCCAGCCAGCAGATCTATCACGGCTACGGCTGGGGAAACATGGGGACTTACGCAAACCTCGCTTACCTCACCACGGCTTTTCCCACCGACGAGTCCTTAAAAGAAAAAATCGCGGAGGAAATGACGGCGCTGGGAGAAGAAAAGCTCCGCCTTTCCGCCGCGGACGGCTACGGCACCGCCCTGGCGCCGAAGCAGTACCACTGGGGCAGCAACCTGGGGGCGGCAAACAGCGGCCTTCATCTCTATGACGCCTACCGCCTTACGGGGCGCAGGGAATTTCTCGACGCCGCCGCGGACCAGCTCCACTATCTTCTGGGCCGCAATCCCCTTGGGCTGTGCTACTTAACCGGCTGCGGCACGGACGCTGTAAAACATCCCCACCACAGGCCCTCCGCCTTCCTTGGGAAAGCCATGCCCGGTATGCTCTCCGGCGGGCCCTGCGGCTACCGGGCGGATCCTGCGGCGAAGGGCGTCCTGTCCGAGGACATTCCCCCCGCCAGGGCGCTGCTGGATATGTACGGCAGCTACTCTACCAACGAAGTGGCGATCTACTGGAACTCCGCCTTTGTCCAGCTTCTGGCAAGCGTATCCAGGGGCTGAGACAAAGGCCGCCCCTCTCTTCCTTACAGCGGCTGATAGGAAAGGCGCCGGAAGCAGGCCGCCCCTTCCCTGCCCTCAGTGTCGGCCACGGCATACAGTCCCACCGTACATCCCACAAAGCCTCCTGCCACCTCTGTGGAAAGGTCTCTGATATCAAGATCCCTGCAAAGCAGCGCCTTCTCGGCGCCCTGCGTCTGTCCGTCCTGGGGGGCCCACAACTCCAGCGAAGCGGACAGTCCCTCCACCGTCAGGACAAGCTGCACCTCCTCCAGGGAAAGGGCAGGCTGCGGGATATCGTCGCTTCCGATGACGACGCTGCAGACTGTGGTATCGCTGCCGCCCCTGCAGAAAATGACCTCCGCCTTCAGCTGCTCCCCCATCCGGCAAAGCTCCGTCCGAAGGTGATAGTCGTTGCTCTGCATCAGCGCCAGGCCCGCTCTCCTTCCCTCCGTCAGATGATCCGTAAGCAGGTCCGCCTGGGCCCGGAAGCTGTGATGCTGCTGGCGCAGCGCCACATAGGAGGGGCTTTTCTTTTCCTTCAGCGTAACGGCGCCAAACGAAAGCTCCAGACCCTCCCCGGTCAGACGGTACATGTCCTTTCCGGGATTGCGCAGGGTTAAAAATTCCGGCGGAAGCTCCTTCATCCCCCCGAACGCATAAGTCCTGCTGCCGAAGGGATCCTCCTTTGTCAGGGAAACATCCGGAAGATTGATCTCTACCTCCTTCGTCAGCATCCCCACGCCGGGATTGACCACCGGCCAGTCATTCTCCCAGATCACCTTTGCCAGGAAGGTCTCCCGGCCCATGGTGGTATAGCCCTCCAGCGGGCGCACCGCCAGCATGACCATATACCATTCTCCGTTTACGGTCTCTACCAGATCCCCGTGCCCCACATACCGGATGGGATACTCCTTCCCCAGATGCCTGTGGGTGAGAATGGGATTACAGAAATTGTTCTCGTAAGGCCCCAGCAGATTCCGGCTGCGGCAGATCGTCACCGCGTGCTCCGGGCCGGTGCCGCCCTCGGCGTTCATAATATAATACCATCCGTCTTTTTTGTACAGATGGGGTCCCTCGGGCCAGACAATATTCTTCATGGCGCCGTTCCAGACATTCCAGGTCTCTCCCACCAGCTTCATCTGTTCCAGATCAAGCTCCCGGATCCAGATATAATAATCCCCGTTGTACTTACAGCCCTCGGGGTTGGGATGGGTTCCGATATAATAACACTTCCCGTCGTCGTCAAAAAACAGGCTGGGATCGATGCCGTCCGCGCCCTCCAGATAATGCGGCTCCGACCAGGGCCCCGCGGGATCCTTCGCCGTCACAACATAATTTCCGCCGTGGGACACATTGGTGCAGATCACATAGAAGGTCCCCTCATGATACCGGATGGTAGGCGCGAAAAGCCCCTGGGAATGGCCGCTGTCTTTCAGCGGAAGCTGGCTTGCCCTCTCCATCACGTTTCCGATCTGCTCCCAGTGGGCCAGGTCCCTGCTGTGCAGCACGGGCAGCCCCGGGAAATAGGAAAACGTAGAATTTACAATATAGAAATCCTCTCCCACCGCGCAAATGGACGGATCCGGATAAAAACCCGGAAGGATGGGATTAACTGCGGTTACTGACATGTTTTTCCTCCTTCTGCTGCCCTGGGCAGCCCTTGCCTTTACTGCAGGAACTTATCGTACGCCGGCTTCGGCTGATAGTTTTCGTCAAAGAGCAGCGGACATTCCGGAAGATCCTCCGTATTTCCCCCGCCCACGTCGGAACGGGACTGCAGCCAGGAATAGTGGTCCACCGTTCCCCAGAAGGTAAGGCCCGTCACGTTGACTCCCTCCTTCTGATTGACGTTTTTCAGTGCCCAGTAGATGGTGCCGTAACGGTTCGCCTGCTTTTCAAACTCTTCCGCTTTCGCCTCGTCGCTCCCGTCATAGCCGTCGCTGGCCTTCATGTCGAACTCCGTGATCTGGACATTCCCGACCACCGCCGCATACCGCTCCACAGCGGTGGAAATATCGCTCATGGCAGGCGACGACATGTTGTAATGTCCCTGCATACCCATGGCGTCGATACGGGTGCCCTCCCCGGGCGCTCCCTCCTGCTCCTTTACCGCCCGCAGCAGCTCCAGAATCCCCTGCTGCTTTTTGAAGACGCATTCATTGTAGTCGTTATAGTACAGCTCCAGATCCGCCGGCGCGTACTTGTTTGCATACCGAAAGGCGTTCAGAATATATTCATTGCTTTGATACACATGCCACCAGCTGGAATTGCTTCCATGGGTATCGTTGCTCAGCGGCTCGTCCGGGTTCTCCTGATCCGTCCGGTAGGTGCCCGATCCGTCGCTCACGGCTTCGTTCACCACGTCCCAGCCGTAAAACATTCCCCGATACCTGCTGTCCTCCCCGGTAAAATGGGTGAGCATGGTCCGGATATACCATTCCAGCCTTTTGTTCATGGTCTCTTTATCCACGTAATCCTTGTTTTTGTCGTAATCCACATGGAAGAACCATTCCGGCGTCTGGGAATGCCATACCAGCACATGCCCCCGGACCTTGATGGGATCGTCGGGGTGTTCCTGGTTCCACTCCAGCACCTTGTCAAGGATCGCCTCCGCCCGGGAATAATCCATTTTCGGGACAAGTATGGTCTCGCCGTTTAATTCGGCTTCCTCCGTCCCGGGACATTTCCCGTTGCTGTAGCCGAACATGGCATCCGGCTTCAGCTCGTTTCCCAGCGTCACCGCGTTAAAATAGGTAGTGATAATGTCCCACACCTTCTCATCCTGGATCTCTCCCAGGGTCACGGCCGCTCCCACGCGGCAGCCGAGATTTTTCATGACCGCTTCCTTTAGGACTGGTGAGGCTTCCCCCTCCGGCGCGCTCTCGTCCTCCCGGGAGGCTTCCTGTCCCTGCCCGCTGCCGGAAAGCTGTCCGCTCTCCTCCGACGCAGGATCCTTCGCGCCTTCCTTCCCGGCGCACCCCGTCAGTCCGGAAACCAGAAGCGTCATCACCGCCAGCCCGGCCAAAATTCTTTTTCTCATTTTCTCACTCCATTCTTATAGTTTACTTTTTCTTTCCTCAGTGATAAAATCAGGATAGAGGTGAACCTATCATGACAGATGAAACCATCAATTTCAACAGTGTCAACAGTGATTTCCCCGGAAACAGGACCATACAGCCGGGCAGCCAGGAGGTGGTGTCCTACCACCTAAGCTCCGCCGTCCGGATCTGGTGCAACGAACAGGATGTGGATTTTGACGCCCACTGGCACACCGCTCTGGAGATCATCGTCCCCGTGGAAAACTGGTACGACGCCGTCATAGCCGAAACCACCTATCACCTCATGCCCGGAGATATCCTCATCATCCCGTCGGGCGAGCTCCATTCCCTGAAAGCGCCCCGGACAGGCACTCGTTACGTCTTCCTGCTGGACATTTCCTCCGTCGCAAAGCTCCACGGATTTGCAAGCCTTCAGTCCATAATGGACGGTCCCCTGTACATCACCCGGACCACCTATCCCCATATCTATGACGATATCTACCACATTCTGCTTCAGATGCGAAACGAATATTACAGCAGAAACGAATTTGCGGAGCTGGCCATTTTCTCTCTTCTTCTGAACCTTTTCGTGAAGCTGGGAAACGACCGCGTAAACTGCAGAACCCTTTTCCCCAGCACAAGACCCTATAAACAGAAGGAATATGTCAGCAAATTCAACGACGTTATGGAATACATAGACGCCCATTATATGGAAAACTTCACCCTCGAAGACGTAGCATACGCCACCGGCTTCAGCAAATATCATTTTTCCCGGCTGTTCAAGCAGTACACGGGCTACAGCTTCTGTTCCTACATCTGCCGCAGACGGATCAAGGTCGCGGAGGACCTTCTGGAACAGCCGGATCTGTCTATCACGGAGATCGCCATGCAGTCCGGCTTTCCCAGCATTTCCACCTTCAACCGCGTGTTCCGCCAGCAGAAGAACTGTTCTCCTTCGGAGTACCGGGAGAAAAACAGCCGCGCCATCGTTTCCTGAAAGCGTCTTACTTCTGATCCGGTCCGCTGATGACCACCTTCCCGTCCTGGAGCGCGATCTTTACCTTGTTTCCGGACAGCCCCATGGACTCCAGCAGGTCGGAAGGAATCTGAACCCGTCCCGCCTTGTCCATAATGGCGTATTCCTCCTGGGTATCCTCCTTGCGCCAGTCGATGGAAGTCTCCTTTAACCGCTCCGCATACGCCTCCTTCAGCACACGCTCGCTGCTGATCTTGCCGTCCCGGATCGCCACAACGCGCCGTACCTTCTTCGACAGCGCCACATCGTGGGTAACGATCAGGATCGTCTGGCCCGACTTGTTCAGCTCCGTAAAGATATCGAAGATATAGTTTGCCGTCTTTACGTCCACACTTCCTGTAGGTTCGTCCGCCAGCAGAAGCTTTGGAGAATTGGCAAGGGCGATGGCAATGGCTACCCTCTGCTGCTCACCGCCGGAAAGCATGTTCATCCGGCTGGATTTTTTATTGGCCATCCCCACCATCTCAAGAAGCTGAAGCGCCTTCTCCTTTCGCTTCGGGGTGCCGGAAATGCTCATAGGCATCATCACGTTCTCAAGGACGGTGAGAAAAGGGACAAGGTTGCGCCCGTTGTTCTGCCATACAAAACCGACAGTATCCCTCTTATACAGCACAAGCTTTTTTTCCGTCATGGTAAAGAGGTTTTTCCCGCCCACGATCAGGGAACCCGCGCTGGGCCGATCCAGTCCGCCGATCATATTTAAGAAGGTGGACTTGCCGCTGCCGCTGTTGCCGATAATGGCGGTCAGCTCCCCTTCCTCCACCGTCAGATCCAGCCCCTGCAAGGCCAGAACCTCCGTCTCCTTTGACTTATAGATCTTCACCAGGCCTTCCGCCTGTATCATATTCTCAGGCATCGCTTACTCCTTTTCCCCGTCCCCATGGACCTGCTGGCCGGCCTCCAGTTCTATAATCATATCCCCGGCGTCCATCAGGCCCACGTCATGGGTCGTCATCAGAATGGTGATTCCCTCTTTTCTTGTCATCTCCTGAAACAGCATGGTCACCTGGGCTCCCATGGCGCTGTCAAGCTCCGCCGTGGGCTCATCCGCCAGGATCAGGCGGGGTCTGTGGGCGATGGCTCTGGCGATGGCGATCCGCTGCTGTTCGCCGCCCGACATCTCCGCCGGCATGTGGCGGGCGCGGTTTCCCAGCCCCACCATGCTCAGGCACTCCTCCACTCTCTTATCCCTCTCCCGGCCGGGGCGGATCCCCGCCAGCCGCATGGAAAACTCCACATTCTGGAAGGCGTTCATGGTAGGGATCAGGGATACCGCCTGAAACACAAATCCCATCTCCCTGCGCCGTAAGTCCTCCCGCTGCCGGTCGGACATTTTTGCCAGCGGGCGCCCATTGATGCTTACCGTGCCGGAAGTGGGCTCATCCAGGGCGCCGATAATATTCATCAGCGTCGTCTTTCCCGAGCCGGAACGCCCCTTCAGGATCGCCAGATACCCCTGGGGGACAGCCGTGTTAATATCCTTCAGCGCCTGAAATTCGCCCCCGGGAACAGGAAAGATCCGGTTCACCCCTTTTACTTCGATCACATAATTCTTCTCGCTCATACCGTTCCTCCGGTCTATTCCTCACCCAGTTTCAACGCCTTGGTCACATTCAGCTTAAACAACAGCAGGATCAGCACAACAAAGCAGACGATCATCACGCCGGCGATCACAAGATACAGCCGCATCATATCCGAGGTCTCTGTGATCAGCTTCATGGGAAGCACCTGGTTTGTGGCCGCGTACGCCTGCTGCAGCATGGGAACGAACATCTTCGAGGCCAGCTTCCCGATCCCGATTCCGGCAAGAACCGTAAACACGCCGGAAAAGATCTGTTCGTTCAGCAGCATATGGATCAGCTCTCCCTTGTGCATACCGCAGGCGCGGAGCACACCGAAGATCATCTCCCGGGCCCGGATGGACATAATCCAGTAGATCAGATAGCCCACCGCACACAGCAGGATGGTCACCATAAAGCCCATGGTCAGCACACCGTTGGTCCCCTGCAGCAGCGGGTCCTCCAGCGCCGCCCTCATATCGTCCCCGCGGTTGATATACTTCGCGACGCGGGCGTCGCTGGACTGGATCCAGTCATACACATACTGGGAATCATATCCCTCCTTCATGCTGATCCATACCTCATAGGGCCGCAGACCCCATTGGTCAAACAGAAGGCTGTAGTGCGTCACCACCGTATAATTTTCGATGACGGAAGAGGTGCCGTCGGGATTCAGCTCCGTTTTTGTCTTGGCGTAACCCGGCCAGTAATCAAAGAAATCCACGATCTTTCCGGTGACGGAACCCGCTCCGTCGACCTGGACCGTGATGGAGTCTCCCTGCTTGTATCCCAGTATGGTCTGAAAATTCCTGGAGACCAGAAAGCCCTGCTGTTCCACCGCAAGCTCGTTGAGGAATTCATAGTAATGTTTCTGGTTCAGCTCTCCCTCAACCCATGTGAGCCCGCCGAACTCCTTTGTATGGATCCCCATCACCGTCGCGCTGTACCGGCCGACAGCGTCACCTTCCTTCTTCTCAAAATACGCCCCCGTCTCATTGACCACCTTCGTATAGGACGCCGCACCTTCCATGGAAGCGTACTTGGAGAAATCCGGCTCGATGTACTCTCCCAGACTGTTTCCGTGCTCGTCTTTCTTTTGTACCCAGACCTCCTTCAGGATCACATCCGCCCCGTCCAGATATTCCGTATTGTCGGCGGCGTTTCTCAGGATCGTCCGCGCCACCGTGGCGTGGTACATGCCCAGCGCCACCGTCATAATCAGGAAAAGCATGATAAACTGCTGTTTTCTGCCGTTCTTGGCGTTTTCCATAAAGGAAGCGTAGCTGGCCGGCTTCCAGAACCTTTTGCCGACGGTATAGATCAACTGTACAAGGTAGGGCTGCAGTCTCAAGAACAGAAGGCCCATTCCCAGGATAAAGAGGGAGGAGCTTATGTACAAAAGCGGATCCAGCGACTCGCCCCGGAGCACGGCGCTCCCCAGATCGCCGGAATTTTTCCGGAAATTATAATATCCGTAGAGAGACACACCGATCAGGATCACATCCAGAAACAGCTTCTCCCAGAGTCTCTTTTTCTTCAGCGCTTTCTGCTGCTTCAGATGCACAATGGTAACGCGGCTGTAGCGGATGGCCGGAATCGCAATGGCAAGCAGCGTGACAAGCATGGCCGCCGCCGCATAAAGCCAGGTCTGGGGCGTATAGGTCACCTCCAGCGTCCGGTTTCCGTCAAACTCCAGGAAATTGCTGGCAGAACCAAGGATTCTGCTGAACACGGCCCCCAGCGGGATTCCCACCGCTCCGCCCACAATCGTCAGAAACAGGCTCTGGTAGAGATAAAGCCTTAAAATCTGACCGCCGGAGCTGCCGCGGCTCTTGATCACGGAAATCTCATTCCGCTCCATCTCGTACATCTGGCCGGAGATCATAAACAGAAACGCCCCCAGCAGAATCAGCACGGGCACCTGCAGGATCATAAGCGTGGCCCGGATTCTGTCCTGCTTTCTCACATAGGTCTCCAGAATCTGCCGGTAGTCCGGCTCTTTGAAAATCTTGCGGTAGGAGCTCTCTCCCGTCAGATAATCCGTCCTTTTTATCAGCCGGTCCACCTGGGAAGCCTTGATATCGCTGTACTCGAACAGCAGGCAGTATCTGCAGGTGATCGTGTAGTTTCCGGCATTCTCCCCGGTAAACATCTGCCTGAACAGCGACTCGTTCATCAGACAGACATTGGTCATTTCCTCCGGCGTCTCCTGCCAGTAGTCGTCGAGCCGCTCCTTCTGTCCGAACACGCCCTTGATCAGGATACGGATCTCCTCACCGTTCACGTCCCGCCTGTCCTTAAAGACCAGCGTCTCCCCCACAAGAAGGTTCATCTCCACCAGCGCCGATTCGCTGACCACTACCTCGATGCTTCCGTCCTCCGCCAGTCCGGTATCAGAATACATTTCTCCGCTCAGGATTTCCGCGTGTTCAGGCAGATTGGAACGCATTCCCAGCTGGACCGACGTCCCCTCCACGGCGTCCCTGCCCATGGCGGAGGAGACTGCCGCAGGATCCAGAAGATAATAATAGATGATCTCCTTCTGGGTCACGCCCAGGTCCGCGCACATATTGGAGAACAGATTTTCCGCCCGCGTGATGGCGCCGCCCCCCACGTCCCTTTGGGACGAATGCAGCAGGGAAGCCATCGTGGGCCATTTCCCCTCCGTCGAAATATACTTTCTGAATTCGTCCTGAAGCATCCTGTCGTAAGCGGCCGTCTGGTACAGGGGGAAGCTGACCACAGTGGCGATCAGCAGAATGCTCCCCAGAAGCAGACAGCAGTTCATCCATTTTTTATGCCTCAGTTTCTGCAGCATTAATCTAAGCATAATTCCATTCCTTCCGTAAGACCATCCAGCACCCAGTAGTTTTCTGCGTCCGCGCCTCCGGACAGAAAGCTCTGATACCGGATCCCGCCCGTCTCCAGCTTCACCTTCACATAGCAGTTATTTCCCACCGCCGTCACGGCTGCCCTCGGCACCAGGAGCACATCCTCCATCACGCGCACCTCGGCGCTTACCTTAAAGCTGGTATCCGGGATATAGACATAACTCACCCTGTCCTCGGACACCTCCGCCATGGCGGCAAGATCCTCCTGAGGAAGCTTTACCAGAACCTCTCCCCCGTACATGTCTCCCGTCAGGGACATTCCCCCGGCGGTCACGACCTGTCCCTGGGCCTCGTGCTGTGCCTGGTCTGCGCCCTTGTACTTCACCGTCACAGTATTTCCATAGGCGAGCTGATCGTCCGTGTTTGTCACCCGCAGGAACATCACCTTCTGGTCCGCGATGTGGTACAGCCAATCCCCCGGCGATATAAGCGAATTCTCCTCATAGGGATACAGGCTTCTGACAATGCCGTCTCTTGGCGCGACGATCTGCGTCGTCGCCGCGTCGGCCTTCATGTCCGCCAGCAGCTCCTCCAGATCCCGGATGGTCTCCTGCCTTGCCTCGATGGCGTCCTTGTTCTTCTCCTCGTCGTCCTCGTCGATCAGATCCTGCAGTCTCTCCCTCTCCCTCGCAAGCTGCATCTCCTTTCGGTCCATCTCGGCCTGATCCGGCACCACCCGGATCTCGGCCAGCACGTCTCCCTTCTTCACGGCCTGCTGGGCATGGACCAGATTTTTCATATAATAACAGGTTCCGTATTCGATGGGATTATCCACCCATTCCGAATCGGGGTAGCAGAGGACACCTGTGGTCTCATACTTTGTGCACAGCCTGCCCCGCGTCACCTTCACGGTTTTCTCCCCCGCCGTCACGTTCTGCTCCGTGCGCACCGGGTCTCCCTCCTTCAGTCCGGAGACGATCTCTGTGTACACGCCGTCGCTGATACCCACGTCCACCTTGGTGTAGACATAGGAATCCCCATCCAGCACATAGACATAAGAGCTGTTCCCTTCCCTCACCAGCGAGTCGTTGGGGACCGTGAGCACATCCTTGCGCGTCTTGTTCTCCACAACGATCACGGCATACTCTCCCACCGTCAGATCCTGCGTATCCCCCTGGGGATAGAAAACGCCATAGACCGTGCCGCCGTTTTCCTTCTTTTTCCGCTCATATTCCTCTGTCGACTCGATGGGGGAATACTCCACCTCGTAACGCTTTCCCCCCGCAATGGCGTAGACAGCCTCCGCGTTCTGGTAGGCGTTCTTTGTCAGGTACTGGCTGCGGATCTCCAGTCTTTGGGGGTCGCACACCGCCACCAGAGGAATGCCGCTGGGCGCCGTATCGCCCGAAAACAGCATGTTGGAGTTATAGTAATAATCACTTCCGCTGTTCAATCCGGCTACATAGCCGTCCATGCCGGCAATTAACGATCCCAGCTTCTTATCTTCCCTGATCCGTTCCAGACACAGCAGCTTATAGGCGCGGTCCAGCTCATACAGCTCTTTTTGCTCCTTCAGGGCCTGGTCCATCTCAAGGAGCGTCTGATTCGCCCGGCGGTATCCGTTTTCACAGGCGTCATACCCCCATGTTCGGTCATTGTAATTCGCCAGCCACGCCTCATAGGCCGGGTTCTTCTTCTGCTCCCCCGTCGTCTCGTCTGTCACGTATTCCTCCGGGCCGTTCTTATAATTTTCCAGAGCCTGCCCGTATACGCGCTGATCCTCCAGGGGCTGTTCCCTGTTTTCCCTGTCCTCGTCCAGGAACTCCTGATACGCCTTATCCATCTCGGCGATCTCTTCTTCCATGGCCTCGATCTGCTCGTCGATCTCCTCAAAATCCGCGTGAAGCAGCACGTCGCCCTTTTTTACCGGATCCCCGGGAAGCGCCCCGTAGGAATCAAACGTAAAAACCCCGTCCAGCTGGTACTCTTCTACATAAGGACAGACCTGCCCGTAATAGGTCTTTACGTCATACAGATTTCTTCTGGCCACAGTCTCATAGACCGCCGCCACGCCTGCAGGCTCCAGAAGCTCCACGTCCTCCGGCCGCCACTGCTTTGCCGCCTGCTTCTGTCCGCAGCCCGTCTGGGCCAGAACCACACAGGCCAGCGCAAGACACAGCCCTTTTTTTGCGCCGGTTGGGCGCCGTCCTTCTCTCCTTGCCGTCATTTCAAGATAACCTTTTCCCCTTCCGTCAGACCGCTTTTGATCTCCACGAGACTGTCACCGAACAACCCGGTTTCCACCCATCTTGCCTCCCGTATGCCTCCTTCGCCCAGCACATACACATAATATCTGTCGTCGGAAGCGCTTTTCACCGCGTTAAGGGACACCGTCAGCACATTCTGCCTGCTGTCCGAGACCACCGTTATCGCCCCCGAGGTTCCCACCTTCGTGGCGCCGTTCTCCGGGCCCTCGTAAACCTCGAAGAGCTGGGTATCGCCCCACTCGTCCATTCTGCAGGGAAGAAGCAGGTAATCACCGGCGCCGTCTCCGAAGCTGATCGTCATGGGAACCGTCTCGCCCTCGTGGAAAAATTTCGCCGCCTCCGGGTCGCTGGCCTCGAACAGACTCTCGGAGGTATCCATCACCGACATGACTCTCTCCCCCAGCTGGGAGGTGGAACCCACAAGAAAGTCCTTCATGTCATATACGGTGCCGTCCATCGTCGCATAGATCCGGCTGGACTGATAATCCTTCTTCACCAGCGCAAGCTCCTCCCGGTCCGCCGTAAGCGCGTCGCTGTAGTCCTCCCGCTGATAGCGGTAGCTGCGTCTTACGCCGTCGATCCTGTCGTCCAGATCCTCCCTGCTTCCCCCTGTGGCGAGATAGCTGACCCAGAGCGAGGAAATCTCATTGTTTTCCTCGTCGTCCAGATATCCCAGAAGCAGCTCATTCCTCGCGATCCGGTATTCCAGATCCTCGATCTTTCGCTGCAGGTCCTTGCTGGACAGCTCCACGAGAAGCTGGCCCTTTTTTACGGTGTCTCCCTCCTCCACGTAAACGCGGTCCACGACCCTTCCGCCCAGCGGGAACGTCACCTCCTGCTCCTGGATCTGTCTGTATTTACAATTGACCTTCTGCGTCTTTACCACATCGGCATACGCCGCCTCTTCCAATACATAAGAGACCCCGCTGCCGTCGTCCTGCTCCACCACGACCACATCGTCCTCCGGCGTTTCCTGCCGGCCGCAGCCGCAAAGCAGAAAAGCCAGGACGCCCCAGGCGCCGATTCCCTTCAGCCAGATGCTCTTTCCCCGCATCCTCATGATAGCCGCTCCTCCTCCATGTTACACAATCTGATAATATTGTAAGCCGTATTTTCGTTTTTTGCTCGCTAATCCTTGTGGTTTTTTCCCCAATCCTTGCTTTCTTTACCGGGGTCTGGGCGCCTGCCCGTACTGCTTTAAAAGCTCGCCCACCCTTCTGCGGATAAAATCCCTCTGGTCCTCCTTGACGAGGAAGTACAGATAAGCGTCAAACACATAGCTCTGAGGCATCCCCCGGCCCGCGATCTTGAAATTCACGAACCCTCTGTCAATATAGCTTCCGATCTCCTCGTTGGAGATGAACGCGGGACGCTTCATGCATTCGGCAAAATCCTTCTGCTGGTTGGAATTGGGACAGTGGAAAAGATTGCCTACATCGAACTCCAGCTGGGCCCTGGACTGCTGTGCATAATGCTCCGCCCGCAGGGGACAGCCCGGAGAACAGACCTCGTTCACAAGGATCTCCACCCGGTCCGCCTCCGGTTCAATGGCCGCAAGGGTCTTCTCATCATGGTTTAAGTCGTAGTCCAGCACGACGAGAAAATAATCCTTCTCCAGCTCCTTAAGTACCCCCCCTGTTTCGTTGATCCGCTTCGTGGTGGAGGAGATCAGCTTATAGCCCGGATATTCCCTGCGGATATACGATTCCAGCACCGGAACGTTTACCAGAACCTGATTCATCCCGTTGTCCGCCAGACGCATGATCAGATTGCAGTAGGTATCGTAGACATGCTTTTCCTCCAGAACGGAGTTTGTCCATGTGAACCGCACGGGGACGCCCCTGCTGTTATACAGCTTTAAGGTGGCCTCGATCTCCCTTTTCCCGGCGAGTCCCATCACCGCTCTTCCGCCGTTCCAGATGGCGCCCGGAAACGTGCCGTAGACCGAACCGATCCTGTATCCTGGCCGGAAGCAGTTTTGGTATTCCTTCATCAGCGTGATCATCGCCAGATTCAGCTGTCTGAAGTAACAGAATCCCGGCAGATGCCAGTACACGGTTTTCTGTGCCATAATGTCTCTCCTTTCTCAGGGCCATACACCCGGTCTCGGCTTCATGAGCCTGAGCACATGACTGCTCTCCAGACTGTTTAACAGCGTTGTGGCGGCGTCCACCCTGTACTCCGGCCGGATCAGATAGTGCATGTAGAGCTCCAGGACATAGAAGAAGTTGGCCGTCCTTCCCTCCAGCTTGAAATTGCGAAATCCCATGGGAACATACTTTTCCCAGATATCCTCCGGCGACACATAGGTGGAATACCCTTGAATCGTATGGAACTCGTTATGTTCTCCGTACTCGCATTGCCAGGGCTCCAGGGGCGCCTGCCTGTTCGGGGGAAGCTTCCGGTTGTTCAGCATGATGCGCTGGTTCTTCGCCACATTCTCGTAATGCTTTCCTCTCCTTGGACAGTTGGGTGTACAGATGGCGTTCACCAGGATCTCGCAGCGTCCCTTATCCTCGATCTTTTCCAGCGCCTCAAAATCATTGTTGAAATTGTAGTCCAGCACAACAAGGTTATAATCCCGCCGCAGCTCCTCATTCACGGCGTCGATATCCCTGATCTCCTTGCAGGTAGAGCTGTTGATCTTAAAGCCGGGATAATTTTTCCGCACATATTCCTCCAGAAGGGGCGACACCACAAGAACCTCATTCATCCCGTTGTCCGCGGCCTTCATACAGAAGTTGCAGTAGGGATCCGCAAGATCCTCCTCACTTAAGAACATATTGGTATAGGTGTAGCGGATGGGAACGCCCTTGGCGTTGATGCTCTTGACTACATTCTCCACAAACCCCGCGTCGCACTGGTCGCTGAACGAAGGTCTTCCGCCGTTCCAAAGGGATGTGGGAAACTCCCCGAAGAAGGAAGCGATCCTTACCCCCTCTCTGAAATACTGGGGCCTTTTTTCCAGCATGGACAAAATCGTCATGTTCAGGGGATAATTCTGTCGAAGGCCGGGCAGATGAAACTTTACTTCCATGTTCTGTTTTTCCTTTCGTTTCTGTATCCATGCGGATCTGCAGAAATAGTTAGAAAAGGGATGGCGCCCGGAAAACACCATCCCTCTTTATTGTTTACTGTTACAGGTCAAATAGACCTTTGGATCGTATGTCGGTACACTCCAGGAACCAGATTACAGTCCCAGGGAAGCGTTAAACTCGTCCACAGCGGTCTGCCATGCGGCAAGGTTCTGCTCAAGAATAGCGTCAACATCTGCGCCAACACCCAGCTGATACAGGAAGTCGTTGTTTACGTCGAAGTTAGGAACGATGGAGTTGATATCGTACACGCCTCTGGTAGCCATCATCTCAATGGTCTCGTCAACGGAACGGGTGTCTCTCATTCCTTCGTACAGCTGATCCTTCAGGCCATAGTATCCTGCATAGCCAGGAACGTCGTCGGTCCATACATCCAGAGCGAACATCAGCTTTCTTGCCTTCTCGTCGTCATAGGAAGCAGGAAGCGCGTAAACGTTGTTGGAAACGTTGGTAACATAGTCGGTAGCATTGGGTCCCTTAGGGAACATAACATAACCGAAGTCAACGTTTCTGGGGTCTGTAGACAGCCAACCGTTGCTGTATGCGCAGTAAGCGTCATCAAACATGAAAGCAGCCTCACCGTTCATGAAGCGCTCCTTGTACTCTTCCCAGTTGGAACCGTCCTCGTTGCCGTAGTTCAGGAAGTACTGGTTGGTAACGGTGTCGATTGCAAAGTGGAGACCATCTCTCACAGCGTCGGTATCAGCGGTAAGAACATACTTGCCGGTGCTCTCATCCTTGCTTACCAGGTTGCCGCCGTTGGAACGATAGCACATCTGAACCATGCCGCCGTTGTTCTGTACGCAGCCGTAAACATCGATCTGGCCGTCGTTGTCAGTATCTCTCTGTACCTGCTTCATGATGTCAACCCATGCGTCCCAGGTCCAGGTTCCGTTTGCCTGCATATCATAAATGGTCTCGGGATCGATTCCTGCATCCTTCAGGACGGTCTTGTTGAAGTACAGACCTCCTCTGGGCTCGGAACGGCCGGGAACGAAGCCGAATACGCCGCCGTTCACTGTCCAGTTCTCCATCTCGCCATTCTGGGTCCACTTCTCAGCGGAAAGGTCGATGACGTCGCCGTCCAGCTTGGTGATATCATACATCAGGCCCTGGTTTACATCTGCAGCGGTAGCTGCGGAGTTGGTCAGCACCCAGATGATATTCTCATCGGTTCCGGAAGTAGCAGCCTGTACAAAAGCTTCGCCGATGGAACCTTCGCCCCATCCCCAGCCTGCGTAGGTCTTCTGAACCATCGTAAAGTTGTAGGTCTCCTGCAGCCACTGCTGGTACTCCTGCTGTGCCTCAGCGAACTCGGTAGTAGCCTCTGCAGGAGTGCCGTCACCGCTCCACCAGTCGGCAATAATGATCTCCATGCCGCCCAGGTCAAAGGGAGCGCCCGTATTGGGATCGATCCTGACAGTGGCAGCGCCTTCTTCGCCGCCCTCGGCGGAGCTTGCCTCATCGCTGGCATCGGCGCTTCCGCTGTCAGAAGGAGTGCTTGCTTCGCTGCTTCCGCTGTCAGAAGGAGTGCTTGCGTTGCTGCTGCTGCCATCATCGCCGCCGCAGCCTGCCATTCCTACTGTCATGATGGCTGCAAGAGAAGCGGCCATCAGTCTGCTTAACATTTTTCTTTTCATTTTTTCCTCCTTTTTTATATAAGTTCCCGCTTGACCCGCCAGCCTTACAATCTTTTCCGGGAAAAACCGGCGGAGCGGGAATTTATACCATATGATATCACATCTTAATGCCTGTACTGCTTAAGCTTTCCACAAATCCCTTCTGGGCGAAGAGATAAAGGATAACCAGCGGAACGATCACCATCAAGGTTCCCGTCGCCAGAATACAGTTGTTATAGGGGACCGAGATAATTGCCGCATTGGTCGATCCCAGCAGATTGCCGATGTAGCCGCCCAGAGAGTCGGGAAGCTGTCTTAACTTGATGCTCAACAGGCTGATATCTCCAAGGAACATGCTGGAATAAAAGCCGTCTGTCCACTGCCATACAAAAGCGAACAGGAAACAGGAAGTAAGGATCGGCTTCGCGTCCGGGAGCATGATCCTGACAAAGGTTCTCAGGGTGCCGCATCCGTCCACATAGGCCGCTTCCTCCAGCTCCTTGGGGATATTGCGGAAGAACTGGCGGATCATATAGATGTAAAGCCCGTTCTTCAGTCCCATGCATCCCGCGCTCATCAGATAATAGGGGATCACGGAGCCTCTTAAGTTCAGGGGCGATCCGGTGACCGCCTCGATGATGCCGAAAATATCAAAGTACCTGAAATGCAGGTGCAGGGAAGTGGAGATAACCTGGGGCGGGATCAGGATGGTCATCATCACGCAGGCAAACCAGAAACCCTTCAGGGGAAATTTAAATCTGGCAAACCCGTATCCCACCAGCGTACTCATCGCCACCTGCAGAACGGATATGGTCAGCGCCACAACAAAGGAATTTAACAGGCTCTTGGAGTAATTCATAAACCCGGCGGCCAGCTGGTAATTCTCCGTTGTAAAATGCATGGGAATAGACACCACAACCGGATCATAAAGATCGGGCTCCGTCATAAAGCTTACGGAAATCTTGTTCAAAAGGGGTTGCAGGATCAGGAAACACAGTCCGAAGAGAAGGACCGCCCGGCAGATGCTGACGCCATACCCCATGATGGTCTTCCGCAGGAGATAGCCGCCTGACTTCTTGTTCCTCTCCCAGAAATTCGTATATTTCCCCGTCTTCACCTTACTCATAGTAGTAAACCCCCTTTGAGATAATGAGCGAGCTTATACCCACGATCGCTATGACCAGAACGAAATACGCCCACGACATGGCGGACGCCAGACCGTAATTCAGGTTGACGTTCATATAGGTTGTAATCTTCTCTATCACCTTGTTGTCCGATCTCATGCAGAAGTCCACGATGGTGTAGATCCAGTTTACAAGGAACAGGGAGCTGACCATGGGGAACGTGATCTTCCAGAGGCTCTCCCACTTCGTACATCCCTCGATGTCCGCCGCCTCATACATACTGGTGGAGATCGTCTGCAGGCCGGAGAGGAAGATAATGATCTGAATACCGGAAGAGATCGCCACGTCATAAATGTTGTCGATGATCTCAAACAGCTTCTCAAAAGCCCTTACACCGACACCGGAGGTCCTTAAGATATTCTGGAGCGCGTCCGTAATGCCGGAGGTCGCGGAAGCGTTTACCTCCACCGTCTGAGCCACGGCTGCCATCAGCGAGTTCTCGGAATCCAGATTCAGGATCACGCCGCTCGCCAGGATCACGGGAAGGAAGAAAATGGAACGAACCAGCGCCCTTCCCTTAAATTTCTGATTCAGGATCAGCGCCACGAAGAAGCTGAATACCATAATGGAGACGGAATATATCGCCATTCTGGTCAGTTCCTCCGTCAGGAGGCGGGTGTAGGTCGGATCGACGCGGAAGGCGTAATTATACTGGAATAAGCCTTTCCAGACGGGGTTAAAGCCCTTGCTCCCCAGCTGGACGTCGCTGAAGCTCATGTACAGCGACTGACACAGCGGCTTGACCATAAAAGCCAGAAACCCGATGAGGAACGGCGCTATGAACAGATATCCCGAGATGGCCTTGCGTCTTTGAAGACCTGCTAACTTGTTCTTCTGTTTTTTCATAACCACTACCCTTTCTAAAATCTTTTCAAATCTTCAGCTTTCCCTCAGCGTACCACCTTGTAATCCCTGGCGGGAACCTCCACGCCGTCCTCGGTCACCGCATCCGTAAAGCTGTAATTCACATAGACCTTTGTGCCGTCCTCATAAACGGTGCAGGACAGGTCATCGCTCAGCTTTTCGTGTCCTGTGATCTCCTGATCAAACACATGTCCAAGCTCACTGTCATATCTGTTGTAGATATCCATCATCCTGTCATGCCATGCGGCAAAGTCGGATGCGTAATATTCCGTGTAAAGCGTCTTCTGCAGTGCGAAGGCCGTCTCTCTCATCAGGGAGAAGGAAAGTCCCGCGCCATACTCGGCGGACTCCAGAAGCTCCTCCTGCGTGTCGCCGCAGGTATTTAAGGGTGCGCCGGTGTAGTTCACAAATCCATGGATCGCGATCTGGTAGAAGGGGATCTCCTCGTCCAGGATGGTATAGCCGCTGCCGGCCAGATCCATATTGGTCACCATGTCCGCATAGGGAAGCGCGTAATCATTCCCCATATTGATCAGGATCTTCTGTCCGCCGTCTACGATCTCCTTTAACTGCTGCGACTGCGCAAGCATCGCCGCGTTCCTGCTGACGGTGTCCTTCACGTAATAGTCGGAGGAAAGATCCATGCCGGTATCCCTGAACGCCACGTTCGCGTTGTATTTCTTCGCAGCCTCCACCAGCGTATCCGTCATTTCCTGGATCAGGTCCGCATGCAGCAGATAATAGCTGTCAAGTCCTTCTCTTGCGGAATAGGTTACCGGATTGTACTGGAAGAGCTCCGCTCTCTCCTTACTTAAGAATCTCGCCGCATCCGTAAAGGAGAAGAAGCCGTCGAAGATTCCGCTGTCAAACTCGTAATGGGTCACACCCTCCAGATACAGGTCCACGCCCATCTCCTTCGCCGCGTTGCCCAGCTCCTGCAGGTCCTTCTTGCTTCCCAGATCGGAGACCGTCTTGGCCTTCCGCAGGATCTTCTGGTTCACGCCGCCGTTGCACCAGCCGGTGTATTTCACAGAGATGTTATCCATCCCCTCGGAAGTAAGCTGGCGGATCATATCCTCCGCCTCGCTGTACTTTGTAAGCTTCAGGGGCCTTGAGACCGGTATGCCAAGGATCTGCTTCACCTTGTCGACGGCTCCTACAATCTCCAGCGCTACCGGAGTCGACTCATCATCGTTTTCCGCAAAGTACTGGCCGTATTTATCCTTTAAATATCCCTGGTAGCATTTTGCCATATCCACATAGCTGCCGGAGTCTATAAAGCGGTATCTCTGGGTCAGCGTCTCGTCAGGCAGAGTTTCCAGGAACTTGTAAATACTCTGGGAACCCACATCGCCGATCTCATAGAGCTCTCTGGGGCAGATGCTGTACATGGCGTTCACGTAATTGTAGCTGTTGCCGTGTCCGGAAATGTCCGCCTGCACGGAAGCGTAGGGAACGCCTTCCTCCATGATGCAGATAAAGGAGTCATCTTCATTGGCAACGCCGAAAACGTTAAAATATATACGGGTGTCATGCACCACAGCTTCTCTGGACAGGGCCATGTCCCAGCCGTAAACATTGGAATAGTAAGCAGCCTGGGAGAGCTTGTTGTTGTTAAAGTTGATCAGAGCGCCGCCGCCCTCGGGCACAAGCAGATATCCCTCGTCGTCAGGACCGCCCGCCCCGAAGTAGGGAAGGGGCACCAGCGTATAGATTGGGAACTCCTCCTTGCTCTCCAGAGAACTGAAAGGAACCTCCAGCACCAGATCCCCGCCCTCCAGACGGTAGATCATGCTTACATTGAACACGGGCTTGTCGTTTTCCTTCGTCGCGTTGCTCAGCTGCTGGTCAGCGGCGAGATCCTCCGCGGTATACCCGAATGCTTCAAAGATCTGCTCCATCTTTATTAAAGCCGCGCCCTGTGCCGTATCTCTCAGCGCATAGATAGGCTCCGTTTCCAAGATGGGGTAGTTGGCAAGCAGCACGTCCTTGTCGTCGTTCTTTCCAAGGTCGTTGATATCGTATTTCTTATAGTAGCGCCTTACAAAGTCCACATCCGATTTTTCCATCTGGCTCAGCTTTTCTTCAAAGTCCGCGGCCGTCTCCACGGGCGGGATCATGTAGGTCCGCTCCATATCGCCGATGGAATAGTTGACACGGATGTAGTCCTCTCCCGTCTCGATCTCATAGAGACGGTTATCAATTCCGTAGCTGAAATTGTCGAAGGTTGTCTGCAGACCGGTGTCCTGGCTGAACGTCATAAGGAGCGTGGACTGGATCCTTCCCTTTTCAGACGCCACCGCCATGGGATCGCTTGCCGCCTCGGGAGGATTGGAATACCAGACCTTTCCGGTTTTCTTAACCTCCAGCGTAAACTGGGTGGTCAAAGGATCCATGGTCAGCTTCAGCTCGTCGTTTTCCACCACGATGGGTTCTTCCGTCCCCTCGTATCCGCTCAGCCTTATTACCTCCAAAGGCTCCTCCGGATTCTGGAAATTGATGATCACAATGACTGCAACGGCTATGATGGCAGTTATGATCACGGGAACCGCCAGACTCTTCAGCCTGTTTATCACTGCAGCTTTCATTTCGGCTTTTCTTACTGATTTTTCTTTCTTCATTGTCACTCCTATCCTTCCGCCCGGGCGGATATGCTCTCGGTCCACCGCCCTGTTACATTCGGAACATGATCTCCTTTCCCAAAGAGATGAAGTATGCAATGCCCTGGGAGATCATGCTGAAGAACAGCAGCAGGATGAAGACGATCACCAGCATTGCAAACAGACTGGCAACAATAAACAGAAGATTCTTTCCCATATTAAACTCATGGATCTGTCCCATGGCCGCCACAAAGAGCAGCGCCGCCCAGACGAGAGAGATCACGCTGAGCGCGGAATAGAACTCCGCTTCATCCACCGTCACGAAATTACTCAGCACCATCAGAGGAATCTGGACCAGGGGATAAGGCGTCAGGGCATAGCAGCTCGCCATATACACCTGCCCGAGACGTCCCTTGCCGTCAAACAGAGTCGTCAGCCCCCAGTTGCCTACCACGAACATGGCAAGCGGGAATGCGACACTGGCCAGGTACAGGAAAATATTAATATCTTCCCAGTACACCGTTATGAAGATGAAGCTCGTGTACCGAAGCTTCAGAACCCTGATCAGAAGCGTCAGGATCAGGATGGTATTTGCCGCCGCGTAACTTCCCCTCTTTTCATGGGTGAGATCCCAGAAACCGTCAAGAGGGTGGGTGATACAGTACAGGGCAAATTTCAGGCTCTTTAAATAATTTTGATAGGTCTCTTTCTTTTTCAGTGCAGCAATCATACCGGCCTCCGTTCGTCTAGGTTCTGAAGATATCTGCGATATCTATTTCATGCTTGATTTCCTTGATCCTGCCGATGGTAAGAGGAACCAGGAAGAGCACCAGAATAATGATGACAATGATCACGATGTGGTCTTCCACCCATTCCTTGCGGTACTGCTTGTAAGCCTTGGAATAGTTTTCGTCGTCATACTTCAGTTCAAAGTAGTCCATGGCCTCACGGTACTTCTCCTGCCGCAGCAGCGAACGTCCAATGCCGATATAGGCCAGATCATAGTTGCCGTCCAGCTCCATGACCTCCCTCCAGCTCTCACCGGAAGCCTCATAGTCGCCGTCGTCAAACTGTTCGATGGCCTGATAGATCAGCTTTCCGAACTCGGTGGGAGTAAACAGCGTCAGGCTGCAGTCCAGGGAATCCAGCACGATCAGGTCATGCCCCATATGCTCGATCGCAGCGGGCCGTCTGAAATAACCGTCCATGTTGCCGTTGCCGCCGAAGGCGAACACCATCTTGCCCTGATCGTCATAGCCGAAGAGCCGGCCGCGGTTCTTATCCAGGCAGACATAGATGTCGTTGTCCATAACGGTTACGTCGGTATACTGAGAAGGTCCTTCATATCCGCCGCCCTCGCCCCAGTAAAGATCGCCATAGGCGGGATACTCGCCGTTCTCCACGAGGATGTTGCTTCCCAGCAGGTTCAGCTTGCGGATGGCCTGGGCCGCGCCGGAATCCAGATCACTCTCCTCCTGGCCGCTGGCGCAGGCGTAAATGAAGCCCTCATGATCCATGTAGATATTGTCATAAGCGGTGGGAACAAAGCTCGTCAGTCTCGTTCTCTGCTCCTGCGTCGCAAATTTCTTCCAGATATAATCCATCCAGTCATAGGTAACGGGCGTGGCGCCCACAAATCCGGAGAAGGTGCCGTCCGCTTCATACTTGCACAAACCCTGGTTGATACCGGTGGCGATACAGTAGACACGTCCCGCCGTATCAATCACGATCTTGGAGGGCTGGAAGGTAGCATCCGCGTTCACGGTAGAGTCTACCGGGAGTCCGAACTCCAGCTTGTAGTTCAGATCCGAGTCCACTCTCACGATGCGGGCATTGCCCTTGTCGCTGATAAAGAGATCCCCCTCTTCGGAAACCGCAATATCGGTGGGGCCGGAAAGCTCCTTCACATCCGTGTTGCCCTTGATGCTGTCAATAATGCGGATAACCTCGAACTGCTCCGTTCCCGTGCGCTGAAGCTGCACGATCCGGTTGTTGCCGGTATCGCAGATATAGATCATATCTCCCTGAACGAACAGTCCCTCCGGATTGCTGAAGTTCTTATCCAATCCAAAAGCCTCCGCGGGAAATACCTTCGTTACGGTATATGCATTGGGTGAATCCTGCACATCGCCCCAGTAGTCGTAATTATATGTGTAGCTGTTCTCCATTGCCATAACGCTCATGGAGGGCGCCGCCAGGACCGCTGCGCCCAGCGCCAGCGCGCCTATTGTTTTCATCATCCTTTTCATACGCCACCTCATTCCCTGTTAATCCTTCAGACCTGAACTTGCCATCGTCTCCAGGATCTGGCTTTCGGAGAAGATGAAGATCGCGATGGGAACCACCATCAGGACAACCAGCACTGCCGCGCCCTGTCCGGTTCTGGCGATACCGCCGCTCTGGATCTGCTGCATGGCATATACAAGCGTCTTCTTTTCCTCGGAATAGATGAAGGTTGCGGCCTTGTTGTTCCAAAGCCCCTGCACCGAGAAGATAATCAACGTCATCCACGCCGGCTTCACGTTAGGCATCACGATACCGCTGAACACGCGCCATTCGCTGGCGCCGTCGATCTTCGCTGCCTCGATCAGGGAAGTGGGAAGCCCTTCCATAAACTGCTTCATCAGGAAGAGGTTCATCGGCGATGCAAACGCCGGGATCACGATAGCCCAGTAGGTATCGATCCATCCCAGTGCGTTCAGGATCAGGTAGTTCGGGATCTGGGTTACATAACCGGTAAACATCATTGCCACGGTGACCAGCTTGAAGAAGGTCTGGTTGCCGGGAAATTCGTACTTCGCCAGCACGAACGCGCCCATGGAGGCCACGATCAGGTTTCCTGCCGTTCCCACGAAGGTGATGAACACCGTGTTAAACAGGTATCTGGAGAATGTCACCCAGGATTTTCCCATGGTCACGAACAGATCGGAAAAATTGTCCATCGTAGGGTTCTGCGCCAGGATCTTCGGCGGGAACTTAAACAGTTCATCCAAAGGCTTCAGCGCGCTGCTCACCGCGTAGACGATGGGAAATACCATTACCACAGCCACCAGGAACAGGAACAGATACAGAAAGAAGTCTCCTGCGATAGAGCGGTTGGGCTTTCTTCTTTTGACCAGCTTTTTGTGGTATACAGCTTCTACGTTTTCTTGCTCTCTTTTCTTGTTCTTCTTGCTCATATCAGGTTCCTACTCTCCTCAACAGACTTTGGATTGCTTTGTTACAAAGTATCATCATCAGGAACAGGATGGTCGCGATGGCACATGCATAACCCATCTCAAACCTGGTGAAGCCGTAGTCGAACAGGTGGGTCACAATGGTGCGGGCCGCGTAATCCGTACTGGGATATCCGCAGAGAGCCATGGTGACGTCGCACACACCGAAAGCCTGCGTGATGGACATGACCGCACCGAACATCAGCATGGGCTTCATGTTGGGGAGCGTGATGTACCACAGCTCCTGCCAGCGGTTCTTGATACCGTCCATGTAGCCCGCCTCAAACTGGGATCTGTCCACGCCCTGAAGACCTGCCACAAAGGAAAGGAACCCGGTTCCCAGACTCATCCACAGGATGACCAGCATACAGATCGGCAGCATGTAGGTCGGATTGATAAACCAAAGGATCGGCGTGTCTATAATGCCAACATTCATCAGGAACGCGTTTACGTATCCGTATGCGTCGCCCCGGAAGAACACGGAGAAGATCGTGTAGCAGTTGCCCGCAATGGAAGGGGCGTAGAACACAACCACCGCCACGCTTCGCACCCATCTGGGCAGCTCATTGATCAGCCAGGCGAACAGGAACGACATGATATATCCCAGCGGCCCGGTGACAATGGCTATCATCAGCGTGTTCTTGATACCGATGAGGAAGATATCGTCCTCCAGTATCAGGCTGATGTAGTTCTGCAGTCCGATGAACCTCGGACTTTCCAGAATGTTGTAGTAGGTGAACCCGTAAAAGATGGAGATCACCACAGGCGCCACAAAGAACAGAGTAAACAGCAGCGCGTAAGGCAGGAGGAACAGGTAACACATTTTGCTCTTTTTGGCTTTTTTCCAAGCCACCTGCATGTTGTGTTTTCGCAGGGTAAAATACTTGCTTACATACTCTTTCATTCTTCACTCCCCTATTCTTCATCCACCGGCAGGCCGAACTCGATCCGCTTTTTCGTGAGCTCGTCATTGATGGTGACGGCATAGTCTATGATAGTTTCTCTGGAGTCGGTCTTTTCGTTGATCACCTTTCGGATCGCGTTGGTGATATGGCGTCCGGTGAAGTATCCGCCGGGCACTTCCCGGATTCCCACGGTCTGATCCCACTGGGCATCCAGAACCTCAATGTCGTCCGCGCTCCAGGAGAGCTGTACGAACGCATCCTTGTTCGCCGTGGCGTACCGGGCCGAAGATCCTAACAGCGCCTCGATCTCGCGTCCGAACCGCACCTGGGTGTCAGGCTGTGCCCACCATTTCATAAACTCCCAGGAATCCTGTCTTAAGCTCTCGTCCTCCGTGGCGATCATCATGGTGGCATTTCCCGTGATGAAATCGGATCTGTCAATGTAGGTGGTTCCGTCTTCCGCGGTGCGCTCCGTGCCGGGGATCAGGGTGAAATCCCAGAGCCCGCGGATCTCGGGAGCCGATACCATCAGGGTATTATATGTGGAGTATGCCGAAATACCGATGGGCATCTCTCCGGAACGGAAACGGCTCACAAAGTCGTACACCGTAGGAAGTCCGTAATCGTTAAAGTATCTGACGTAATCCTTGAACGCTCTCACGCCGGCTTCGTCGTCCACCGTGGTCTTCGTTCCGGACTCGTTGTACATATCGCCGCCGTACTGGAAGAGCAGCGTAAAGTACAGGGAAAGATCCGGGGCGTTGGAGGCCACCGCCGTGCTTGCGGTTGCCGTCGCGCTGCTGCCCGCTGCGGTAGGAATGCCGATGGAGAGGTTGTTGCCCTGGATAGTAGGCATCATCTCGATCAGCTCCTGCCAGGTATTGGGAATTTCAAGCTCCAGTTCCTCAAGGACGTCTTTTCTGTAGAACATCACGTTGAAGGTCTGGGTCTCGGGCACTGCGTAAATATGGCCGTCCAGTCCGTACTGTTCATAGGAGCTTGGTGTATAATGGGACAGCACCTCCTCCCAGTCGTCAAACTGTGTGATATCCTCCACCGCGTTACGAAGCGCATAGTTCACAGGCTGGTCCGCGCCGACGGAAAGCACCACATTAGGTCCTCTCCCTGCCATAACTGCGTTCATCAGCGCACTGGGGTCGACCACCTCCACGTTGACCTTGACGCCGGTCTCGGGGGTAAAGGTATCGTCCACCATGGACTTTAAGATAGTGCCCTGGTCACGTCCGGTAAGAACCCAGACCTTGACGATATTGTCGCTGCCGTCCTCGTCATACACATCGCCCACGGCGTTGTAATCCACAACGAACGATGCCGCGAAGGATTTCATCTCATGCCAGAGCTTTGTAAACACATTTGCCTGTTTCTTCTCAGGCTTCGCGTTGGTGCCGCTGACCACAAGGTAGTCAATGTCAAGCTTTGTCTCGCTCAAATTCAGGGACGCGGTTCCCAGGGAAGTGATATTGTCCTTGAAGGTCGTGAACTCCAGCGTAATCTTCTGGGGCTTCTTGCAGAAGCGCTCCAGCTGCTGGGCCACCGTCTGGGCGGTTGCAATGTTGTCGGCCTTCTGTCCGCTGTAAGCCACCATGTCGTCCACGATCTTGAACAGCCTCTTGGCCTCCAGATCCATGGCCTCCATCACTTCGGGATAGCTTCTCTCTATATAGTAGTCTCTGTACTGGTCCGGAGTCGCTCCGGTGTACACCAGGATCTTTCTGTAAATCTGGTTCAGGCGGAAGGTGGAGTCTTCCAGCTCTTCCAGGATAGCGCCCACGCCGCCCAGGGTTGCTTCCAGGCGGATGGTATGCGCACCCTTCGTCAGATAGAAATTGTAAGGGGTGCCCTCCTTGTCGGCCAGGGTCAGATAATTCCAGTCGTTGCTGTATTCAAAGGAGATTTCCTTCATATCATCAAAGGGGATCACGCCGTCTATGTACACGCTTCTGCTGGACACAACGCCGCGGGAGTAGTTCTGGCGCCCCTTGACGGTAATGTTGTAATACCCGTCCTCCGGCACCTCAAATTCCCATTCGATCCACTGTCCGGAGCTTCTCCATGCCTCGCCGCCCACATAGTTCAGCACGGTCTTCGTAACGCTGTTCGGCTGGGTCGTGGGAGAAGATCTGTCATATTTTGCATAAAGAGAAGATTCAGAGCGGTATGTGGAGTCCTCGCCCTCGATCACCTCCATATAATTCTTGGCTGCGTCGGAGGATGCGTCCGCGGGCTGCTTTGCCAGATATTCCTGGTAGGTGTCAAGCTTCTGCACTTCGTTCAGGGCAAGCCGCCTTAAGACCATAGGCTCGTTTTCCGCCTCAAGGCCGATGGTGTTCTCGCCGGCCTCCAGATAGAACATATAAGGCTCGGTGATGTAACCCATGTCATCCCTGAAGCAGGTGTTCTGCCAGTCAAATACCTCGACCTGGCTGGGCCTGATCTCGTTGCCCTGGTTGTCAACCTTCGGCTCGCCGGCGTCCGTCCAGATCCTGGTAAAGGAAATGTTCCGGGCATCCTCGAAGGGGATCTCGCCGTTTAAGTACACAATGCGCTCCGCCGCCACGCCTCTGGATTCCGGGAGAAGATATTCTATGTATATATTGTAGAATCCCGTCTCCGGCACGTTCACCTTCCAGGTAACCTTGGATCCGGTCCCCGTGAAGAGCGCCTTGTCCTCTCCCTCATAGTCGCTGTACACTTCTACGGAGCCCTCGGCGTCGTAATCATACAGATCCACATCCACATTCTGTGCGGGATGCGCCGCATCGGCATGATCATTCAGGTATCCCGTGTAGGTTCCCGTTCTCTCCATGCCCTCCACGTCTTTCGTCAGATCGGCGCCCGCGTATTTCTCATGGAAATCCTCGACGCCGCGCAGAGACATAAGGAAAGCAATCAACGCTATCACCGCCACGACTGCCACTGTCACAATAATCTTCTTTACAGAGCTCTTCATACTTTCCTCCACAAAACCAGTATTCATTGCATTTTTCGCACAAAAGGTTTTCACCTCTTGACTATAATAGCATAATACACCAAAAATGTCTACCCCTACTCTTCATTTATTGCTAATTTTCTTTCACAAATTGCTTTTCTTTTGTGCATGTTGTACACTGTCCTCCCGGCCTCTATGGGAAAATCACCGAAAAAATCAGCGTTTTCGATACTGAAAGTCGGAAAAGGCTCCGCTGCCCCCCGCCTGCCGGGTGGAGAACACCGCCAGGCCGAACCGGCATCCCGTAAAGTGATCCAGCCGGAAGAAAAGCCTGTGGTCGGGGCCGGTCTTTTCCCACCTTCCGAAAAAGCCCCGCTCTCCCTCTTTCTTCCAATAATAGAAGGAGGCCGTATCCCTCATGCGGGTGAAATCGGCTTCCAGCTTAAGCCGCACCTGCTCCCCCTCCACGGGTACGGCTTCCCATTCCCGCCAGGCCGCGCCGGTCCCGCCGGCGTTCTCTCCGCCGTCCTTTTCCCCGGCCTTCGCCGTCTCTTCTCCCGATACGGCGGTGAGCGTCACGACAAAAAGGGTTCCTTCCCTGCGGGTCAGGGCGATCATGCCATAGCTGCCCTGGAGCGCGCAGAGTCCCGCATAGTCCCCTTCCCCAAGCCCGCTGCCGTCCACCGTCACTTCCGCGGCACAGCCGGGATGCAGCATTCTCTGGGTCAGGGTATTGACCGCCTGGGTCAGCCCGCTGCAGACCTTCCCGGTGGTCACCCGAAAGATGCCCTGCTCCCTGTCATGGCAGATGAGGGATAAGTCCGGTTCATGGTTGAACTGCCAGCAGTCCTTCAGCGGGCCGCGGAAATCGTCGCTGTCCACAAGGGGCCGGTATCTGTAGCCCGGCCTCGTGCTCTCCAGGGGAAATCTCTCCGGAATCCGGCCGTCGTCCCCGAACACAGGTCTGTCGTCCTTCCAGGTCACGGGAATAACCACCGGGATCCTTCCCACCGCGCCGCTGTCCTGGAACAGCACGGCGTACCATTTCCCGTCCGGCGTATCGACGATTCCGCCCTGGGCCACACCCTGGCCGCAGTATCCCCGGTCATCGTCCAGCACGTCGCCGCCGGTGAACCTTCCCTGCAGGGAATCCGCCACGAAGCAGCTCTCCGTCCTGCGCCACCGATCCCGTCTGGAATGAATCAGGAACAGGTAATATTTCCCTCCTATCTTATAAAAATGTGTTCCCTCATAGCCCAGAAACGGATTGTCCCTGTCGCTGACGGCCAGCCTGTGGAGGCCGCCCTCCAGGGGGCCGCTTAAATCCTCCTTCAGCTGGGTGATATAGATGTCCCGGCCGCCGTAGGCGATATAGACGCTGCCGTCGTCGTCAAACAAAAGGGAAGCGTCGTGGTAAAAGCCCTCTATGTGCCTTTTCTCCCAGGGGCCCTCAATGTCCCTGGCCGTGTAAAGATAGGTCTTATGGGTATCGTTGGCCACAAAGCACACATAAAAGGTCCCGCCGGTGCCGTCCTGATCCCTCCGATACCGAAGGGAGGCGGCCCACATGCCTTTCCCGTAAATATTCTCCCCGTCCTGAAGCTTCTGTCCGGGCGTGCCGTCGAGGGTATCGTACACATAAGCCGCGTGTTCCCAGTTTCTCAGGTCATAGGAGCGCAGGATCTCGCACCCCGGCATGAAATGCATGGTAGTGCTCACCATATAATAGGTATCCTCCACCCGGATCACGTCGGGGTCGGGATAGTCAAGCCGCGTGACGGGGTTGATCTGTGGATACTGCATGGTGCGCTCGTAAGAATAGCCCAGATCCGGTTTCACCTCCCCCGGCGTCCACTGAAAGTACAGCACGCCGTTTTCCTCCACCCGGATCTTTTCCTTGGCTTCGTCGTTTCGCCGGAAGGTGCGCGCCGTGCGGGTAAGGGGAACGGACGCTTCCCGCAGAATCTGGATCTCCTCCCGGGAAGGGTTTGCCGGTTCCCCCATGTCGTGCCAGATCTTCAGGGGGTTGCAGTGTTCCTCATCGACCAGCCTGGTCAGCAGACAGCCCTGTCCTTCCCCGGGAAGGGCCAGGACAAAATCAAGGGCCTCCCCCGTCCTTTCGTTTGTCATGTTCCACAAAACGCCCCGCAGGCTGCCGTCCGAAAGCCGCATCACAACGGCGTTGTCGTCCCGGTAAATACAGATCCCCTCTTTTTCCTTCAGCTTTTTGAAAAACACGAAGGTCCAGAAGGTGGGCTTGGGGATGCATCCGTCTGCCACAAGGCCGAATCCTCCGTGGAAGGGCGTAAAGGGCACGCCCTGTTCCTCAAACACATCCCCGAAGGTCCAGTAGGAGTAGGATTCGTTTCCTTCCCCCAGCCGGGAAAGCTGCTGTGCCAGAAAGGCTGCGTTCTGGTTGGTGTCGTGAAGCGGGCAGTTGGGTATGTAGGAGGTATTGTATTCCGTGATATGGATCTCAAGCCCCTTATACTCCGGAAAGCTGTCGATAATGTCCCTGGTGGTGCGGAGATTGGCAAAGCCGTCCTCCGCCCGCATCAGCTCTGCGTAGCCGTAATGACCCACATGGTCGGGAAATTCCGTGGTGTAGTGATGTCTTGTCACAAAGTCTACCGCCAGCCTGTTCTCCGCGCAGTATTCCAGAAAGGCCCGGATCCACTTTTCGTCGCTGCCGCCGCACACGGCGGGGCCTCCCACCCGGAATCGGCCGTCCACCTCCTTTACCGCCAGGAACGTGCGGTGGAACAGCTTAAAATATTCCTCCATGTCGGCGTTTTCCCAGAATCCGGGAAGATTCGGCTCATTCCAGACCTCCACCGGCCATGTGACCACCTCGTCCCTGCCGTATCTCTGGCAAAGATGCATAAGGAGCGCCTGCACCATGTCCGTCCACGCCTCATAGGAAGCGGGGGGCGTCACGTTCCCCTTCCAGTAAAATATGGTCTGGGCGCCGCTTGCCATCTTCCCGGGCATAAATCCCAGCTCCAGGAAGGGCCTGAGCCCAAGGCTGCGGTAGTCGTCCATGACCCTGTCAAGATAGGTATAGTTATAGGAGACGGTGCCGTCCTGCTCCACCTGATAAATTGCCATGTCGTCACAGAACAGGCCGTGTCCCCTGATGTGGTCAAAGCCGATATATTCCTGCACCAGTTTCAGCTGTTCCATGTACTCCCTGTGCAGCGCGAGTCCCATGCGGCCCGTCCCCACGCAGAAGTCCACATTGTTGTGAAAAGGCACAGCGGTTTCCGACGATAAATCAATGATTCTCCTGTTCATGTTTCGCCCCCGTTCCGGCATACGATCCTGCCTTTTTTCTATATTGTTATTTTATCACACGGGACGAGGCGCGGTCAAGGCGGGGCCGGGCGGCGGCCCGGGCAGAATCCCACCAGAACAAATCCTGAAGATTTGTGAAAGAATTGAAAAAAACTGTTGATTTTTCAATGATTCGGACTATACTAAAGTTGAAAAAAGCAGGGCGGAAGCCCCGCACCCACCGAACAGGGATCAGAAAGGGTCTGAACTGAAATGAAAAAATGGATTCGGCTTTATGTAAAATATAAACACATCCTGCCGCTTTTGGTGTTCATGGCTGTCTATCTGTGCTGGTTTGCATGGCTGGAGCAGGATGTCACCACATACCGTGTGATCCACCTGGCGCTGGACGACGCGATTCCCTTCTGCGAGGTGTTCATCGTCCCCTACCTTCTCTGGTTTATCTATGTAGCGGCGGTGGTGGTCTTTCTGATGTTTCAGGATAAGCAGGAATATTACAGGACCTGTGTTTTTCTGATGACGGGCATGACTGTCTTTCTGATCGTATCCACCCTCTGGCCCAACGGACATGACCTGCGGCCCCTGGCAATGCCCAGAGACAACGTATTTTCCCGCCTTGTTGGCCTGCTCTGGCAGACGGACACACCCACAAACCTCTGGCCCAGCATCCATGTGTACAACTCCCTGGGCGCCCATTTTGCCGTGATGCACAGCAGGAAGCTGGCCGGCAGAAGGGGAATCCGGATCGCCTCCTTCGTCCTGGCAGTTTCCATTATCTGTTCCACCGTGCTGTTAAAACAGCACTCCGTGTTCGACGTTGCAACAGCCCTTCTTCTGGGCGCCGTTATGTATGTTGTTGTCTACAGGAAAGACCGGATCACGGCTGTCCGCACCTCTCTTGCGCAGCAGCGCAACTGACCGGGCCTTCCGTTAGTTAAATTTGAAGATTCTCTGACAGATCTTGTACGCCTTTACGGAAATTTCCCTGCCCCCCCGTCCGGGCAGGTTCATGGTTCCGCCCATGATTCCGCTGCGCATCCAGGCAAAGAGCTTTCTGTCCTTCTCCTTCAGGTAACGCCACAGCTCCTTTTTCTTCTCAAGATTTTCCTCCGTGCCGGAACGGATCAGCAGAACGGAGGAGACGGTCGTGATGATCTCAAGATAGTTGCGCATATACTGATATCTGCGCTTGTTCTTTACCAGCTCCCCCTTTTTGTCCGTCAGGTAGTCAATCATAAGCCTGTTGACCTTAAGCTGCTGGTCGATGCGCGAGATCATGACGTCCTCGTTGACGGACTGGTCCTCCCGGCCGATGTAATAGCGGTAGAAGTTCACATCCAGGTAATACATGTTCTGCACATAGGGAAGCGGCTCGAACACGTAAAGATTGTCCACGTAAAAGGTGTGCTCCGGAAGCCTTAAGCCACATTCTCTCAGAAGCTTTGTCCGAAAGATCACGGAATGCATCAGGATATAATGCCCCTTCAGGAAATGGTGGCAGTCGTCCCAGGTAAACATCTGATCCCTGGGAAGCATGTGACGGTAGCGGATTACCTTTTTGCGCTTTTCCCCTTCCTTTTCGTACACATAGTTGCAGATCAGCATATCCAGCGTCTTTGCGCCTCCCGCCAGCTGCCGCAGGGTGTCCAGCACCTGCATATAGGCGTCCGCCTTCACCCAGTCGTCGCTGTCCACCACCTTGAAATAAAGTCCGGAAGCGGCGTCGATCCCCGCGTTCACCGCGGACCCGTGGCCGCCGTTTTCCTTGTGGATCGCCTTTACGATGGCGGGATAGCGCTCCTGGTACTCGTCCGCGATCCGGGCAGTGTTGTCCTTATGGGAGCCGTCGTCCACAATGAGGATCTCCACGTCCTCTCCGCCGGGCAGCAGGGATTCCACGCATTTTCTCATGTAGTTTTCAGAATTGTAGCAGGGTATTGCAATCGACAGAAGCTTCACGCTTTTCCTTCCTCCCCGTATCTGTCCTTTCCGAGTATGATGCTCAGATATTTTGTGTATGCTCCGAACGCCGAAGGAATGGGATATTTTTCCCTTGCCTCCCCCGGCTCGATGTAGATCCAGTCCTTAGTATCTTTCCCCGGCGCGCTGCCCGCAAGCTCGTCCACCCGGATCATATATCCCTTCATGTGCCATTCCCTGTGGGTAAAGATATGTTTCGCGTCCTCCAGAGGCAGGATTCTGAGAACCCTTATGCCGTTATAAGCAAGATACGCCGTCACTTCCTCCGCCGTATAGAACCCTGAAAGTGACGGAAGCTCATACATTCCCGCCAGAAGTCCCTTATCCGGCCTTTTCCGGATGGCGGCCCTGTTTCCGTCTCTGACGACCAGCACGGTCCTGTCCTCCACCGTTCTCTCCCTCTTTGGGGCTTTTCTGGGATATTCCGTCTCACATCTAACGGCGTGGGCCATGCACAGCCCCGCCAGAGGACACTCGCCGCAAAGGGGCGCGCCGTTGGGAAGGCAGACGCAGGCGCCCAGCTCCATCATGGCTTGATTGAAATCCCCGGGTCTCTCCCTTGGGATCGCCGCCGCAAGCTCCCGCTCCACGGCTTTTTTCACCCCGGCATCCGAGATCGGCCTCTCGTCGCAGCGGATCCTCGCCGCCACCCTCAATACATTTCCGTCCACCGCAGGCACAGCCCTCCCGTACGCGATGGACGCCACGGCTCCGGCCGTATAGCTTCCGATCCCCTTTAATTTCAGGAGTTCCTCATAAGTATCCGGCATTCTGCCCCCATATTCGTCAATGATCTGCCGGGCCGCCTGCTTCAGGTTCCGCGCCCGGTTATAATAGCCCAGACCTTCCCAGAGCTTCAACAGCTTTTCCTCCGGGGCGTCCGCCAGCGCCGCGATATCGGGGAGCTGCTCCATAAAGCGCTCAAAATAAGGCTTGACAGCCTCCACGCGGGTCTGCTGCAGCATGATCTCCGACACCCAGACCCGGTAGGGGGTGGGTTCTTCCCGCCAGGGAAGGATCCGTCTGCTTCTATCATACCACAGTAAAAGCGGTTTGGGAACGGATAAAAGAGAGGGTAAGCTTAAGCTTTTCTTAAGACTTACCAAAGAATCCTCTAAAAGCACCGGGACAGGCGCGTTTATCGTCATGGAGTCCGGCGTCACCCGGCAGTCCCGAGCCAGCAGCTCCACTCCCGCCGCGGCGGCCTTCTTAAGCGCCTTGGCAAACTCGGGATGCGTCTGCACATTCGGGGTAAAATAGTGCACTCCCTCCATCTGCACCACAAACAGTACAAGGGCGCGATACCCGTCCGCCCTGGCCCGGATCAGTTCTTCCACATGTTTCACCGCCCGGTCGGAGGGCGCGTCCGGAAAGCGCACCACGCCCTCTTCCTCCAGTGTAACGCCCTTCACCTCGAGAAATATTTTCTCCCGCCCGGTCTCCACATAAAAGTCAAAACGGGAATTTCCGTACACCGTCTCCGGCTTTACAAGCTTTACGTCCCGGGAAAAGCCCCCTGCCCGGATCCATTCCTCCACAGCTCTGTTCGGCGCCTGGGAGTCCATGTTTACAAGCCTGCTGCCCTTTTCCACCGCCACGAGATCCCAGGCTGTGGACCTGTTCGGGTTGGTGCTTTCGGTAAGGTAGACCTTTGCCCCTTTCACCAGAAGCTCCCGGCAGCGGCCGGTATTCTTTACGTGCACCGTCTCCCGCCGCCCCTCTATTTCCACCGTGGCGATAAAACGGTTGGGACGCTCCACGAACCGTCCCTCTGTAATGTTCTCATAGCGCATCCGCCGCCCTGTCTCCTTTCTGGCTACACCTGCGCCGTCTGCCGGAGACGGCGCAGGCCCCCTGTACTGCTGTACGGCACTCTCGCCGCCGGAACCGCCAGCGACGCGCTCAGGGTATGCGCCGACTGGTCGTCGAAAAAGATCTGCGCGCCGAACGCCTTCAGCACATCCTTCTTTTCCAGGCCCCCCAGGAAAAATGCCTCGTCCACCCGTACATTCCAGGCCCGCATCGTGCGGATGACCCTCTCGTGGGCCGGCGCGCTCCGGGATGTGACAAGGGCCGTCCGGATAGGGCAGTTCTCCGTGCCAAGCTGCCTCTGAAGGTCCGAGAGCTTTTTCAAAAACTGTGCGAAGGGCCCTTCCGCAAGGGGCTCCTTTGCATGTGTCTTCTCATTTTCCTCAAAGGCGTCCAGCCCCCGCTCCTGAAAGATCATCTCCGACTGGTCCCCGAAGAGCACCGCGTCCCCGTCAAAGGCGATCCGGATCTGGGCGGTAGGCATGGGGATCACCTGCGCCGTGCGCTCCGTACAGATGATTCCGGCGGCAATGCCGCTGTCGATGGCGCACTGTACGTCATCTTCGTATGCCGACAAAAACAGATCCGTGTGAAAAGCGGCCAGATACGGCGCCAGCGACGCGCCGCTGACCAGCACGGACCGGGTGATCGGCAGCCCGTAATGCGCAATGGCGTTAAAGACGCGCAACGACGTGTCGGGGCTGTTCCGCGACATGATAATGACCTCCACCAGATCCTTTTTCCCGCTGTATTCGTTTAAGCGAAGCAGGGACCTGATCAGGCCGAAACCCGGCCCCGGCTTTAAGATCTCCTGCTCGTGCTCCACCTGATAGCTGCAGTACGCTTCCAGCCCCTGCTTCTCAAAAATCTCATTCTCCGCCGTAAGATCGAACAGCGCCCTTGAAGAGACTCCTATCACCATTTTCCTGTCAAGTCCGTGTTCCATATTCCCTCCTGTTTCCGCCCGGCCCGCCGGAATGCGGCGGCCCCGGCCTTCGCTCATACTGCCGCCTTCAAAGCCGCAGGTAAAAGGGGTCTGCCCGGACACCGCGCGGGGACACGGAAGGCTCGTTCTATCTCAGACGCCGGCACTCATAGTGTTCCAGCGTGAGAAGACAGTTCTTCAGCGACTCATAGCGGCGTTCCAGGTCTCCCTCGTCCACCTCCACGCCGGTAGCGATGGCCATGGTGGTAATCATGTCGTCGGTGATCCTGTGGTGGAGCGCTGCCAGGATGTTCAGCCGCTGCCCGTACTCGGAAGCGTCCAGGAACTCGGCCACCAGAGGGTCCAGAGCGGCGTTTCCGCCGTCTGTCTCCGCCGCATCCGTCCTGGCGGCGTCCGCCTCTGGCGGATCTTCCGGCGCGGGGCTTTGCATCTCCCCCGGCTCGGGCAAAGCGTCCGGCGCGCCCTCCGTTCCCGGTGCAGCTTCCGGCACGCCCTCCGTTCCCGGCAAAACGTCCGTCTCCTCTCTCTGGCGTCCGGCGTCCGGCCCCTGCAGTTCAAATCGAAACTCCTGCTTCGCCTCCGGATATTTTTCTCTGTCCACCCGGCTGGTAAACATGGAAAGCGGCCTTGCATAGGTCTTAAAGTCCCCGTAGAGCGCCTGGTAGACCACCAGCGTTTCCCCTGTCTCCGTATGCTCTGCCACCGCTGTTATCTGGTACAGATTCCCTTTAAAATGTTTATAGATCTCCTGTGGTTTCGGAATGAATGACATTTTGGGAGCTCCTTTCGATTCATTAAGAAAAGTATACCCCCATTTGAAAGAAATGTCATGCAAATCCTGTCACTCATCCAAAAGAAATTTGTGGCGGAAGCCGCACCCTTCTTCCTCGAAATCCAGTTCCGCCAGACGGCGCAGCAGCGCAGCCCTCTCTGTCTCTTCCATGCCGTCTATCCCGCTGTGGTGGACGGTCACGGTATACGCGCGGCTTCCGTCCTCCTCCACCACCCGCGTCAGCATAACGCCGCTGTTTTTAAATCCTTCGCGTTCCAGCAGCGTCCGGATCTCGCGGGTCAGCTCCCTTTCCTTGTCCTGATAGTACCGCTCCGTCTTCCCTGCGCCGGCCTCCGTCTCGGAACGGACCGTCACCCCAAAGAAAAGGGCTGCGATCAATACCAAAAGCACCGTCACAGCCGCGTATCCCGCCATGCCTGTCTTTTTCTCCATCCTTTTCTCCCGCCTTTCTACTTCAATGGATTTTTGTTACAGGCATATGATATGAAATTTAAAGTCCATTAAAACTCTCTTATAATGATTTTTTAGAAGCTTTTTTCAATTTTTCCTGCCGGTACAGCAAAAATTCCGCATAGCTCATCAGATGCCCGATGGAGCCGGAATCGCAGGAGAGAACAGCGTCTACCACATCCGACAGGGTATAGTCCCGGTTCAGGCGCTGTTCCATTTTCCTTGTGGAGTAACGGCTGGAGGTACGGTTCAGGAGATAGTCTGTGGTCACGTCATAATAATCCGCCAGCTTGCACAGCGTGTCAAGATCAGGGTAATGGACTCCGTTTTCGTAATTGGATATAGTACCGGTGGAAAGGCTTAGATATGCCGCCAGTTCTTTTTGACCAAGATTTCTCTCTTTTCTCAGCTCCATCAGAATCCTTCCCGTTTCCATACTGTTGTCCTTCCCTGCCACTTCAAGCCTAAACCCAAAAAGTTTAGAAACTTAAAAGTATTTTACAGCGTTTCTTACGCTTCGTAATGGTTATTTAGAAATAGCATAAAATCAGTATGAAAACGGAAAATCAATTTATGTCGACTAACAAATGGGAGTCTCCTTTTTCAGAAGACTCCCGCAAAAGCCCGGTAGGTTCTCATCATTCCTTCTTCCGGTGAAAGATAGGAAAGCCCCAGCAGGCGCTTCCCCTTTTCGTTGGAATATCGTTCCGTCTCCCCCGCGGCCACCGGGAAGGGAAGCGCGATCCCCATAGCCTGCGCCTGCGCCGCGGTCATCTCCCGCACGCCAAGCTCTTTCCCCGCCGCCCGGCGGATGGCCTGAAAGAGACTGTGATAATCCATGCTGCCGTCCTGACAGAGATTGAACGCCTGCCCGCAGGCGGCAGGATTTCCCAGGCAGCTTAGGACGGCCTTGGCAGCGTCCTTTACGTAAACGGTCTGGAAGCTTCCGTCCGCATCCGTGATTTCCGGAAGCCAGTGTTCCTGCACTGCCATCTTAATAAAGAGGGATTCCCTGGGCGCATAATTGTAAGGGCCGTAGAGGATGGCAGGCCGCAGGGAGGTCCACCGGATCCCTCTCTTTTCGCACTGTCCGCAAAGCTCGCCCTCCAGCGCGATCTTCCCCGCGATATAGGCCCCCGCCTCTCCCGGCAGCCTCCTTGTCTCAAACGGCGCGTCCTCGTCCGTCAGAAGGCCCGTTCCCCTGCGGTAAACATCCACGGTGCTGATCAGAATATACTGGGCGGTGCTGCCTGCCATATGCTCCAGGACAAAGGAGATATCCCCTGGCTCATAGGCACAGAAATCCACTATCGCGTCGTACTCCTCTCCGCACTGCGCCCAGGTATTCTCCTCATGTCTCTCCCCCTTCACCTGTCTTACGCCAAATTCCTCCATGGAATAGGTTCCTCTGTTTACCAGCGTAACCTGGTGTTCCCCGGCCGCCAGCATCACGAATACCCTTCCGTAAAAATAACTGCCTCCGATGACCAGTACCTTCACCGCCGCACCCTCCCTGCCATATGTTTTCCTGATCTGGTTTTACGCCGCTGCATTCCAGCTGCACAGACGATCTATTCCTATTTTACCAGATCCCGGGCGGCATTGCCAGCTTCAATCGCATTCTAAGCGGCCTTCTTCTTTTTCAGCTTATCCGTATCAAGTCTCAGGGTTGAACTTTCCTTATAGGGCCTTACTAACAGCCAGCACAGAGCCGCCGCAAGAACGATGGCCGCAATGGTGCCTGCCGCATTTCCGCTGCCGGAAAAGAGACTGCCCAGCTGATAGAGGATCAGGGAGATAACATAGGCGAAGCCGCACTGATAGCCGATGGCAAACCAGGTCCATTTCGCGCTGTTCATCTCTCTCCTGATGGCGCCGATCGCCGCAAAGCAGGGCGCGCAGAGCAGATTGAACGCCAGGAAGGAGTACGCCGCGGCCTTGGTCATGTTTACAAAGTCCAGGACACCAAACACGCCTACCACCTCTTCCTTCGCCACAAGACCCATGATGGTGGCGATTGCCGCTGTAGCGTCGTCAAATCCCAGCGGGGCAAAGATCCATTTGATCCCGTTTCCGATCTTTCCAAGAACGCTGTCCCCAAGCGCAAGCTCCGTGCTGAAGCCAAAGCGGCCGTCCACCATGCCGAAACAGGATCCGGCCCAGATCACGATAGAGGAAAGCAGGATAATGGTGCCGGCCTTCTTGATAAAGGACCATCCCCTCTCCCACATGCTCCTTAGAACCGCGCCGGGAGCCGGCCAGTGATAGGCGGGAAGCTCCATGACGAAGGGTGCGGGATCCCCTGCAAACATCTTTGTTTTTTTCAGAATGATGCCGGAGATCACAATCGCCGCGACCCCCAGAAAATACGCGCTCACAGCCACCAGGCCGGAGCCTCCGAACAGCGCCGTTGCGATCAGGGAAATGATGGGAAGCTTTGCGCCGCAGGGAATAAAGGTAGTAGTCATGACTGTCATCTTCCGGTCCCTGTCATTTTCGATGGTCCGGGACGCCATGATCCCCGGAACGCCGCAGCCGCTGCCGATGAGCATGGGAATAAAGGACTTGCCGGAGAGGCCGAACTTCCGGAAGATCCGGTCCATGATAAACGCCACCCTGGCCATATAGCCGCAGGCCTCCAGGAAGGCAAGAAAGAGGAACAGCACCAGCATCTGGGGCACAAAGCCCAGCACCGCGCCGACGCCGCCGATGATGCCGTCCAGGATCAGGCTGGAAAGCCACTCAGAACAGCCCACAGCCTCCAGCGCATTTCCGACAAGGACAGGGATACCGGGAATCCACACGCCGTAATCCGCGGGATCCGGCGCTTCCTCCAGAATCGGGTCCACCATCCCGGATATGTCATAGCCTGCTTCCGCCATGGAATCCTGAAAGGAATCATACGCCTCGCAAAAGCCGCCGTAATCTCCCTCCTCTGCTGCTCCCAGAAGGTCTTCTGCGCCGATGACTCCCGCTTCCTGCGCCGCCGAAAGAACGTCTGTCATCTCCTCCGTAAACAGCCTGTTCTGGGCAAACTCGCCGCAGGCTGTGTCATAGGCCGACCCGCCGATGCCAAACAAATGCCACCCGTCGCCGAACACGCCGTCGTTGGCCCAGTCTGTGGCGACGGTTCCCACCGTGGTCACGGAAATGTAATAGACAAGGAACATGATCACGGCAAAGATGGGAAGCGCCGCCCACCTGTTGGTCACGATCCTGTCGATCCTGTCGGAAACGGACTCCTTTTTTGCCTTTCTCCCGGCGCAGCATTCCCTGACCACGCCGGAGATATACACATACCTCTCGTTGGTGATAATGCTTTCGGTATCGTCGTCATACGCATCTTCCAGCGTCCTGATCTCCTCCGAAACATCCGGGACATGGTCCATGAGAGACGCGATTTTGTCATCCTTCTCCAGAAGCTTTATGGCGAAGAAGCGTCTCTGTTCCTCCGGCACATCCGATCCCAGCTTCCCTTCGACGGCTCTGATCGTCTCTTCCACTTTTTCCGCAAATGAGTGCACGATCTGGGGCGTCTTCTTCCGGCGGGCCAGCTCCACGGCCCTTTCCGCCGCCTTTTCGATCCCCGTTCCCTTCAGAGCGGAAATCTCTACCACCTCGCAGCCGAATTTCCGGGAAAGCTTCTCCGTGTCAATTTTTTCTCCCGTCTTTTTCAGGACGTCTATCATGTTTACCGCCATGATCACCGGGATTCCAAGCTCCATGATCTGGGTGGAAAGATACAGATTTCTTTCCAGGTTGGTGCCGTCCACGATATTGAGGATGGCGTCAGGGCGCTCATTGATCAGATAGGTTCTCGCCACGACCTCCTCCAGCGTATAGGGGGACAGGGAATAAATACCCGGCAGGTCCATAACCGTCACATCTTTATACCCTTTCAGTTTTCCTTCTTTTTTCTCCACCGTGACGCCGGGCCAGTTGCCCACAAACTGATTCGCTCCGGTCAGCGCGTTAAATAGCGTCGTCTTTCCGCAGTTCGGATTTCCCGCCAGTGCAATTCTGATCGACATATTTACCTCTCATTCCGCCGCAGGTCTCCCCCGTGGGTACACCGCGGCTTTTTCTTGTTCTTATTCTTTTTCTTATTCCTTTTCTTTTTGTTATTCCTTTTCTTTTTGTTTCAACAGCCGTTTTCTCCCTTTGGGGTTGTTTCGTATGCTGTCTTTGCTTTCCTGCGTTTTTATTTCCTTGTGTTTTTATTCTCTTGTGTTTCTATTCTCTTGCGTTTCTATCCTCTCGTGTTTCTATCCTCTTGTGTTTCTATCCTCTTTTTGTTTTTTGCTTTTCCCGATTCCTTCCCGCCTTCCTTTGTTCGTTATAACTATCATTTATTAGTTTTAACTAACCCACGGCCCTGAAAGAATGCAGATTTGACCGTCGTCTCTTATTCCACTTCGATCATCTCTGCATCCGCCCTGCGCAGGGAAAGCTCATATCCCCTCACGGTGATCTCTACGGGATCTCCCAGAGGAGCGACCTTTCTCACAAAAATCTGTATCCCCTTTGTGATCCCCATGTCCATGATACGCCGCTTTACCGGCCCTTCCCCGGAAATCCTTTTTACCGTCACCGTCTGCCCGCAGGCAGTTTCCTTTAATGTTTTCATCGCGTTCTCCTTTTTTGCTCTCCGGCCCGTCCTCAGACCATGATCTTGTTCGCCATATCGCTGCCGATGGCCACCCTGGACTGCTTTACGTTTACAATGAGATTACCGCCCGCGCGGGAAATCACCGTCACCACACTTCCCACCACAAAGCCCAGGTTCTCCAGAAACCTGCGGGTATCCTCTCTGCCGCCTACCTTTTTGATCACGTTGCACTCGCCCTCCCGGGCCATTGACAATGGCATAAGCCAATCCTCCCTTTCTGTCGTTAATTTGAAAATGATTTTCATTTTCCTTTCATGGTTAGTATATTCTAACTTTCGGAACCTGTCAACAGAAATTTTTAAGCTGCGGACTGAAATTTTTATTGGGTTGCACGCAGGCCAAAAACGTACTATACTGAAACTAGAATCTTTCCCTTTGGGAAAAGACAGGGAGATGAAAGAAATGGCAGGAAATGAATCCGCCGAAAACTATCTGGAGACCATATTGATCTTAAGCAGGCGTCTTCCCGTGGTCCGCTCTGTGGATATTGCGAATGAGCTGGGGTTTCGGAAGCCCAGCGTCAGCGTGGCCATGAAGAATCTGCGGGAGAAAAAGCACATCCGCGTGGACAGCTCCGGCTTTATCACGCTGACGCCCTCCGGCAGAGAGATCGCGGAAACGATCTATGAGCGCCATCAATTCCTGTCCTGCTGGCTTACAGGACTGGGCGTGCCGGCGGATACGGCTGTGGAAGATGCCTGCAGGATCGAGCATGTGATCAGCCCGGAAAGCTTTGCGGCCATCAAGGAATTTGTAAGCCGGAATACCGGGACCCGCGACGTCAGATAGCTCCCAGCCATTTCAGCGCGTTCCATACGCCGTCCTCCTTCAGCGGACCGGTGACATAGTCGGCCGCTTCCTTTACGTCCGCCGTGGCGTTTCCCATGGCGATGCCGATCCCGGCGCACTGCAGCATGGGAATGTCGTTGCTGCTGTCGCCCAGGGCGGCAGTCTGCTCTATGGGGACGCCAAGCTCCCCTGCCAGTCTTTTCATGGCGCTGGCCTTGGAACATCCCTTCGGCATGATCTCAAAAAATCCCTTTTTCCGGTCCACAAAGTCAAGTCTGTCCCCAAATTCTTCCGCAAAGGCCCTCACGGCGTCCGCCCGGTCCGCATACACATAAAACTTGTCAAAATGCCCCACCGCATCCCCAAAGCTTCCGTAGCCCGCGTCCCCAAACCGGCTTATAAATCTCCGGAAGGTCTCTGTCCGAATCCTGTCCGGCCTGTCACAGAAATTATTTTCCCAGCCTTCCAGAACGGCGTCAATGCCGTAACGGTCCAGGGCTTCTATGATATCCTTCGATTCCTGTACGGAAAAGGTCCTGTGGTACAGCTCCCTGCCGTACAGGGTAATCATAGTGCCGCACCCCATGAGAAAGGCGTCGAAACCGGCCAGCCTTTCCCGGTCTGGCTCCACAAGCTTTCCGGTCCGCCCGGTATTCACGGCGCAGAGATGCCCGTTTCGCCCTGCGGCTTCTATGGCTTTGGACGCGCTCTTAGGCATTTCATGGGTTTCCTCGTCGATCAGGGTTCCGTCAATATCAAAAAAGAGGATCATACGCACACACAAAATGAGGATACAAACCTGATCCGTCTGTATCCCCACATTCTCCGTTTTATTTTATGCAACCTTGCTCTTTGCCAGCTCCGCCAGGGTCTTAAAACCCTCCGCGTCGTTGACTGCCAGCTCCGCCAGCATCTTTCTGTTCATGTCCACGCCGGCCAGCTTTAAGCCGTACATAAACTTGCTGTAGGAGAGACCGTTTAACCTTGCCGCCGCATTGATTCGGGCGATCCAAAGCTGTCTGAACTGACGCTTTCTCTCCTTTCTTCCTGCGTAGGAGCTTGCCAGCGCCCTCATGACGGACTGCTTTGCCACTCTGTACTGCTTGCTTCTGGCGCCTCTGTAGCCCTTGGCCAGCTTTAACACTCTATTATGTTTCTTCTTGGCATTTAAGCCACCCTTTATTCTTGCCATGTCTGTCTTTCCTCCTCACCTGATCATAAATAGGGCAGAATCTTCTTCATGTTCTTTACGTTCGTAGCATCGGTAATCGCAGGCTTTCTGAGATTACGCTTGGTCTTCGTGGTCTTTTTGGTAAGGATATGGCGCTTATATGCCTTATTCCTCTTCAGTTTACCGGTTCCGGTTACCTTAAAACGCTTTGCAGCTGATCTGCTTGTCTTCATCTTGGGCATAACTGTTTCCTCCTAAATGATTAATCTATTTTAACCTTGGCGTTTACCGCTTTTCAGTTAAAAACATGGTCATACTTCTGCCTTCCACTTTGGGCGCTTTTTCTATCACAGCGATGTCAGCCAGGCTTTGAGCAAAATCGTCGAGAATATGTTTGCTGGTATTCATATGTGCCATCTCCCGTCCGCGGAATCGCAGCGTAACCTTCACCTTGTCGCCCTTGGTCAGGAATTTCCTGGCGGCGTTGATCTTGGTGTTCAGGTCGTTGGTATCAATGTTTGGGGAAAGACGCAGTTCCTTGATCTCGATGGTCCTCTGCTTCTTTCTGGCTTCCTTCTCCTTCCGGAGCTGTTCGTAACGGAATTTGCCATAATCCACAATCCTGCACACAGGCGGCTTTGCCGTGGGCGCGATCTTCACGAGATCCAGTCCCGCCTCCTCCGCCAGCTTCATGGCGTCCCTGGAAGACATAATCCCCAGCTGTTCGCCGTTCTCCCCGATCAGACGGATCTCCTTGTCCCTGATCTGCTCGTTAATCATTAAATCGCTAATGGTCTTGCACCTCCATGAAAATAAATAAAAACGGACAGCACAGCTATCCGTTTCCTCATCTTTCCGCAGTACGTCCGGCATCCTGCCGCGCAGAACCGTACACGCATCCCGCTCCTTCCAAAACAGGAACAGGCCTTCAGATTATGAACGCTTACCGGCGCAATTGCCGTAAGGTGAGAGCGGATACTCTGCTTGCTGGCGCGCGTTCCCCGCGCACTTCCATAGATTAACACAGGTTTCTCCGTATGTCAACCCTTAATTTTGAACTTTAACAGTTCAGCCGGCCGCCGTATTCCACGAAAAATCGTGCTCGCACGAATTTTTCGTGGAATACGGCGGCCGAGGGAGCGCCATCTCATGAGCAAAGGCAGGCGCGAAGCGCCGAATAGCGCGACAGCGCGGCTTTGCGAATGGCGCGGCTGAACTGTTACAGATTTCTTATCCGTTCAGCCGACGGTCATATTCAGCGAAAAATCATGCTCGCATGAATTTTTCGATAAACATGACTGCCGAGAGAGCGCCATCTCATGAGCAAGGGCAGGCGCGCAGCGCCGAATAGCGCGCCAGCGCGGCTTTGCGAATGGCGCGCGCTGAACTGTTACAGATTTCTTATCCGCGTCACTTCTCCGTAAACGTGGCGCAGGCCGTCTGCCCGCAGTCGCAGGCGCCGCATCCCTTGATGTCCACATGCTCGGCATGGCATTTATAGTTGGTATTATAAATACATTTCACAGCCTCACAGTCGATGCTGATGGTCTGGCTGGGATGCACCACAGAGCTTTTAAAGGAATCCATCCCCTCTCTCTGCTGTAAAAAGCTCTCACAGCAGGTGTCGTCACAGTCATCGGCATGTTTTCCGCCCACCATGATATCCCCTTTACAGCACAGGCGGCTGTCGTTGTAGACGCAGTTCTCCACCGCGCATTTTAAATCTGCCATATCTGCCTCTCTTTCCGCCGCACAAGCGGCACGCCGTTTTTTTGTTCTTCCTGAGTATTCCCCGTTCCCGGCGCACTATTCCAAAGAGACAGATTTTTTATCTTTTTATGCCTTTTCCTCCTGTGGCACCTCTTTCCGGATCTCCTTGGTCCGGATTTCCCTGCAGATCTGGTCGATGAACTCATCCAGAGGCTTCTGCCCCTCATCTCCTGCGAACCGGCTGCGGACGGATACCAGATTCTCGTCCTCCTCCTTCTGGCCGACCACCAGCATATAAGGAAGCTTGTCAAGCCTTGCCTCCCGGATCTTAAAGCCGATCTTTTCAGAGCGGTTGTCTGTGGTGGCGAGAATGCCGTTGTCCTTCAGCTTCGCCTCCACCTTTGCGGCATACTCCGAATATTTCTCGGAGATAGGAAGGACACGGACCTGTTCCGGACAGAGCCAGGTCGGGAACTTGCCCTCATATTTTTCAATGAGCCAGGCCAGGGTGCGCTCATAGCATCCCATGGAGGTTCTGTGGATGATATAGGGACGTATCTTGTCTCCGTTCTGGTCGATGTAGTACATGTCGAACTGTTCCGCCAGCAGAGCGTCCCACTGAATGGTAATCATGGTGTCTTCCTTGCCGTACACATTGCAGGCGTTGATATCCACCTTGGGGCCATAGAACGCGGCTTCTCCCACATCCTCCACAAAATCGATCCCAAGCTCTTTTAAGATCTGGCGGATGCTTTCTTCCGTCTCTTCCCAGACCTTCGGCTCCCCGATGTATTTCTCCCGGTTATCCGGGTCCCACTTGGAAAGATGATAGGTCACATCCTCCTCCACGCCCAGCACGGTCAGGCAGTATTTTGCCAGGGCCAGGCAGTCCTTAAACTCCTGCACCATCTGGTCAGGGCGCACGATCAGATGTCCCTCCGAGATCGTAAACTGACGCACCCGGGTCAGGCCGTGCATCTCGCCGGAATCCTCGTTCCGAAACAGCGTGGATGTCTCGCCGTAGCGCAGCGGCAGGTCGCGGTAGGAATGCTGCGTCGCCTTGTACACATAATACTGGAAGGGACAGGTCATGGGCCGCAGCGCCAGAACCTCCTTGTCCTTCTTCTCGTCCCCCAGCACGAACATGCCGTCCAGATAATGGTCCCAGTGTCCCGAAATCTTATACAGATCGCTTTTCGCCATCAAGGGGGTCTTCGTCCGCAGGTAGCCCCGCTTTTCCTCCTCATCCTCGATCCAGCGCTGCATGGTCTGGATGATCTTTGCCCCCTTGGGCATCAGAAGGGGCAGCCCCTGTCCGATCACATCCACCGTGGTAAAGAGCTCCATCTCCCGTCCCAGCTTGTTGTGGTCCCGGTTCTTTACGTTCTCCCAGTAAGCAAGGTACTCCTCCAGCTCTTCCTTCCTGCTGAAAGCGGTTCCGTAGATTCTCTGGAGCATGGCGTTCTCGGATTTTCCCCGCCAGTACGCCATGGAGGAGGAAGTCAGCTTAAATGCCTTGATCCCCTTTACGCTCATCAGGTGAGGCCCGGCGCACAGATCCACAAAGTTTTCACCCTGCCTGTAGAAGGAGATCTCCGCGTCCTCCGGGAGATCCCGGATCAGCTCCACCTTGTAGGGCTCGCCCCGGTCCTCCATTAATTTAATCGCCTCCTGGCGGGGCAGGGTAAACCGCTCCAGCCTGGCGCCGGTCTTGATGATCTTTTTCATCTCCGCCTCGAGGTTGTCAAGATCCTCCCTGGAGAAAGGCGCATGGTCAAAATCATAGTAAAAGCCCGTATCTATGCTGGGCCCGATGGTAAGCTTTGCATCGGGGAAGAGATTCTTTACCGCTTCCGCCAGCACATGGGACGCCGTATGGCGGATGGTGGCAAGCCCCTCCTTGTCGTCGGCGGTACATACAGCAAGCTCGCAGTCTTCGGAAATCACCGTTCTCAGGTCCGCCACCTTCCCGTTTACTTTGGCGCAGCAGGCCGCCCGTGCCAGCCCCTCGCTGATATCCAATGCGATATCATAGATGCTTTTGCTTTCAGCGTACTCCCTCACGGAGCCGTCCTTCAATGTAATCTTCATACGATGCTCATCCTTTCTTTTTTGAAATTGAATTGCTTTGCAAGCAGGGCGGCCGGAACTCCTGGCTCCATCGCATCGGCAGACTCGAAACGCTTTGCGTTTCTCGTTCGCGATGCGCGCAAAAAGTCCCTTGCAACAGAATTCTATTGCAAGGGACGCATTCTTCTGCGCGGTTCCACCCTTGTTGCCAGGCCCCACGGGACATTCCCGGGCCAGGCCGCCTTCTTTCGCTCGTAACGGGAGCTTCCGGGCTTGATTGGAGCCACTCCGAGATGGTCTTCAGACACCTTCCTGCCAAACCGCTTTCAGCTCCGTCACCAGATCATAACGGGCGGTTCTCTCTGGGGTTTTCCGGCGTCCTACTGTTCTCTTCCACGTTTTTCTTCCGCTTAACTGCTCTGAACTTATGATTTCCTATCTTAATACTTTTCAGACGCTTTGTAAAGCACTTTTTTCTTCGTCCGAACATTCCCTCTCCGCGCACTTTCCGCCTTCCAGCTCTCCGCTGATATATGCGCACACTTCTTCCCGCTCCAGCCCCAGAGCGACAGCCAGCTCCCCGTACAGGCTTTCCTCCGCGAGATGGAAATATCTGGCGTCCACCGCCGTTACTTTTCTGCCTGCCTGGATCCGCTTCTGCTTTCTCTGGTAAATGGTCTTGATCACGCGCACCCACTCCTCACAGCTGTTGGCGCGCATCCTTTCCTTATAAATCTGTTCCGACAGCTTATCGTTTGCAATATCAAGCAGCGGAAGCTCCGGTATCATCCTGATCAGCTGCTTCGCCTCCTCAAAGCTCAGCACCCTGCGCATGGATTCCCCTGCGGCGTCCACGGGCACATAAACCGTGCTTCCCGACTGGTATTTCGGCTTCAGGATATAGTATTTTCGTTCCCTGTCCACTCCGGCGATATCCAGAGTGTCAATATCTTCCACGACACAGACCCCTTTGCTGCCGCACACAACGTATTCTCCGATCTCAAACACAGACAGTCCCTCCTTTCCCAAAACCTTCCGAAACATGTACGATATCCTTTTCCCAATATTATATCCTTATTTTAACAGAACAAACTGCAAAGTGTCAGTAAATTTTATCGTTTTGGATGTTTTTTGTGAAAACTTCCCATGTCATGGGGGACATATTTTGTGCAATCTTACCAAAGCACGGCGTTTGTGCCCGCGCCTGCTTCCGGCTGGACCGGTTCCGTTCCCCGCCGGAATGGGACGGCTGCGAAGCAGCGGCGCCGTCTATGCGGGACAGCCCTATGCCCATCCGCCCGGAATACAAATATCCCGCCGGATCCCGGCGGGATATGGATAAACTTTTCTTACCGGTCCGGCCTTTGTCTACACGGTAAAGTCAAACCTGTGGCCGCTGGGCGTAACCTCCGCGGGCACCTCGTCCCAGTTGACCTGGCCGATCCGTTCCATGAGCTCTTCCACAGAGGAAGCGTGTACGGTAGTGCGCTTTCCGTGTTCTCTTCCAGCCATGCCTTCCGGGCCTCTCCCCTGAAGCTCCTCCCATCTCTCCCGGTTCTTTTCCGCTCTCGTCTCCCGGTTCTTTTCCCGCGTCTCCACGCGCTTTTCCTCAATGCGCTCGCGCTGCTTCTCGCTGACCTTCTCCAGCTCCGCAAAATAGGAAACCTGGCCCCCGTCACCGATGGCGACTCCCATTCTCGTAACCTGCTCTCCCTTTTCGCCAAGCTGGTCCTTTAGATCGGCCAGCTGTGCGAAAGCATCGTCCAGCGCCTTCCGGTTCTCCTTTTCGACACTCTTATCCGCCGCCATTTTCTCCAGCTCTTCCGGCTTCAGCAGTACGCTGTATGCCGCGCGGCCCCTGGCCAGAAGGGAGGATGCCTCCTCGTCCGTCTCATAGTCCGCGATAATGAAATCCGCGTTGCCGTAAGCCTGCTTCAACTCCTTTAAGAGATCTGTGGCCGCATCGCTGAGCTGCACCTTTTTCTGGCCGGCATCCTTCGCCGCGCCGGTTTCGGCCGCGGAAGCCGCCGAAGTCTTTGCGGTCTGGGGATTGTCATAGTAATTTCTCTGGAATACGCCGTAATTTCCGATTCTGTCCATGTTCCTGCCCTCCGTTGCATCCTGTTTTAAAGTGTAAATCCGTTTACAGCCTTCTTTATTATTATTTCGGACAAAATAAAATAAAATTAACACCTGCCCCGAAAATCTTTTCTGCATGTTCCAGGACGCCGCCAGGCAGCGCACAGCAGCGTTTTATTCCTGTTCCGTCAGACATCGCGGCGGCAGTGTCTTATTCCTGTCCCGCCAGACAGTGCAGAATCTCCAGCCTGCCGCAGTCCGTCTCAAAATCCAGCAGAATGCTTTTGCTGATATCAATGCGGGAATCCGAATATTCTTTCAGGAAGATATCTCCCCTCCATTGAAACCCTGTATAGCTCTCCCGGTTGAGATAGGACAGCGCCTGGGAAGCGAGAATATCCCCCAGCTCTATCAGGGCGGACATCTCGATGGCGTTGGGCCACTCCGTGTTCCTTATCTCCATCCCGCTGATCTTCCTGTACAGCGCCCGGGCCATCTCATCGGAAAATCCAAAGAGAAACACATAGTTTTTTTCTCCGCTGATGATGATCCTGACAAAGATTTTCCCTTCCACATAGCCCTTGTAGACGCTTGTGCGCGTACAGTTGACCTGGATCCCGTAAGTATCCGTCAAAAGCTGCACCGTCACCCTGCGGATCAGGTCGTCCGCCCCGTCGAAGCTCGTTTCAAGGGCGATGGGCCGGTTTCTCACGATCTTCCTGTCGCAGTCGCAGATATGCACCGTCAGCCAGGTCATCAGCGTTCCCAGCAGCTTTTTTAACGTCTCCTTGGAAAAATCTTTCTGCACCTTCTCCTGATAGGCAAGGACGGTATTTTTAAAATCTCTGTGGATCCGCACATGCTGGTCATAGCTGACATAACCGCGCTCCCTCTGCAGCGCCTCCTCCGCCTCAAAATGACGGATGGTGTAAGAGACCAGAAAATCCAGCAGCACCAGACATTCCCTTTTGTTCGCCGTCTCGTCCCCCGTCATGGCAACCGCGAGAAGCGCTTCCACCCTGCGGAACAGCTCCCTGTGCTGCGCATCTATTTCCTCGTCGCCGATCCTGTATTCCTCTTTCCAGAGTCTGACCTCTTCCATAAACAACCTCCCGTAAATTCCTGCCCGTCACGCTACCACTGCTTCAGACAGATCACACCGACGGTGCCAAGGCCGCAGTTACTTATGATGGTAGCGGATGCTTTCTGCAGGAAAACGCGCTCAAAATGCTGATAGCTTTTCAGCTGCTGCATGAACTCCTGCTGCTGTTTCACAGAGATTCCCGCATGGGTCAGGAAGCATACCTTGTCATCCAGCTGACTTACGTTGCGCATCTGCATTTTAATATACTTCAGATAGGCCTTCTCCGGACTTCCCAGGATGAGGGCCTGAAGCTTGATCCTGCTCTGGCTCATATACAGAACGGGATGCAGGGAGAAAATCCTGCAGAGCGTCATTACCCCCTTGCCGATCTTGCCGTTTTGGTAAAGGGCTTCCGGCCTGGTGACAATAAAGCTGGTGGAAATACGATCCCGGAAATCAGCCAGATCTTTCAGGATATCGGGGGCGCTCATGTTGCTCTGCGCCATCTTCGCGGCATACAGCACCAGCATCCCCATGCCGCTGGAGAGATGGCCGGAATCCACTACATGCACGTTGTCAAAGCCCTTCGCCGCCTCCATGGCCGCCGCGTAGCAGGAGCTGGTGTCCTTTGCCATCGTGATGTGGATCACCTGCTCCGCCTTCTCAAGGGCATTGGCAAAGAGCGTTTCATACTCCTCCGGGGAAGCGTGTTCAGAGCGCACGGCGCTTCCGCCGTCTAACAGGTAAGGGACAAGGTTGTCGGCCGTAACCTCCCTGCCGTCGCAGAATCTTCCCTGATCCGTGTAAATATAATAGTACATGGTCTTGATCTCATACCGGTCCAGCCACTCCTTCGGCAGATCGCATACACAGTCCGCGGTAACGGCCACCTTTCTCCTCCGGATACCCATAACCTGCTGGATAACCTCTTCGGACTGCTCCTCCTCTTTGCCGCTGTACTCGATCAGCTCACTTGGCAGGAACTTTAGCAGCGTCGCTTCCAGAAGCGCACCGTTAATAGGCTTCGCGAGATAACTCTGAAAGCCGCTGTTCTGGTAGATTTCCTCCGCCCCCGACAGGGCGTTGGCCGTCAGCGCGATGACAGGCACATCCCGGCACAAGCCCTCCTGCTGTCTGCGCAGCCGTTTTAAGGTCTCCACGCCGTCCATGCCCGGCATCATATGATCCATAAAGATCACATGATAGAATTTTCCTCTGGTCTTCTCCAGGCACTCCTCCCCGCTGCCGGCGGTGTCCACCTGGACTTTCGTGCCGCGCAGAAGCTTGGTGGCAACCATCAGGTTCATTTCATTGTCATCCACCACCAGGACTCTCGCGTCCGGCGCCTCAAAGGTCTGTCTGTACTTGTCGCGGGCGGCGATCTTTTTCTTAATCATAAGGTCCAGAGGCCCTATGGGCTTCTCATCCATGATCTGCTGTTCCACGACCACCGTAAAGGTAGAACCCTTGGTATAGATGCTGTCCACCGTGATCTTGCCGCCCATCATCTCGATGAGCTGTTTGGAGATGGAAAGTCCCAGACCGGTTCCCTCCACCTTCCGGTTCTTCTCCGTATCCATCCGCTTGTAGGTTTCAAACAGCTGGTCCATATCGTCTTTTTTAATTCCCATTCCCGTATCGGCCACGGAAATCCTCAGCTTTACGCTGTTGGCTCCGCTCCGCTCCGCCTTGGCCCGCAGCGTCACGGATCCCCTCTCCGTATATTTCACGGCGTTGGTCAGGATATTGGTCAATACCTGTTTTAACCGGATCTCATCTCCGTAAAGCATGGACGGGATCTCAGGGGAAATGTCGATCTTAAATTCCAGTTCCTTCTGGTGCGCCCGCACCCAGATAATGTTTACCAGGTCGCTGAACATGGCGCCTGTCTCGTACCGGGTGGGAACGATCTCCATCTTGCCGGATTCCAGCTTTGACAGATCCAGAATATCGTTAATCAGCGTCAGCAGCATTTTGCTGGCGTTCTGGATATTGATGGAGTTTTCCGCGATCTCATCCGAGATATCCTCCCGGAGCGTCATTTCGTTCAGGCCGATAATGGTATTGATGGGCGTGCGGATCTCATGGCTCATATTGGCGAAGAAGGCGCTCTGGGAACGGCTGATCTCCTCGATCTGCTCCTTCTGCTCTTCCGTGACCTTGACTTCTCTCTCATACACGGCGTTCTGCATCTTGATCAGCATACCGATCAGCACGGAGGCGAGGACCAGCGCGGCGGCACAGTCAAAATAAACATACCCGCTGCCGTTGATGGGCAGGATCCAGTCCGGGAACAGGTAACCCAGCACAAAGGTCACACAGATCGCGAGAAGGGAATACACGGTCAGCGCCAACAGCTTTTTTCCCCGAAACATCAGAAATACCAGGGTCACGCCTACCAGAAACCAGACAGACGCGCCGCTCTGCGCACCGCCGTTTAAGAAAAAGATGACCGGAAATACCACTCCGTTTGCCAGGAGGACGAAGAGCAAGGCAAAAGCCTCAAACTTCCTGTATTTCACCGAGCTTCGAAGCCCCAGCACCATAAGCACCAGCAGAACCAGAAGAGGCAGGAGCACAACGGGGGACTGGCCCTGAATAATGCTGGTGAAGATATTAAAGACCACCGCCGTCATCCCCAGCATTACGATCAATCTGAACAATCGCTCCCGCAGGCTGATGTCTTCATCCAGCTGCCTGCGGATCCATTTTTTCAACATAGCGCTTTACCCCAGCCTTTCTCTGATACCAGCCAACCTGTCCTCTGCTCCCATAAAATCAAACTTTGCCGCCGCTGCCCGCACAGGCTCCAGCAGCTCCTGCAGGGGCTGGCCCTCCCAGGCGTATTCCCTAAGCTTCGCAAAGATCTCCTCCACCGCTTCGCTCTCGAAGGTTTCCAGCGCCTCCTGCATTTCTTTCAAAAGGGCTTCCAGCTGTCCGCCGTCAATCTTGGTCAGCCCCTCTCCCGGCGCATCCGCACCGGACACGGCCGGGCCGGATTCCCCGCCGTCTTCCGCGGACGGCTCAGGCGCCTTTGTCCCGGCGCTGATCCTGGGGTCTTCTCCCAGTACGTCAAGCACTCTCTCATATTCGTCCATCATTTCCTGGTGGTGGTCAAAAATATAAGATTCCTCCCCGCTCTTGCCGGCCCGCTCCAGCTCCTTCGCCATATCCGAAAGCTTTGCCGCGCCGATTCCAAGGGAAGTGCTCTTTACCGCATGTACCAGAATGGAATAATTCTTCCAATCCCTGTTCTCATAAAAGCCCTGGATCTCCTTCTTCTTTTCAAGCCCCGAGGTGTAGTAGATCTGCACCACTTCCAGATAATCCTGAACCCTTCCGCCGCAGTAGGTAATGCCCTGCTTTACATCGATACCGTCGAAGGCAACCTGGGGCTCTTCCGTCTCCTTCCGGAGGGCTCTCCCCGGGCTTTTCTTTTCCGAAAGCTTCGCCGCTTCCTCCGCGCTGAGCTTCGTAATCTTCTGCTGGGGAATGTAGCGCAGCAGGACTCTCTCCAGCACGGAAAGCTCAATGGGCTTCGCCACAAAGTCCTGGAACCCTTCCGCGAGGAACATCTCCCTTGCGCCGCCGATGGCGTTCGCCGTCAGCGCGATAATGGGAACCGTCTGGAAATACTTTCCGGGCTTCTGGCGGATCCTGTGCATGGTCTCCACACCGTCCATCTCCGGCATCATATGATCCATGAATACAAAGTCGTAATCCATGGTTTCGATCTTTTTCAGGGCCTCCTTGCCGCTGTATGCCGCAAATACCTTGATCTGATACGGGCGCAGCAGGCCCTCCACCACCTTTACGTTCATCATATTGTCGTCCACGACCAGAATACTGGACGCGGGCGCAATAAACCGGCTGCCGCTCCTTCCGCTCTGGCTAAGGCTCTGCGTCACATGCTCGCCGTTTAAGACGGCCGCCATGGCCACGGCGTAGAAGGGCTTGTAGATCCGTAAAAGCCTTCCCGAGACCTCCTCGTCGTTCTCCCGATCCAGCACCAGCACCACCGGAATCCGCTCCGCAAGCTGGTCGAACCACTCCTTGTCCTCGCAGTATTCCTCCCAGCAGATAAACACATGGGAGTATCTGGTGTTTTCCAGACGCCGCTTTAATTCCGCCAGGTTGCGGCACTGCTTAAAGCGGAAGCCCAGCTGATCCACCATGTACCGGATGCAGTCCTCATAGCCGTCCCTGGTGGCGGCATAGGAATATTTCTCCATGTTAATATAGGAAACAACGTTGATGGACTCCGGATTTTTCAGGGAGATAATCGCGGTATCGTCCACCACCTTCTGGGGCACCACAAACTGAAATTCGCTTCCCTGTCCCGGCGTGCTGGTCACGGTGATAAACCCGCCCATCTTCCGGACGATGGCCTGGGAAATGGCAAGGCCCAGACCCACGCCGCCCTCCTGGCGGTTGCGCTTGGTATCCACCTGGTTAAAGCTGGAAAACAGCTTTTCCAGCTCCGCGTCGTTCATGCCGATACCCGTATCCTTCACGTTTACAATCAGATTGACGCCGTACTCCTCCCTGCGCGCGGAAAGCGTAACGGTCACACAGCCCTCCTGGGTAAATTTCACCGCGTTTCCCACCAGGTTCATAATGACCCTGCGCAGCTTCTGTTCGTCCCCCATCATGCCGCTGGGGATGTTGGCGTCGCAGGAGACGATCAGCTCGATGTGCTTCCCGTTTAGCTGGGCGTTGGTCATGTTCATTACGTCGTTCAGCGTGGACGTAATGTTGTAGGGCTCCTCCACCAGATCCATCTTGCCTGACTCCAGCTCGGAAAAATCCAGGATATCGCTGACGATGGACAGAAGATTCCGCCCTGCCGTCTGAATGTCGAACACCTCACCCCGCACGGCGGGCTCCAGATCCTCCCGCAGCAGCATCTCGCTCATGCCGCAGACCGTGTTGATGGGGGTCCGGATCTCGTGGGAGACATTGGCCATAAAGTCATTCTTGCTCTGCTCCACCCGCTTCAGCGCTGCGGCGCTGTCCGCCAGCTGCTTCCCCGTCTCCAGCTGACGCCGGATCAGATACCAGGTCACATATTCCACCAGATACACGGAAGCAATTTTCAGAACGGCCCCGAAGAGGCCGCCGCCCGTCCCCGCAAAGGGAATGTCCCGCAGGATCACGCCATGGTAGAACAAAAGAAAGGTGGATCCGCCCGCGGATATGAAAACGATCTCGGGAATACAGTAGATGCCCAGCAGCACGATCATGCCGGCCATGGTAGAAAGAAGATCAAAATAGTCTTTTGCGTGAACGCCATATAAGACGAAGTTAATCCACGCCATAAACGTGACGAGAAACGCGCGGAAACGGTAGTCCTTCACTTTTTTGAGGAAAGCGCCCCAGCAGAATGCCATGCCGCAAAGGATGACCGGCGCGATCCACTGTCCCCAGGAGTCCACAAGCGACGTCACCGACATGGCAATGGAATAGACGGTATATACGATCAGAATGATCTGTTCCACATTTTTCTGACTCTCCGGACGATTCTCTCGTGTCATGCTCCCTCTCATTCTGCCGCCGGGCGGCCGCTCATCCCGTCAGGATCCGCCTACCATCCTCTGGTGGCAAGATGCTCCCGCAGCGGGGCGTCAAAGCTTAAGAAAACATCAGTGATCACAGGATCGAACTGGGTTCCCTTTCCCTCTTCCAGTATCTGATATATTTTTTCCAGGGGCCGCATGGCCGGCTTGTAACAGCGCTCCTCATACAAAGCGTCAAACACATCCGCAAGCGCCATGATCCTGGCGCCCAGAGGAATCTCCTCCCCCTTCAGTCCCCTTGGATATCCCTTTCCGTCCCAGCGCTCGTGATGACACATGGCCACATCCTTTGCCAGACGGATATAATCCTCTTCCTCCACGTCCCCGATAATCTCATCCAGAATTGCGCTGCTGCAGGAGGTATGATCCTTCATCCGGTTGTACTCCTCCTCCGTGAGCCTGCCGGGCTTCTGAAGAATGCTGTCCGGCACCTGGATCTTTCCCACATCGTGCAGCGGAGCCGCCTTACAGAGCTTTTCTATGTAATCCCTGGTGAGAATATCCGGGAAAAGTCCCCTGCGCTCCAGCTCCTCCGCGATCATCCGCACATAGGTCTGGGTGTTTTTCACATGCTTCCCCGTGCTGCCGTCCCGGCTCTCGATCAGGTTCGCCATCCCCATGATCACGTGTTCCTGAATGTCACTGATCCGCCGCAGGGCTCCCGTCAGCTGTTCCGCCTGCTCCTCCACCATTTTTTCCAGACTGTTCCGATACCGCTCCAGCTCCAGCGTCCTCTTGACCCGGCTGGTCAAAACCTCCGGGAGAAAGGGCTTTCCCACAAAGTCAACGGCCCCCGCCTGAAAACACCGCACCTCTGTGTCCTCATTCTTGTCCGCAGTCAGAAAAATGACCGAGATGGAGCGCCACTGGGGGTTCTCCTTCATTCTGGCCACCAATTCAAAACCATCCATTTCCGGCATATTGATATCCACCAGGACAAGATCCGGCCTGTTGTGCTCCAGATAACGACAGGCCGCCTCGCCGGAGTTGGCCGCGGCGATCCTGAATTCGTTCCCCAGAATCTTCTTTGCCAGCATCAGGTTTGCAGTATCGTCGTCTACGACCAGAATGACTTCGCTCATTTTCTCTTTCCTTATCCCCAACTTATCCCCAAAATGTAAAACCTGTCCCTAAAAATCCGTACATTTCCATTTTAAAGAAAACGACAGGGTTTGTCAACAAATCAAATGATGTCACGCGGCAGGAACGTCACGCGCTTTCGTTCATCTTCAGAAGCCTTGCCGCCTGATCCGCGGCCGTACACCCGTCTATGATCTCCTGAATATCCCCGTTCAGGATCTTATCCAGCCGGTACAGAGTCAGGCCGATCCGGTGATCCGTAACGCGGCCCTGGGGAAAATTGTAGGTCCGGATCTTTTCCGAGCGGTCCCCTGTGCCAATCTGGCTGCGGCGCAGCTTTGCCTCCTCGTCATGGCGCTGCTGCTGTTCCAGGTCGTAAAGCTTTGCCTTCAGCAGCGCGAATGCCTTCGCCTTGTTCTGTATCTGGGATTTTTCCGTCTGGCTGTAGACCACGATCCCGGTGGGATAGTGGGTCAGCCGCACTGCGGAATCCGTAGTGTTCACGCACTGTCCGCCGTTTCCGGAGGCCCGCATCACGTCGATTCGGATATCCTTTTCGTCGATGACCACATCGATGTCCTCATCCACCTCCGGCATCACGGCGACGCTGACGGTGGACGTGTGGATCCGTCCGCCGCTCTCCGTCTCCGGCACACGCTGTACGCGGTGCACACCGCTCTCATACTTCATCTTGGAATACGCGCCCTGTCCGGTAATCATGAACTGCACTTCCTTCATGCCGCCGATTCCGATTTCATCGGCGTTGAGCAGTTCCACCTTCCAACGTTTGCTCTCCGCATAATGTACGTACATCCGGTAAATTTCGGCGGCAAAGAGCGCCGCCTCGTCTCCTCCCGCCCCCGCGCGGATCTCCACGATCACATTCTTATCGTCGTTGGGATCCCTGGGAAGAAGAAGAATCTTGAGCTGCTGTTCCAATTCCTCCACGCGCTGTCTGCTCTCGCTCAGCGTCTCCTTGAGCAGTTCGCGCATCTCTTCGTCGTTTTCCTCCTCCAGCATGGCAAGAGAATCCTGTACCTCCTGTCTGCTCTTCTTATATTCCTTATATGTCTCCACCACAGGGGTTAAGTCGCTCTGTTCCTTCATCAGCTTTCGGAAACGCTCCTGATTCCCCGTAACAGAGGGTTCGTTCAGTTCCCCCATGATCTCTTCAAACCGTATCAACAAATCTTCCAGTCTGTCAAACATACCTTCCTCACATTCTACCGCTTCGGCTAAAGCATACTCCTGATACCGGACACCACCCGGTCCAGTCCGGCGTAGTCCTTCATCACCCGCACCTCCAGGAATCCCGCCTGTTCCATCATCTCCGACACAGCCTTCCCCTGGTCATGGCCGATCTCAAAAAACAGCATACCGCCCTTTTTTAAATGTTCCCCGGTTCCCGCAAGGATCCTCCTGTAAAACAGCAGCCCGTCCCCGCCTCCGTCCAGCGCAGGCCGCGGCTCGTGATCCCGCACCTCCGGCATCAGCGTTTCAATAACGCCGGAGGGAATATAGGGCGGGTTGGAGACAATGACGTCAAACCGTCCCTCCACCTGCTGGTACAGGTCGCTTTTCACAAACCGGAGCCTGCTTTCCCCGCCTTCACCCGGCCGGAGACATTCCGGGACCAGTCTCTTCGCGTTTTCCTCCGCCACAAGGAGCGCCTGGGGGGAGAGATCCGCCCCCAGCCCCTGACAGTCGTTGGTGTATCGCAGAAGACTGATCAGGATACACCCGGACCCTGTGCCAAGGTCCAGGATCGTCATGCCGTCGTGCAGATTCTTAAGGACCTCCTCCACCAGGATCTCCGTATCCTGCCTTGGGATCAGCACCTGTTCGTTTACCAGAAAATCAAGCCCCATAAACCCCTGTGTCCCCGTCAGATGCTGCAGGGGGATATGGCTCCCGCGCTTTTCCAGCAGCTCCAGATACCGGCCTTTTTCATCCTCCTCCACGGAACGTTCTCCGTGGAGAAGCAGTGCGTTCCTGTCTGTCCCGCAGACATACTCCAGCAGCAGGCGGGCGTCAAGGGCCGCCTCCTGGATTCCGGCGGCGCAGAGTCTCTCCTTCCCCGTAAGATAAAGCTCCCGGTATGTCATGATTCTTCTGCGTCCCCCGCCGGAGCAGCCCCCTCCCCGGTCATGCCGGCATCGCTTTGGGAGGTCTGCTGCGTTTCTTCCTGAAGTTCCTCCAGCCTGTATCCGAAGTTTTCATGGAGAAACGCCTTCCAGTCAAAGACCGCTTCCACGGCGGCGATGGCGACCTCCACCATGCTCCTGTCCGGTTCCTTCGTGGTCAGCCGCTGGATCCACATGCCGGGCGCGGAAATAATGCGCACCAGAATATTGTTGCTGCGGCCCGCCAGACGGATGATCTCATAGGAGATTCCTGCGACCACAGGCAGCAGCAGCACTCTCAGAAGGATCCTGAGAGGCACACTGTCGGTCCGGATAAAGAAAAACAGGATGATGCTCACAAACATGACGAAAAACAGAAAGCTGGTGCCGCATCTTTTATGGATTCTGGAGCTGCGCATTACATTCCGCACTGTAAGCGGCCTGCCCCTCTCGATACAGTTGATACATTTATGCTCCGCGCCGTGATACCGGAAAAGGCGCCTGATATCACCCATCATGCTGATTGCACAGACGTACAGGATAAAGATCAGGATCCGTATGACCCCCTCGATGATGGCCAGCAGGGAAGCATTCCGCACAAAGCTTCTGCACAGCGAAGACAGCCAGTAGGGGAGGATCACAAAAATCCCCACCGCCAGCACTACCGAAAACACCGTCACAAGGGCGGTGGCGATCTTCTCCCCACTGCTCTCCTTCCGGTTTCCCTCCTCGTCCTCATCGTAAAAAGAGGCAGAGTAATTCAGGCATTTCATACCGAGCACCAGGGAGTCCACAAAATTAAAAACACCCCTGAAAAACGGCAGGTTTTTCAGCCTGCTCCCGGAAAGCACACCCTGGTGGTTCTCCAGCTCCACCGCGATCCCGCCGTCCGGCTTTCTCACGGCCACGGCATACTTCTCCTGGTTTTTCATCATAATACCCTCCAGCACGGCCTGTCCGCCGATGCCGGAATATCTGCTGCGCTTTTTTCTGTCCATACATCCTCCTTGTAACTACCAAAAAAGGGTGAGCCGATCTGCCTCACCCTTTTCCCTGCATTTCCTATTGTACGCCGTATTTCTTGTTGAACTTTTCAATACGTCCGTCGGCCCTTGCCGTCTTCTGCTGTCCGGTATAGAATGAATGGCATTTGGAGCAAACCTCAACGTGAAGCTCGGGCTTTGTGGAACCGGTCACGAAGGTATTGCCGCAGTTGCAGGTTACGGTTGCCTGATAGTACTGGGGATGGATTCCTTCTTTCATTTTTTCACCTCTCTATATCATCGCATGCATGTTTTCGTTCTCATCCGCACTGCTTATGGAACCACAAACAGCTTAATTATTGTAGCACAGGCTTTGTATACTGGCAAGACCTAATTTAAATAAATTTATTCTTTTTTACCATCTGGACAAATTCATTGTTGCTGCGGGTGCGGGCGAACATATCCAGGATCCTGTCGGTGGCTTCATCCGGCTTCAGTCCGTTCAGAGCCCGCCGCATGATATTGATCGCCTCCAGCTCCTCGCTGCTTAAGAGCAGGTCCTCCCGTCTCGTTCCGGATTTTGCAAGGTCGATGGCAGGGAAAATACGTTTTTCGGAAAGCTTCCGGTCAAGGATCATCTCCATGTTGCCGGTCCCTTTAAACTCCTCGTACACCACATCGTCCATCTTGCTGCCCGTGTCCACAAGAGCCGTTGCGAGGATGGTAAGGCTGCCGCCCTCCCGCATGTTCCGCGCGGCGCCGAAAAATCTCTTCGGCATATGCAGCGCCGCCGGGTCAAGGCCGCCGGAAAGCGTCCGCCCGCTGGGGGGAACAACAAGGTTGTAGGCCCTGGCCAGACGTGTGATGCTGTCCAGCAGGATCACCACGTCCTTCTTGTGCTCCACCAGCCGCTTTGCCCGCTCAATCACCATCTCGGAAACTCTCTTGTGATGTTCGGGCAGCTCGTCAAAGGTGGAATAAATGACCTCCACGTTCCTGCCGCTGATGGCTTCCTTTATGTCCGTGACCTCCTCGGGACGCTCGTCGATAAGAAGGATCAGCATATGCATTTCAGGATTGGTGCGCAGGATCGACTTTGCCACCTCCTTTAACAGGGTGGTCTTTCCTGCCTTTGGCGGCGATACGATCATGCCACGCTGGCCCTTTCCCACAGGGCTGACCAGATCCATCGCCCGCATGGCCACGCTGCATCCCGGGATCTCCAGCCGGATCCGTTCATTGGGGAAGATGGGCGTCATATCCTCAAAAGCCGTGCGCTTTGCGGATTCCTCCACGGTATATCCGTTGATGGTGCGGATAAACAGCAGGGCGCTGAACTTTTCCTGCTGGGTCTTGATCCTCTTGTTTCCTCTGAGAATATCGCCCGTCTTCAGACCGAAACGGCGGATCTGGCTGGGCGCCACATAGACATCGTTCTCACCGGGCAGATAGTTTTCACAGCGGATAAAACCATAGCCGTCCGGCATGACCTCCAGGATCCCGCTGGCCTCCTCCCCGCTGTCAAGCTCCCTGGGATATGTCTTTTCATCGTACACTTCCGGTGTGCGGGTTCTCACCGCAGGCGAAGCGGCCCCCTCCGCCGGGGCGCCATCCGTTCTGGAGCCACTCTCCGCTCTGGGGGCGTCATCCGGCCTGGATGGGCTTTCCGTCCTGGGGGTGCCGTCCGTCCTGGACGCATCCTCCGGTTTCAAAGCCGCGCCTTCCGCCCGATATACCGTTTCGTTTCGCACGGCGTTTCCCCTGCGCTGGCCGCCCGGGCGCTGGCCCCTTCCGGCCGTGCCGTAAGACGCGGACTTCCTTGACGCACCGGCTGCTCCGGGGGCGCCGTCTTCACCGGACTGCCGGGCTGTCTGAGTCTCGGGGGCGGGAGCGCTTGTCTTCTTTGCATTCTCCTGTTCCAGCTTCTTCAGCCGTTCGTCCTCCGCAAGCATGGCTTCCACAAGTTCCGCCTTTTTCATTGTCGACGTGCCCTTGAGGCCACGCACCTTCGCCAGCTCCTTTAATTGCAGCAGCGCCAGTGATTCATACTTTTCTCTCATACATTCCTCCTGATTTTGAAAACAGCTTCGTTCTTCCTTAAACTGAAACGGGAATTACAACAAGACCTTTCTTTGATGTGCTTTCCTGATTCAATGACGGGACATGTCATCCCTGCCCCTTATTATAATACAATTTTCTAAAAATAGGAAGTCCCAAATTACAGATTATTTTGTTGTTTTTGAACCTCAACTATGTTATTCTGATTTCGTACATTCTCAGTACATTTACGAAGGGACGGCGTTTATGAAAACAATTCTTAAATGGCCCGGCGGCAAGGAAAAAGAACTTCCCGTCATCAGAAAATTCACTCCCGCCTACACCGGGCGCTTTATTGAGCCGTTCGTAGGCGGCGGTGCGGTGTTCTTCGATACGGACGCCGAAAAATGCTGCATCAACGACAAATCCACCGAGCTGATCAACTTATATACCTGTGCCAGGGAAAGGGACGCCGACCTGATCCGATATCTGCGGCTGGAGACAGAGGAGTTTCGTTCATTGAGCGCTTTCGTTGACGGACATACCGATGAGATCTTACAGCTCTACCATGGAGAGATTGCCGTGGATGATTTTATCGCCGGGCACAATGCTTTTTTCTCCTCGCTGGCCGAAGGATACGAAAAAATCTTTCTCGGAGAGCTTAAGAAAAATCTCGCCGGAAAAATCTCGCGTTCCAAAAAGCTGGAACAGGAAAACGGAGCCATTTCAGACAGCGACAGGCTGGATAATATGGAATCCGCCATAAAATCGGCGTATTACATGTATATCAGATATCTGTTAAACCACATGTCCGGGCAGAGCCGCGGACGCCAGGCCGCCGTATTTTTCTTCATCCGGGAATACTGCTACTCCTCCATGTTCCGCTACAATAAGAACGGGGAATTTAACGTTCCCTATGGCGGCATATCCTATAACCGAAAGGATTTTCAAAAAAAGGCGGACTATCTGTTATCCGACGAAATGACAAAAAAACTGAAAAGCGCCGAAATCTTCTGCGAGGATTTTGAAGTTTTCCTGGACGGATTGCATGTGAGCGGGGATGACTATATCTTCCTTGATCCGCCTTACGATACAGACTTCTCCACTTACGCTCAAAACAAGTTCGGCCGCGAGGAGCAGACGCGGCTCTGCCAGTGTTTAAAACGCACCCCTGCCAAGATACTGCTCATCATAAAGAACACAGATTTCATCTATGATCTTTATAAGAAGGATTTCCATATCACAAGCTTTGACAAAAAATATATGGTCAGCTTCATGAACAGAAACGACCGTGCCGCCGAACATCTTGTCATCACGAACTATTAGGTCTCCATCGTCTCTATTCTGCGTTTGGCCGCCTCAAAAAAGACGGGGTCGATCTCACAGCCAATAAAATTTCTGTTGAGCTGCCTGGCCGCCGCCGCGGTAGAACCGACGCCCATAAAGGGATCAAAGACCATGTCGCCCTCGCTGCTGGCCGTTGCTATTAAGTGGCGAAGCAGCTTTAAGGGCTTCTGAGACGGATGCCTGGGTTCCTTCAGGCGTTCCTTTCCCATACATATAGGACACTCAAAAAAATTATGCATCTCATTCTGGGTGGTGAAATTCCACTTATGTTTCTTATTCCATAAACACACAATCATCTCACAGCTGTTCAGGAATCCATTCTTAAAGATCTTCGGCATGGGATTCGTTTTATGCCAGATGAAATACTGAAATGTATCAAATTCAGGGTCAAAGGCCTCGTGCCATTTCCCGATCAAATTATAGCTTGTAAAAATAAAAATGTTTCCGTCCGGCTTTAAGATCCGTTTGAAATCTTCCACAAAATCAAAAGGGTCTATTTCCTTTAAATCCCATTCCCCGAGATCGTTGTTGACCGCGCTTCTGCCCGGCAGCGGAATATTCCCCGTGGAGTACTGCGCAATATTATAGGGCGGGTCGGTAAGGATCAGGTTGACGGATTTATCCGGAATGCCTTTTATATATTCCAGGCAGTCGCCGTTTACAAGTGAACAGCTAGTTCCCGTTTGCAATGATATCCCTCACTCTCGCTTTTACAAATGCGTCGGCATACAACGCAATAAATTCATCGTAGGAAACCTCGGCCAGAGGTAAAACTTCCTCCCAGAAATGACGGCCAACCACCTTGTGCGCCCCATCCAGCAGGCCGAAGATAGCGCCGTCAGGATCGCTGCCCTCACCCCTGTTGTTATAGCAGGTTGCGAACTTTGAAACATTGTTCCCAAACATGGAAAAAACCTTTTCAAGGCGCATCACTTCATTTCTGTTTTCAACCTTATTCTTTGTATCAAGATTTCCGCCGGCTTTTATCTCATATGTGTGCGCATTCTCATCCGGGTCCAGATAAAACAGGTCCATCGGCATCTTTCCACCCTGGCCGTGAATGATCCCTTTGATTTCCTGAATTTTTTCCTGAATTTCCGCACCCCCAAACCGATATACCTTTCCGTCCAGGCGCTCCGGCGACGCACTGAGACTGCGCCTGCAGGAAACGCTCAGACGATCTTCCGCCCGGCCGCCCCAATACAGGCACTGGGTCATTCCATTCTCAACAGGATAAGACAGCGTCTCAACCGTCAGCCCTTCTGTATTTTCGTCCATGACCACGATATTGGGGACATTGACAAACCCATAGGTATATCTTGCGCAGTAGAAAGCTATCTTCTGCAGTCTTGTCCCCAGCTGGGAATCCAGACTTCTGCCCACAGCCATATATTTTTCTTCCCTGCCCTCAAACAGGCTGAAGGGATTATGCGCCCTGTTAGCAATGTTATCCGCGGATTTTCTCGCTACATTTTTTGCCATATCGCCCAGTTGACCGACCATAAAAAGACTTAAATCATCCCTGAACATTCCTCAATATTCCTCCACGATCTCAAAGTATTTCCGACGCTTTTCCTGTGCGTCCTCCTCCAAAAGCGCAGCCCGCAGGAAGCTTAACACCCGAACAGCTCCGCCGTCTTCTGCATTCTCTCCGCCACAGGAACGCCGAATGGACATCTGGCTTCACAGGCCCGGCACTGTATACATTCGGAAGCCGTATGCTCCAGCATCTTATAATGGGAGCTGACCGTCGCAGGCACCTTGGGCTGCATCGCCGCCAGATCGTAAAATTTGTTGACCATGGCAATGTCCAGCTTTGCCGGGCACGGTTTACAGTGTCCGCAGTAGGTACATTCCCCTCTGTAGGAATGCAGCGGCGCACTCGCGAGCACGGAAGCATAATCCTTCTCCGCCTCCGCGGCGCATTCATACCCCACGGCCTCATCCACCTGTTCCCTGGTGTCAAATCCGCATAATATGGAGGATACTCCGGGCCGCGTGAGCGCGTAATGAATACACTGCACCGGCGTAAGGCTTACCCCGAACGGCGAGCGCTCTCTGTCAAACAGCCTTCCCCCTGCAAACCCCTTCATAACCGTGATCCCCACGTTGTTTTCTTCGCACAGCCTGTACAGCTGCGCTCTGTCAGCGTCAATGCCGGCAAGCTCCTGATCGTATTGATACCCTTCCGAGAGCAGATTGTCCAGATCCTCATCGGCGGGCAGCATGTCGAAGGCAGGGTTGACGCTGAAAAGGATCATCTCTATGTACCCGGACTGCACGGCCAGCTTCGCGGTTTTCGGATTATGAGAGCTCATCCCGATATGGCGGATCGTTCCCTTTGCCTTCAGTTCCTTTACATAATCCAAAAACGCAGAGTCCTGAAGCGCCTTCCATTCCTCCTCCGAATCCACGTAATGAATCATTCCGATGTCAATGTAATCTGTCTGCAGTCTCTGGAGCAGATCTTCAAATGCAGGCTTCACATACTTCATATCTCTGGTGCGCACATACTGGCCGTTCTGCCAGACCGAGCCCAGATGCCCCTGCACATACCACCTTTCCCTGCTGCCCCGCATCGCCTCCCCGATGATATCCCTGGATTTCGGATCCGGCATCCAGCAGTCGATGATGTTGATCCCCTGCTCCCCCGCATACCGAAGAAGCGCTGTGGATTCCTCTTTCGGATGACGCTCCAGCCACTCGCCGCCGAAGCCTATTTCACTGACAAGAAGCCCTGTCTTTCCAAGCAGTCGCTTTTTCATATTCATACCTCCGAAATACTGCTGCTATTACGCAAAAATCATGTTTCCGTTTGGGGCTCCATCATTTCCCCTGCAGCTTCTCCAGCCTTGCGTCCACCTGTTCCATCATCCGGGTATATTTCTCCAGCTTCTCTCTCTCTTCGGCGATCTTGGTCTCCGGCGCCTTGGAGATAAATTTTTCATTGGACAGCATCCCGTTTACGCGCTTCAGCTCTCCTTCCAGACGGTTCTTCTCCTTCTCAAGGCGCTGAATCTCCTGCGCGATATCTACCAGCTCCGCAAAAGGAATGTACAGCGTGGCCCCCGGGATCACCACGGATACCGCATCCTGATCCACCTTGTCCGGCATCTTCTCCCCGGCCCCGTCCACGATGGTAACGTCGCTGGCATTCGCCAGAGAGGCAAAGAACAGCCTGCCTTCGGTAAAGGTCCGCAGGATCTCCTGATCCTCGCTGACGACAAAGACTGCCGCCTTCCGGCCCGGTGCGACATTCATCTCACTTCGCACATTCCGGATGCCGCGAACTGCCGCCTTGATGGTCTCAATGTCATTTTCCTCCTTCGCAAAGCAGCGCGCCTCGGTATATTCCGGCCAGCGGCTGATCATAATGCTTTCCTCCTCGCTCTGGAGCGTACAGAAAATTTCCTCGGTGATAAAGGGCATATAAGGATGCAGCAGCTTCAGGGCGTCGATCAGAACCGTTTTTAAGGTCCAGAGCGCCGCGTTCTGGCTGGCGGCATCGTCCGTGCTGTACAGACGCGGCTTCACCATCTCGATATACCAGTCGCAGAATTCGTCCCAGATAAAGTCATAGACCTTCTGCACTGCGATTCCCAGCTCAAAATTCTCCATGTTGTCGGTGACATCCTTCACCAGCATATTCAGTCTGGACAGGATCCATTTGTCCACCGGCTGCAGAGCGGACGCGGCGGGCTCGGTCACCTGCTTTCCGTCCATGTTCATCAGGATGAAGCGGGAAGCGTTCCACACCTTGTTGGCAAAGTTCCTGCTGTTTTCCACTCTCTCGTAATAGAAACGCATATCGTTTCCGGGTGCGTTCCCCGTAATCAGCGTCAGACGCAGGGCGTCCGCGCCGTACTTGTCGATGATCTCCAGCGGATCAATGCCGTTCCCCAGAGATTTTGACATCTTTCTTCCCTGGCTGTCCCTTACAAGGCCATGGAAGAGCACCGTCTTAAACGGCTTCTCTCCCATCTGTTCATATCCGGAAAAGATCATCCGGATAACCCAAAAGAAGATAATGTCATAGCCCGTGACCAGCACGTCTGTAGGATAAAAATACTGAAGATCCTCGGTCTTATCCGGCCATCCCAGAGTCTCAAAGGGCCAGAGCGCGGAAGAAAACCAGGTGTCCAGCGTGTCGGGATCCTGGGTCAGGTGCACGCAGCCGCACTTCGGACACGCCTTCGGCATTTCCGCCGCCACCGTGACTTCCCCGCAGTCCGCACAGTAATATGCCGGGATCCTGTGGCCCCACCAGAGCTGTCGGCTGATACACCAGTCCCTGATATTGTCGGTCCAGTTGAAATACGTCTTTTCCATCCGCTCCGGAATCAGTCTGATCTCGCCCTTTTTCACCGCTTCTACAGCGGGCTTGATCAGTTCGTCCATCTTTACGAACCACTGCTCCTTCACAAGAGGTTCCACCGTGGTCTTGCAGCGGTCGTGGGTGCCGACGTTATGGGAATAATCCTCAATCTTTACCAGAAGTCCCAGACGGTCCAGTTCCTCCACGATGGCCTTCCTCGCCTCGTAACGGTCCATCCCCGCATATCTGCCGCCGTTTTCGTTGATGGTGGCGTCGTCGTTCATCACGTTGATCACAGGGAGGTTATGACGCTTTCCCACCTCAAAGTCGTTGGGGTCATGGGCGGGGGTGATCTTTACCACACCGGTCCCAAATTCCCTGTCCACATACGTATCCGTGACAATGGGAATCACCCGGTTCATGATCGGCAGCATCACGCTCTTTCCCACGAGATGACTGTAACGCTCATCCTCGGGATGAATCGCCACCGCGGTATCGCCCAGCATGGTTTCGGGGCGGGTCGTGGCGAAGGTCAGAAATTCCGTATCGCTGGGTGTGCCGTCCTCCTTCATCACAGGGTACTTGATATGCCAGAGATGGCCGGCCTGTTCCTGATACTCCACCTCCGCGTCGGAGATAGAGGTATTACAGACAGGGCACCAGTTTATGATGCGGGAGCCCTTGTAGATATAGCCTTTCTCATGCATTTTTACAAAGACTTCCGTCACGGCCCGGTTGCAGCCTTCGTCCATGGTGAAGCGTTCCCTGTCCCAGTCACAGGAAGAGCCCATCTTTTTTAACTGGGAGATAATGCGGCCGCCGTACTCTTTTTTCCATGCCCATGCTCTCTCCAGAAACTTTTCCCTGCCAAGGTCGTGCTTATCGATCCCTTCCTCTTTCAGTTTCTCAATGATCCTGACTTCGGTAGCGATAGAAGCATGGTCCGTTCCGGGCTGCCAGAGGGCGTTATACCCCTGCATCCTCTTAAAGCGGATCAGAATATCCTGCATGGTATTGTCCAGCGCGTGGCCCATGTGAAGCTGTCCCGTGATGTTTGGGGGCGGGATCACAATAGTAAAGGGTTTTCTGGAAGGATCCACCTGGGCGTGAAAGTATTTTTTGTCCAGCCATTTCTGGTAAATGCGGTCCTCCAGTCCTTTAGGATCGTAGGTTTTTGCCAGTTCTCTGCTCATCGTCTGATTGCTCCTTTCCGTTTTCGGGTATCGTTTATGCCCTAAGATCTGATGCAGAACAGTGGTATTGCGCGTGTTCCCCTTTTTATCGGCCGGCAATCGAAAACACCCTTTGCCGATCTTACTGCATCGGCAAAGGGCGTCATAAACGCTGTACCACCTTTGTTCCCGGTTCCTTTCACAGGGAACCGTCTCGGGGACTTCCTGCAAAGTCCTATCCGGTAACGGGGATAAAACGGGAGAGCTTACGGTCCGGCAGACGTATTCCCAGACCGATCCCTGATCGGCCGGCGTTTTGCCAGCTTTGAGCCCTCCGGCTCGGAAGCCACCTTCCGCATTCCTTCCTTCAAACGGCCTCTCAGCGCCTTCCGGCAGCCGTCCTCTCTGGCAAGGGGCCATGCGTACTCCTCTTCGTCACAGCCTTTGAAAATTGTTGTTTCCATGGTTGCATATTAGTCTATCCAGCATGGAGTTGTCAAGAGTTTTCTGGAAAATTTTATACCGCACCGTGTCCACGGCGTTCTGCGCAGCCAGCGCGTTGGGGAAAGGACATTCACCCGTGAAGTACAGCGGGAAGCCGCGCTCCCGATTTTGCCTTTCTGTGCCAATTTCAGACCGGTGCGGCAGCATAAGGCCAACAGTTCCCGATCACGGCCCTTTTTCTCCATACCCGCTCCTAAACTGGATACAGTGAAAATGCCTTCCATAGTGAAACGCATAACGGTCATATTCCTGTTTATCCGGCACAAAAACATACGCCGGATAAGCTGCGACATGCCGGCTTTTCAGAGATGTGAAAAATTCTCTGCTGCCCTGATAATAAAAACGTCCTTTTCTGAAACAGACGATAAACGGCATGTTCTCCGATTGATGCAATGTCCCCTTGTCCACGTCATCGATGAGACGCAGAGGCATGTTTATCAGCCCGTCGCATATCCATTCTTCCGGATAAGACTGCTCTCCATACAGCTTTTTCATATAACAGATACGCAGCCATTCCTCAGCAAGTCCCGCCTGATTGTACTGAAGCGCATTTTCCAGCGTCGGCAAAAAGGAAAGTCTGCTCTGGTTCATACCGTATACAATTTTACGGATCGAGTCTACGGACAAAAAATATTGCTCCGAGAGTTCCCCGACGCCTTTTCCATTTCTGTACTCGTCGTAAATGCGCTGATTCCGTTTCCGCAGTTTTTGTCTTGCGCCGGAGAGACTCCCCCATGCCATCGGTTCTTCTTTTTGCGGAATGTACAATAATCTTCCTGCGGCATACTTTTGGATTTCGTTGACCAAATCCGGCGGCAGAATGTTATTTGCGTTTTCGTATTTCATGCTTTCACCTGCAGATTCTCTATGCGTTTCTCCAATTTGCCGATGGACTCCATGATCGTTTTGCAGGACGTATCATCCTGTATGGATGCGTGCCAGCGCAGCCCATCCAATCCCTTGTAATACGCCATACACAGAAAACGCTCCCTGAAATTTTCTGCTTCAATTCCCCGTTCCCGTAAATATGGCGCTAATTTTTCCGGGATCAGGAAATACGGACGGTGGAGATCCATGCAGGCGAAATCCAGCAGCCAATCCGTAACCGCCGCTCTGCTCCAGTCCATAAATCCGACCGAATGGTCCATAATGACCATATTCCCAAAAAACAGGCTGTTGTTTGTAAAATAGCGCTGTTCTTCACAATATCTGCTGTAATAGAGCATTTTTTCATAGTATGTGTCAAAAAATTCTTTCGTCATCAGGGAGGTGTCGAAGAGCTCTCTCCAGTTTTTCCAATAGTTTTCTTTGTCATCGGCAAAGGTTTCCGTGATAAATTCATGGAAAGAAGCATATTCCGGCTGCTGGTTCTCTGTCAGTTCTCCAAACCCCCGGAGCGAGGAAATATCCGCTTTCTGAATTTCCATTACGCTGTCAAAAAACTGAAGATATATTTTGTCAAATTCCTCAATCCAAATTTCCTCGGCATTTCTTCCAATGGGGTTTAGCGAAATGCTCTCCGGTAACCACTGTCTTAATAATTTATCTCTGTTCATGGTCTTCTCCTTTTATTCTCATTTTCTTCAGGCGCGCTCCCGATAGCAATACTATACAGGATTCCGGTTTATGAAAAAAGAGAAAAAATGAGTATACTCTGATTTTACCCCAAACCACGTCCAGAGGACCTGTCTGCGCTCATCCGCGCTGACTATTTTTGGCCCGTTTGATTCGGTATCGCAAATCCGCTCCGCGCTTTCAGCCCTTTCCGGATTCACGTTTTGCGGCATACTTGCGGAAGCATTTTTCACGTTTTGCAATGGAATTGTGCCATATTTTCGCACGTTATGCAATTATACAATTTTCAAAGTCTTTTACAATCTTTAAACATACACACTTATTTCAGCACTTCCCATTTGGCTTCACGCTTCGATCCGACTCTGCGGATATATCCCTTTTCTCTCAATGAATCCAACGCTCTCTGCACTGTCCTGACAGTTTTTGATATTTTTTCTGCAATTTCATTCCTTGAAGAATCTGGTTTTTGTCTTAAAATAGCAAGCACCGACATTTCTGTTCCATTCAAAGTGACATCTAAAGTGACATTGTAAATGTCACTTTTATACTGAGGTCTGTATAGGATGAACTTAAATCCATGTTCCAGCATTTCGTAGGAATATCGAATTTCTGCATCTCTGCACAAACTGTCCACTCTTTTAAATCCACTGCCAAATTGTTCAATAGATTTATTTAAATATAAAATTTTTGAAATTATGGCATTCCGTATTGCGGATTCTTTGTTTCCTTTTATGTATTCCTCCGGTTTGTAATTGCTCGCATATTCCCCGGGACTATAAAATGTTATCATTCCCGGATGGATGCATATCTCATGATTTGTATGTTCATTATAAACTGCGTGAGCAAAGCTGTTAGAAAGCACCTCTCTGATCACGGCAACCGGAATTTCCGGAATCTCTTCTCTTTGGGTTCCGATTATTTCACTCCTCCATTTCATATTCTGAAGGACATAATTTTCAGCAATATCAAGTAAATTATAAATATTGTCCTCAAAATGCTTCATATCAATAAATGTAAGCTTTTCATCTGTAGCGAATACAGCAGCTTTTAGTGTAACCGGCTGAGTATTGCCAAATAAATATTCTCCGGCATGGTTTAGGTTATCTCCATTAAGCAGGCCATACCTTTTGAGAATCATCGGGCAGGTATATCTTCCATCCGGCATACGTCCCGCTAAAACCGCTTTTTGCCAAAAGGATTTTACGGCAGTCCTGTCAATCTGTTTTACAGTGGCTGAAGATGCAGTTTTCTCCCATTTTTCTTTATACTCATTTGATACAAAAAAATTCTTTAGTTCTTCCGGTGTAACCTCACGGTCTTCGTCCGCCGTTCTTAAATAATAACGTCCTGCTGCGGAATATGGCGTATTATCTCCATTAAATTCAACCTTGATCAGATGTTTTCCACACATCTCTACTTCTTCAACAACAGGATATATCTGTGGTCTTATATTTTCATAAACAGTCCTTGAAACATCACGAAGCGATGACTCTGAAACATCTTGGCCACAGACATCGCCGTTTGGCTTCACGCCAAAATAAAGCGTTCCCACCCCATGTTTATTTAAAATGGAGGATATAGAGATCATTGCTTCTTTCATTTCTCCGGTTGTTTTTTTAAATTCAAGCGTTTCTGTTTCTTTCCCCAAATTCATCTGTGTACCTCTTTTTCTAAGTGACTTTATTATACTATGAAGTGACATTTTTGTCATTAAAAATTTTCACTCACAAAATATTTCTTTGTCACAAAACAAACAACAGCTCTCCGAAAATAGAGAATTGCCATCATGGGATTGATTATTCCGAGGTAGTATTCTTGAAACTATTCAATATATTTGATGATATCCAGTGGTTCTTCTGCCACAGAAAAATCAGCTATATTTTCACGCTTGTAGGGATGTTGATTCGTGTACCATTTTGCCTGAATTGCCTTCATTCCAACAGCTTTTGCTCCCGCAAGTTCATTGCTTCCTCCATCACCCACAAATACACACTCGTTGAAAGCAACTCCTAATCGCCTGGCGGCTTCTTCATAGATACAGGGATCCGGCTTCTTCATATGTACTTCAAAAGATAATATTATTTCATCAAAATATTTTTATATTTCCGATTCTTTTAGTACTTTCACCTCGTCTGCAGAACAATTACTAACAATCGCAGTTTTTAACCCCATCGCTTTCAAATTCCTCAACAGCTGAAATATATCCGGAAGCACATATTCAAAGCATGCTGATTTTGTTTTTATTCTTTTATCAACAACACTGGACAGCATCAAATTATCGATACATTTTCCACAGCTTTTACAAACATATAATATGGAATCTTCAAAGTTGATTTCTCCCACATATCGTTCCTGCTCTTTTTCATCCCAGTACATATCAAAAATTTCTCTTTCTACGCCTAAATCGGCGCTCATATCATTTTTAGTATACTTTTTATGACCCCATTCCGTAATTAGCGTTTCATACAGATCAAAAATAACCGCTTTGTGTTTCATATATCCTCCCTGTTATGAAGTTACGATACCCTTCCTTTCGGATCTTCTGCATATAATTTCGCATATCCTGTTGCAACTTGTCAAAGGTTTTTAATCAAAAAAGACCATTCTACCGAATTATTTTCAGTAAAATGGTCTTATCCCTACCTCGCTATTTTATTTGCGAATATTATGCGCTTTTCTTCTCTGCAAGTTCCTTAATTTTCTCCAAAGATAACCCCGAATATTGCGCAATATCTTCAAAAGAAAGTTTGCCACCCTTAATCATCTCAAGAGCATTTTCAATCCTTGTAGCCAACTCGGTCTCGTCCCTCATTTTCTCCATAACCCGGCACATAACTTCCACCCCTTTCTCATCTTCTTTAAAGAACCGCATTTTCGCTGCTAATTGTGAAAAATACATATCGTCTGCTTTGATGCAGGAAAAGTCGTGCATCAGCTTTTCAAGTTGTGTTTTGTTCCCCTGCTTTGCCCCGTTCACATAAATAGTATGCGCACCGTCATTAACCGGAATGTACTCTCCATCAATCAAAATATATCTTTCTATCGGATAAATCGCTTTATCTTTTCCGATCACATCCGTTTCAGTAATAAAAATCACATAAGTTTCCGGCAATTCCTCTGGCTTCTGCCCCGGTTTTAGAATAGACGCATCTAAAAGGCTGCTGTTATATCTCGCTCTCTTAAATCCCGTCCCACGGTCATCACGCTGAATTTCAATATCCGCCTCGGCTCCGTTATCCTCTATTGCATGGACATCAAGCCTCGCGGAACGCCCATTCAGATTCTTCAACTCGTGCTGTGCATGGACACTTTGCACTTTTAATCCCGGCTTATCCAAAATAATCCGTAAAACAAACTCTGTATCCTCAATATTATCTCTGAAAAAAGCAGACAAAAAATCATCGTCCATCAAGCGGAAGCCTCTTAGTCTCTGCAAATCCTGTTCATGCAGAACTGCACGCTGTTCTTCTGTCATAGACAAGAATACCACCTCCTTACAGCTCTTAAGAATATTATACAGAGAATATCCCCCTTTTTCAATCAAAATTATGTTGTTGATTATGCTACCTCGTTAACCTGCTCAAAGCGAGATAAGAAATAAGTTTGCACAATAAGGCAAAACTGGGCAAAAATAGCCTATAAGGAGAAACTTTATGAAATTTACAAAAATCCCCTTGCGCAAGGTATTGCTTGTGACGCTGCGTAATGAAGTAGAATGAAGGGCGAAAGGAGGTAAAAGCTATGTCAAAATACACGACAGGAGAAATGGCGAAGCTCTGCGGCGTATCTGTCCGAACCGTTCAGTATTACGATACCCGCGGTATATTGACGCCCAGCGAACTCTCCGAGGGAGGCAGACGGCTTTATTCGGAAGATGACCTCAAGCGAATGAAGATCATCTGCTTTCTCCGTGACGCCGGGCTCTCCATAAACAGCATTGGAGAACTGCTCAGCGAGGCCGATCCCGGAAATGTGATCTCTGTTCTTTTGGAGCAGCAGGAGCAGGCACTTTCTGAGGAAATCAAAGAACGGCAGTCGAAGCTCGAAGTGCTTAGCGGGATCCGGCGGGCGTTAAAAAGTGTTTCCAATTTTTCCATCGAATCTATCGGTGATATAGCTTATCAGTTGGAAAACAAAAAGGAAATGAAACGCTTTCATGCTATCCTGTTAATCACAGGAATCCCCTTTAGTATCTTTCAGTGGGGCTCGATCATCCTCTGGATCATGACGGGGATATGGTGGCCTTTCGTCCTCTATGGTCTGTTGGTCATTCCCTATGGGATCTGGGTGACAAGGTACTATTTTTCAAGGGTAGCATATATCTGTCCCCAGTGTCACGAGGTATTTAAACCCAATTTGAAAGAGGCGTTTTGGGCGAGACATACCCCAACCCTGAGAAAGCTCACCTGCACGCACTGTGGGTATAAGGGCTTCTGTGTAGAAACTTTTAGAAAGGATTAAAAATAAAATGGAAAAAATTATAGAATTTCTCCCTTTCATCATCCCGCTTGCAATCGTGCAGTTTGCCCTTCTTTGTTACACGCTGTACCATATTCTGACCCACAAAACATACAAAAGAGGAACCCGCACTTTATGGCTTGTGGTGGCAATCATCGGCATGGAGTTTATCGGCCCGATCCTGTACTTCCTGTTTGGAAAAGAGGACATTTAGCATGGAAATACTGGCAATACGGGATTTGAAAAAGAGTTTTGGCAGTAAAGAAGTACTGCGCGGGCTTGACCTGTCCGTGCCGGAGCATAGTATCTTTGGTTTTATCGGCAGAAACGGCGCAGGGAAAACAACTACGATGAAAACGATCCTTGGGCTTCTGCAAACGGACAGCGGGCAGATTTACGTTATGGGAGAAAAGGTGCATTTCGGGCAGACGCGCACAAACCGGCACATCGGCTATCTGCCCGATGTGCCAGAATATTATCCATATATGACGCCCCTTGAATATCTGCATTTTTGCGGAGAAATCAGCGGAATGGATAAAACTGATCTTGTGACGAGAAGTAATGAGCTGTTAGAGCTGGTAGGTCTTGGGCAGGAGCGGCACCGTATCAAAGGATTTTCAAGGGGCATGAAACAGCGGCTGGGGATTGCGCAGGCGCTGCTGAACCGACCAAAGCTTCTCATCTGCGATGAACCTACATCAGCTCTTGATCCTGTCGGCCGCAAAGAAATACTGGATATACTTCTTGCGGCAAAGGAACAGACTACAATCCTTTTTTCCACGCACATTCTTTCCGATGTGGAGCGTATCTGCACCGAAGCCGCATTTCTGGACAATGGCAGAATCGCCATGCAGGGAACGATTGCAGAATTAAGAAGTATGCGGCCATCGGACGGATTTATCATCGAAACGGAGCAAAAAGAAACTGCCAGCACATTGATAAAAGCATTTGGCGACCTCAAGGCCACAGAACGAAATTCGCTTACTTTTCATGGAAGCAAGGAGCGTTTCTTTGACATTATGCGCTATATTGCCGAGAACAGAATACCTGTACAGAGGATCGAGCGAATCGAACCGACGCTTGAATCGCTTTTTTTGGAGGTGACGAAATGAAGACGCTGTTTGCGCTTATGAAAAAGGAATATCTGGAAACCGCACGGACGGGCAAGCTTATAATCCTTGTGCTGTTGTTTTCCCTGTTCGGCGTAATGAATCCTGCAATCGCAAAACTGACGCCGTGGATGATGGAAATGTTTTCTGACTCTTTAGCGGAAAGCGGATTGACCGTCACAAATGTTCAAGTGGATGCGTTTGCCTCATGGACGCAATTTTTTAAGAATATTCCGATGGCGTTGATCGCCTTTGTGCTGATTTTTAGCGACAGTTTTACAAAGGAATACAAATCCGGGACATTACTGCTCGCACTCACAAAGGGTCTGTCAAGATATAAGGTCGTACTGGCGAAAACCGTACTGCTTTTATTCCTGTGGACATTGGGCTATGGACTTTGCTTTGCGGTTACCTGCGGCTATACTGCTTATTTTTGGGACAACGGACAGACAGATCATTTACTTTTGGCGGCAGCCATGTGGTGGTTGTTTGGCGTGTGGATCCTCAGCCTCATCGTCTTATTTTCGTCACTACTGCAAAATAATACCAGCGTTACCTTGTGTACCGGCGGAATGGCTGCGTTTGCTTATCTGTTGAGCGTTATGCCAAAAGTAAAAACATATTCGCCCGTCCTGCTCATGAAAACTAATTTCCTGCTGTCCGGAGTGGAAGAAGCCGAAGCGTATATGGAAGCAATCGTTACAGCTGCCGTGTCCACAGTGATATTCATTACCATCAGCATTCTTAATATGAACAAAAGGCAAGTGTAACAGAGGAAAATTCGATCTGACCCCGCAGAAAGAATACCAGCTTTGCGCCTATGACCGATATTTTGCGGGGATTTTGCAGAGGAGGAAGCCGAGATTACGCAGCTCTATAACCTGTTAAAAGGCACAGTGCTGTACCGCCGGACAAGCCTTTTTGAACTGCTAAAACGGTATTTGAAGGGGCGATCTTATGACCGTGAAAACAGATAATCCCAGCGGCCATGACAAACGCTTCTATAGATTAGCTTTTCCTTTTGCTTCTTCGTACAACGCCAGAAATCTGCCACGGTCTTGCCGATACAGTTTTTCAAGCATATGTGGGAAGTTATCGTCTTGCCATTCGAGATCACGGAACACATTTGGAATGTAGTGGTACAGTTCCTCGGCAATCCGTTTTGCCTGCCCAATATCGTTTACGTCACAATCCAGCATTCTTTCCCGCGTAAAGATAATCAGACGGGCATAATATGGCCCTCCCTTATAGCCTGTCTGGGCGCCAATCCACAGAATCCGATCACAGGGAATCGCCCTTATTTTTTCCATGCTGTATCCGATCAGCAGCAGGTAGGAGGGAGTCAGCAAAACCCGCGTGTCATGCTTTATGGGGGTATTATAATCCCGTGTCCCCTCATACAGAATTTTTCCCTCGGCCACTTCCCGGTTGATGATCTCCGCCGCCTTCTTGGGCGTCGTTTCCTCTAAAGGAAGCAGCAGATTTTTTCCATTTTTTGCTGGCCGCATGGTGAGGATCAGGGTTAGAAGGGTAGAAACCAGCATGATTCCCATTCCGCCAAGTAACACGGCGGCGATCAGTTTCGTCCTCTCATCGCTGAAATCAAAAAGTTCGTCGCCCACCCCAAAATAAATGATCGCAAAGGCTGCGATAAAAATTGCGATAAGAATCAACTGCAGCCGACGCAATTTCTTATTTGCCGATATCGATTCTTTTTCCAAAAAATTTTGGGTCATAAAAATTTCCCTTTCTGCCGGACGTCTATAACCTTTAGCTGTGCTGTTGTTCCTACATTAAGCTGTCGCTCTGTGCTATTCACCAGCCACTACTTCAAGTGGTGGTTTGATTTGGCCCCCCTAGGGGCCTTTATTACTTGCACGCCTGAAAGGCGGGTGCTGCAAGCTTTGTTACTGGCCGCTGTTGAGTGCTTTTGCTTATTGAGTATTATTTATAATCTTGTCACGTCAAGCCTCTTCCCAAATGGTGCAGCAATGATGCAGCAAACCATGAAACAAATATGACCTAATATATATTCCAACACCTCATCCAATTCTCTTATAGAATATAATTTTTATAACATTAAAGCCTTATCCCTCGCTGGCGCAGATTCTTTTAATACACCACGTCTGCATAAAACCAATTATCCCTTCATCATTGCCAGTTTCGCAAAACTCTATTAACATAGCCCTAAATTCTTCCAGTTTTTCAATCGGAATCTGAAAAATGCCTATATTGTTCTGGATCAATACTTTATTAGCAATAAGCTGTGCCACACGTTTATTTCCGTCAATGAACATCTGTGCTCTCGCAACATAACAAAAAAATTTTAAGGCTTTCAACTCAACATCTTCTATTTGTTCAATGCTTTCCAGCGTGTCTATAATAACTCCCGTGTGAGGCATTTCCGGTTCCCATGAAGTACCACCTATCTGTACTGGTATTGTTCGGATTTCACCTGCATAATGAAATAACAGTTCTCCGACAATTTTATTATATTCTCTGAGCAGCATGAGATTATTGTCACAATCCAGATGATCCAGCAAAAATTGCCACGCTCTTTTCATGTTTATGATAAACAAAACTTCTTCTGTCTTTGTTGTGGTTGTCACATTGGCCAATATAGCCTCTGTTTTAGGAAAAGTCGTTCCCAATCCTTCAAGATTAGCGCTCTTCCATATACTGTCCACTAACAGTCTTTTCGCCATTTCTATCGCTGAATCCCGCATTGTCTCTCCTTAAACCTGACTACATATACCAATTCCCATTGAAACTTCTGGCATGACGGTGGAACACTGCCATGCAAAACCATCTATGGCCCTTTATTAACAGCCAAATCATCACCGAAAGAATATCCATAAATGGTTTCTGCTAATACTTTATGCAAAAAGCTGTGCAATGTCAAGACAGACTTTCATCCGTCAAGATCCGCCCCATGGCAAATAAAAAAACATCAAAAAAGCAACCGCACCAGCCAAAGTTAGGTTGCTTTTTTGATAAGCATATAACTGAGACGAACCGTTGCTTTACGGTAACACCTTTTCTGTAAATTATCTTAGCACTTACCAGCATTTCCGTCAACAATTTTTTCACACGAATTAACGCCCCTGTGGCCCTTTATTAACAGCCAAATCATCACCCGAAAGAATATCCATAAATGGTTTCTGCTAATACTTTATGCAAAAAGCTGTGCAATGTCAAGACAGACTTTCATCCGTCAAGACCCGCCCCATAGCGAAGAAGACAGCATGGAAAACATTTCTGTCTTCCATGCTGTCTTCCGCTCTGGCCGGTTTCGTCCGGCCGTATTGCATGACTGTTTTCAAATGACTGCCTTACCCTTTGCTTTTACAATGAACCCGATCAGCCAAGTAAGGACAGAACACCCTGGTTTGCCTGATTTGCCTGAGCCAACATTGCCTGGCCTGCCTGGGACAGGATATTGTTGTTGGAGTACTTCACCATCTCAGTAGCCATATCGGTATCACGGATCTGGCTCTCTGCGGAGGTAGTGTTCTCAACGACGTTATCCAGGTTGTTGATGGTGTGCTCCAGTCTGTTCTGAACTGCACCGAGTGCGGAACGCTGAGTGGAAACCTTCTGGATGGCTTCCTTGATGGTGTCGATCGCGCTTAATGCGTTGGTGTCATCCACACCGTCCACCTTCAGGCCATTTACGCCAAGTCCCTTTGCGCTCATGGTGTCGATGTTCATGGTGATCTGGTTGTTGCTGGTAGCGTCTGCGCCTACATGGAGGGATACCGTGAGGGCGGCAGTCAGATCCTGAAGGGCTGCAACATCAGCTGCATCAGCACTGACTTTGTTGCCTACTGCATCGTATAACTGCGGTGCACCGGTTTTTGTTGCAACAGTCACAGTGCCATCGTCACCTGTCGAAGCAACAAAGTAATTACTCAGAGCATTTGCGGAAATTGCGTTGCCATCCCTGTCATAATACTTAGCCTGCTCTTTGTCAGACTCCACCGCCGTGATGTCGGTTGCAATTACGGTCGCAGAGGCACTCTGTCCCACATGATCTTCATCTGCAGTCATGTCAGTAGGGCCGCCGGTTGCAGTAAGACTAGCTAAAGGATTACCTTCTTTATCCCTAATTTCAAATGTTCCGGCTGTTTTGTCCTTAACAACTACGTCAAATTTCTCTGCTGCTGAACCAAGCAATTCCATTTCATAAACTGCTTCATATTCATCAGTTTTACCAGCTTTCAGCGCTATACTCTTTGTAATCTTGACACCTTGATCACGGAACGCCATCAAAAGCTCGTTCATATCATCCTGCAGACCGGCTTCGGTAGGTGCAGCGATGGTAAGATCGGAAATCGTCAGTTTAGTGCTGTCGTCTGTACTGAACTTTGCCGTTCCATTCTGCCCCGCTGCAAAATTCTTGTAGCTGTAGGTATACCCCTTCTCCAGATCCTTATCGCCCTTCAGCAGATAAGTCTCGTTGAACTTGGTGGTCTCAGCCACACGGTCAATCTCGGTGGTCAGCTGGTCGATCTCGTTCTGGATGTAGCTGCGGTCGTTCTCGGAGTTGGTGCCGTTTGCTGCCTTCACTGCCAGCTCGTTCATTCTCTGCAGCATATCCTGAACTTCGTTCAGTGCGCCCTCTGCAGTCTGTACTGCGCTGATGCCGTCCTGCGCGTTGGCGGATGCCTGAGTCAGACCTCTGATCTGCTTCCGCATCTTCTCACTGATGGACAGGCCTGCCGCGTCGTCAGCCGCACGGTTGATCTTGTAGCCGGAAGAAAGCTTCTCGGTGGACTTTGCCTGTGAAGAACTGGTCAGACCCAGCATTCTGTTGGAGTTCATTGCTGTTAAGTTGTGTTGTACTACCATAGTGTACCTCCCTTTACGTTCCGCTCCGAATCCGTTCGGAGCGTTTGGGCCTTTGGCCCGTGCTTTGTTTTTGGTTGCTATTCAGTTTTTATGAATAAAGGACCGCCCCCAGGATAGCAGCCCCATATTCCGTTTTTGACAGGGCTCTTCCGCCCTCTTACCTTGCGGCCTTCGCCGCCCCCGCTTTCTTCTTATCCTCCCGGATAATGCGGATGATCTCCTGCTGCGCCGCGTCGGACACCGGCGTCTTTTTCTTATAGGGAGAGGGTGGAACGGCTCCCGCTTTCTCCGCCACCGCGCTGCGGACGATGTTGACCTCTCTCGGCGCGTCTATCATCAGGTGGATGTTGTTTCCCGTTCCGCCTACGAAGACGATCTTTACGTTTTCTCCCACCATGAGATACTCGCCCGGTCTTACGGATAGATTCAGCATTTTTTACCTCCCTGTTTTCTCCGGCTTCTGCCTTGAATCCTGCCGCACAACATTTTTCTGAGAAATGTTGTGTTATTTTTTCGGAGAAAAGGGGAAACCGCCGCTTTTTTTCGTAAAATGAGATTTCAGGGGGACAAAGCCCTCCATACAAAGGCCGACAGGCAGAAGGAGACAAAACATGAGCGTAACACAACCGATCCGAACAAAAGAAGACTTAAAGAAGTTAGAAAATTTTTATCCGGACATTACTCCGGTGAGCCAGCGGAATCATCTGCTGATCCTGATGGGGCTGAACACCGCGCTGCGGATCACGGATATCCTGAACATGAAATGGAACGCCGTATATGACTTTTCCAACCAGAAGCTGAAGACACATGTGGAACTGACGGAACAAAAGACGGGAAAGCACACCCGGATCGTTCTGAACGCGATCCTGCAGGACGCGCTGATAAACTGGATGGCGGTGAAACAGCCTGCTCCCGAAGATCCCATCTTTGAAAGCGCGCGGAGCAAAAATCCTCTGGACCGGCATCAAGCCTACCGCATTATACGCAGAGCCGCCTCCGGCTGCGGACTCTGCGACCACATCGGCTGCCATTCCCTGCGAAAAACATTCGGCTATCACGCCTGGAAACAGGGCGTTCCGCCTGCGGTGCTGATGGATATTTACAACCATTCTTCCTATCAGGTCACCACCCGCTATCTTTGCATCGACCAGGATGACAGGGACAACGTATTCCGACAGATTCTGCTGTAAGATCCCCGCGGTGTCTCTTGCTAATTCCGCAGGAAGCGCCGGAAAACGACCTGATAAAAACCGTAGAAAGGAATTATAACTGTCCATGCCAAACTGCTAAAAAAATCTGCTTCAGGGGGTTAAGAAAAAGAAAATGCGTCCGATATAATAAATGTAAGCAAGGGAAACACAAATAACACAACATTTCTCAGAAAAATGTTGTGTTATTTTTATTTCCCCATTTTGGGGTAAATTATTCATCTTTTTGTTTTTTTCACAGGCTGCGAACCAAATGCCCCGGGTCAAATGTCCCGCGTTCTGCCCCGGAAACCTGATTTCCTTCCGATTTCCGCGTTCCCGTCAATGACGCCGTTCTCCAGCAGCCATTTCGCCACCCCGTCCTGTTCATTGGAAGCGATCACCCCTGTCGCGGCCGCCTTCAATTCTTCCACCGCGTTTTCTACGGCATAACACTCGTCGGAGATCCGAAACATGGGAATGTCGTTTACGGCGTCGCCGAAGGTGATGACACGGCCGCAGCCCAGAAGTGCTTTAAGCCGCCGGATGGCATTGGCCTTTGTAGCCTCTGCGGGCATGATCTCGCAGAAATATTCCGGCTGGTAAAGTTCCTTCTGCAGGAAGCTGATATAGCGGTCGTCATTCTTTACTGCTTCCTGCAGCGGCAGGAGCTCGTCCTGCCTGCCGACCCCAAGAAAATAAAAGATTTCCCCGTCATACAGTCCCCTGCCGTCCATAAGAGGGCGAAGCCTCCTGTCCCCCTTCCTGCGGCTCAGATAGTTTTCCCTGCCCGGGTTTTGCCGGGTAACATCCCAGGAGAGCCGTTCTCTGCCATCAATGATAGAATACACCAACGGAGAAATATCCAGCTTTTCCATAAGCTCCTGAATCCTTTCCACTTCCTTGGGCGTAAAACAGTTTTTCTCCAGAATCTCCCCTGTGTCCGGTCTTATGAGAAAAACCCCGTTATAGGTAATGACAGGCGTCTGAAGGTCGAGTCCTTCCATGACTTTGGAAGCGGAGGACAGGCTTCTGGCGGTAGCGTAGGTAAAAAGCAGGCCGGAGCTTACAAGAGACTGAACGGTCCGGCGGCCAAACCCGCTCAGCCTGCCTTCTCTGTTCAGAAAGGTGCCGTCCAAATCCGTGACGTACAGCGTCTTCATCTGTGTATTCCTCCATGACAGACTTTTCCTAAACTCTGGTTTTCTTTGTGATGGTTTCCGTTAAAACGGCGGGCGGAAAGCCTGCGCTCCCCGCCCGCCGTTTCCCGGTTCTTACAGCTTTACCGTAAATTCCGTACATTCTTTCCCGGTCAGCGCTTTCGTCCTCTCGTCGGGCTGTCCGAAGCCCACGCTGACGGCAAAGGAGGAAGTGTCTATCAGCTTCTCGCCGCGGTCGCTGATGACGGTAAACGCATCTTTGTCCACCGGGACGGCAACCGTTTTGCTCTCCCCCGGCGCAAGAGAAACTCTCGCAAAACCGCAGAGCTTTCCGTTCGGCACCGCATTGGCGGAGTCCGCTTTGATATAGACTTGCAAAACCTCTTCCTGAGGGATAGCGCCGTTGTTGACCAGCTGCGCTTCCACGGTGAACGCCTCCGGCTTCACCGTTATCTGTCCGCCCCCCGCCACATTCTGTCCGCAGCAGGAAACGCCCTTCAGCCGGACGTCGCCGTAAGTCAGCCCGTATCCGAAGGGATAAAGAGGCGTCTCGGTCAGGTATCTGTAGGTCCTTCCCTTCATGGAATAATCCTCAAATGCGGGGAGCGCCTCCGTGTCGTTGTAAAAGGTGACGGGCAGCTTTCCGGAAGGAGAGATCTTGCCGAACAGGATATCCGCGATCACCTTTCCCCCTCTTGCACCCGGATACCATGCCTGAACCACCGCGGCACAGTGCTCCTGGGCATACCGAAGATCCATGGCGCTTCCGGTCATGTTGACAAGAATCACGGGCTTTCCGGTCTCCGTTACCGCTTCCAGCAGCTGTCTCTGGGACTCGGGCAGGAGCAGGTCATTCTTATCGCCGGAAGCATAGCTGTTGCCGGTATCGCCCTCTTCGCCCTCCAGCGTCTCATCCAGGCCGACACAAAGGATCACAACGTCGCTGTGTCTCGCCACGATCTTTGCCTCGCTTAAACGGTCCGGACCGGCGGACAGTCCCTCCACTCTGTCTTTAAACAGGTGGCTTCCCTCGGAGTAATACACTCTCACATCCTCGCCCATGGCGTCCTGGATTCCCTCCAGAACGGTAATATAGCGGGATGCGGTGCCGTGATAATTTCCCATCAGAGCCGCGCGGCTGTTGGCGTTTGGCCCTACCACGCCTATGGCCTTCAGCTTTTCCTTCTTTAACGGAAGGATCCCGTCGTTTTTCAGCAGCACAACGGATTCCGCCGCCGCGCGCTCCGCAAGAGCCAGATGCTCCCTGCATTCTACCTTGTCAAGTCCGATCTCATCATACTCGGTGCCATCGAAGAGTCCCAGCAGGAATCTGGTGGTAAACAGTCTCTCCGCCGCCTTCGTGATATCCTCCTCCGTGATCAGCCCCTGTTCGTACGCCTTTAACAGATGGAGATAGGTGTTGCCGCAGTTTACGTCGCAGCCCGCCTTTAACGCCATGGCCGCCGATTCCTCCGCCGTGTCCGTCACCATGTGCTGGGTGTGGAAATCCCGGATCGCCCAGCAGTCGGAAACAAAATGGCCCTGGAACTTCCACTCGCCCCTTAAGATCTTCTCCATCAGCGTGGTGCTGCCGCAGCAGGGCTCGCCGTTGGTCCTGTTGTATGCGCCCATGACGGCCTCCACGTCCGCTTCCTTCACCAGCTTTTCAAAGGCGGGCAGGTAGGTTTCCCGCATGTCCTTCTCCGACGCCTTTGCGTCGAACTTATGGCGCAGGGCTTCCGGCCCGGAATGCACCGCGAAATGCTTTGCGCAGGCCGCGGATTTCAAATACTCCCCGTCTCCCTGCAGGCCCTCCACAAACGCCTTGCCCAGCTCTCCGGTCAGGTAAGGATCCTCGCCGTAGGTCTCATGCCCTCTGCCCCATCTGGGATCCCGGAAGATGTTCACATTGGGGGACCAGAAGGTCAAACCCTTGTAAATATCTCTGTCGCCCTGTCTGCTGTACTCATTATACTTTGCTCTGCCCTCTGTGGAGATTACGTCTCCGGCTTCCTTCATCAGCTCGGTATCGAAGGCTGCCGCCATGCCGATGGCCTGAGGAAACACCGTAGCCACGCCGGCTCTTGCCACGCCGTGGAGTGCCTCGTTCCACCAGTTATAGGCGGGTACGCCCAGTCTTGGGATGGCGGGGGCGTCGTATTTCAGCTGCTCGGCCTTTTCCTCCAGAGTCATCTTTGCCACCAGCTCCTTCGCCTTTCGCGCCGCTTCTGCTCTGTCTCTCATGTCTGAACCTCCTCTTTTCTTTCTCTCTGCTTTTCTTTCTGTTCTGCTTTTCTTTCTGTTCTGCTTTTTGTCTCTTCTGTTTTCTGTCTTTTCCGGTTTTTTTGTCTTTTCCGAATTTTTGCCGGTTTTCCTGTCCTTCCCGGTTTTCCTGTCCTTCCCGGCTTTCCTGTCCTTCCCGGCTTTCCTGTCCCTTCCGGTTTCTCTTCCGTTATTTTATTTTTCCTTCTTGCTGTCTCTTCCCTTTCCTCTTCTATCCGTCACTTTTCTCCGCTTTCCTGTTTCCGCTCCGGCCTCAGCCGATGCGCATACTCTCCTGCGGTCCCAGATAGGATTTGGGAAGCGTCATGTCCGCCGGATAGATCCGGATCCGCTCCAGCACGACTCCCGCTTCCAGTGCGCCCACGGTAAGCTGCCGGACGCCCTCCTCAAAGTGCATGACCGCGGAAACCGTCCGGATCTGGTCCAGAACGCCCTGACACCATCCCGCGTCCCTGTTTTCTCCCGCCTTGAACTGTTCATCCACCAGCTTCAGCGTCTGCATTCCCGTCCGTCCATCGCCAACGGTCAACCGCATGGCCCGCCCGTTCACCGGCGAATTGGTGGGTGCGGCAAGAAGCTCTACCCGATAGTCTCCCGTCTGCGGGATCAGGAACTGATAAGTCAGCTCCGGCCGTTCTTCCTTCTCCGTAAAGTCCGCGGTGCAGGGAGATACCTTCACGCCGACGCCGTAACGCCCGTAACCCTTTATCACCTGATACGCTCCCCGGCCGGTGTCCTTTTTCGCCATATAATGATCGGCGTCCATAACCGTAACGCCGTTTGCCGGCAGGAAGGTTCCCACAGGCAGATTCCCTCGCTCCGGCGCGGAGGCCGTGACCTCCACCGCCACGCAGGTCTCCCCGTCGTCGATCAGAAGTCTCGCCTGCTGCGTCTCCTCCGGCAGCTTCTCCCGCAGGCAGCGAAGCTCCACCGTCTGCAGCGTTTCCACCTCCCCCGATTCAGGACAGACCTCCAGCCACTCCGGCATCTGCCCGCTTTCCGGCCTTACCCGGAACCGGAAGAATCCCACGCCGTCGTTTGCCACCTCAATATCGACCCTGTCACAGCCCGCCCACTGGAAATCGGGGACTCTGATCACGGAAGGCCCTCCATAGCTCTTTACAAAAACCTCTTCGCTGTCTGCTCTGGAGACGCTCATCCTCGGCTTCTGTACGGGTTCCATCAGACATACATAAGGATATCTGCATCCGTCCTCGTTCCAGCGCGTAAACCCGATATGCGCCGCAAGCTGCATGCCGTCCCATTTTCCGCCTTTAAATCTGCCGAATTCCTCCGCCAGCTCTCTGTCCCTGATGATGGTATTCTGTCCCTGAAAGATCAGCTGGTTTGCCACCGACCGACCCTGAAGCGCATAACGGCGGTTTTTTGCCGCGATCAGATGCATCTTCAGCAGGTTCATGCTGGCCGTTGCGGAAAAATGCACCATACTGTACCAGGCGTCCTTTTCTTCCGCCGGCAGTTTCCCGTACACTTCTTCGGACAGCTTCTCCACATCCTCCGCCCGCTTCAGCATCCGGTCCGCCTCCTGATAATGGCAGGGATGATAAATGTCTGCATTCAGCGATTCCGGCCGGCGGAGATGGTTGATGTCTATGTACTCCGTAAACACCCTTGCAATCTTTTCCTGAAGGCCGGCATCCGCCAGCGGAAAGCACTTCGACGCCCAGAGCGCGGTAAACTCCCGATAACTCTCCGGGTTGGATATCCCCCATTTTTCATAGTCATAGGCAAGGGCCATAAAATAGGTCAGGGGCACCTCATGGAATTTCAGATCTCCCACGTTCACGATCCAAAGATCCCGCACGCCGTACTCATACGCCGTGCACATCTGTTCCCAGGTCTTTGACAGAGGGGTGGAATCCACCCATTCATAGGAAATGGGGCCGCCGTGATAGTCGAAATGATAGTACATGCCGAATCCGCCGGGCCGGTTGCGCCAGGAGACTTCCGGCAATGTTCTCATATGGCCGAAATTGTCCTCGCAGAGCATACAGATCACGCCGTCCAGCTCTTCCCAGTCCTTGAGTCCCAGCGTATTTTCGTCCCCGTAAAAGTAAGCTTCCACTTCCTTATAAAGAGCGAGCATCTGGGGCACCTTGGAAAGATCCGGATTGACATACTTCCGGATCAGCTCCCGCTGTTTTCGGATAATATCCTTCAGAAGCTCCACATTCTCCTGTACCGTTGCGTTTTCTCCCAGCATGGAGGTATCCCGCTCCCCCCGCATGCCGATGGTGATGATGTTCTCATATTTTCCGCTCCGCTTCAGGCTGTCCTCCCAGTAGTTCAAAAGCCCCTGTTCGTTGGTATAAAAATTCCATTCGTTCCCGTAGCGCGTCCCTTCGCCCCGGACCTTGTCCCACTCCTCGCTGGCGCGAAGACAGGGCTCATGGTGGGAATAACCCATGACGACGCCGTAGATGTCCGCCAGCTCTTCATTCCTGCTGCCGGGACCGTCCAGAGGGAAGGAAGCCGACCACATGGCGGGCCAGAGATAATTTCCCTTCATCCGCAGGAGAAATTCAAATACATGGCGGTACGCATCGGCGTTAAAGCCCCCGAAATGATCGTTGACCCAGTTGCCGAAGCAGGGCCACTCGTCGTTGATAAAGAATCCCCTATACCGGACGCTGGGCTCCTTTGACGTCGTCTGAATGTCCTCTTTGATAACAGACTGCGCTGCTTTTGCAGGCGCCGCGTCTCCCCAGTAGACCAGGGGCGTCACCCCCAGATACTCGGACAGCGTAAACATACCATAGATGGTTCCCCTCTTATCGCTTCCACAGATCACAAGCGCTCCCTTTACGCCGGGAAAAGGCTGTTCCACCAGTGCGATCCGAAATACCTCCCGCTTTCCCGACAGCTCCGACGCGGAAAACCTTCCTTCCGCTTCCAGCCGTTCCAGCAGGGGGCTTTTCCCCAGCGTGGCACAGAAGATCACGCCCTCCGCCGGTCTATCCGCGCCGTCCTCAAGGCATTTTTCCGTCACGATCTCCGGTTTCCGGTCCGTCACCAGACAGATATCCTCCGCCACCGCGTCCGCGATAAGTCTTACGCCCTCAAAGGCCGTACTCTCAACAAGTATGGGCAGACCTTTGCCGCCCTCCACAAGCTTAAGCTCCATAACACCCCTTTCCGCTGCACCCCCGCAGCCTCCGTATTCTGTTTTTGTCCTTCCCCATACCGCCCTGGGACGTATTTCTTATACGTACCCGAATCCAAGTATGGTAAACTGCTTTTCCTCGTCCCCCGGCTGCATTCTGACCTCCAGTCGGTGTTCCTTCTTTTCCGCTCCGCGCAGGCAGATCAGGGAATTGCAGTGATTCCATCCCACCTCCCGGGGATTGATACTGCGCACCTTCTCTCCGTCCACAAAGATATCCGCCACGCCGGTCTTCGGATCCGCGGAATCCTTTTCCACGATCATCAGCGCGCTGCAGACAATGTCCATGACAAACGGCCTGCTGCCGCCTTCGTGCTTCCAGTTGTCCGGAAACTGGGGCGTCTGTTTCAGATCCAGATTCCGTTCCACCGCCTGCAGTTCTGTATCCGTCCCGGAGAAATCGCCGCAGTCGATCCTTACCCCTTCCGGCACATTCTTCCGGTCCAGAAGCTTTACGTCCGCGAACTCCCTTCCAAAGGGCGCTTCGATCCCGCGAAGGTCCGGCTCCGTCACATCCCCCGGCATGCCGTCCACCGTCCGAAACAGCTGTACAAGGCAGTCCGCCATCACGGTATGGCCAAGGTTGCTGGGGTGATATACGTCGTAAAAGAACTGGGCCTTGCTGAAAACCCTGCCCTGTCCGGGCTTTTTGTAGAACTGCTCCACCACGCAGTCCTTCACACTGACCATGGGAAGATGATAAGCGTATCCTGCCTTCCCAAGCCGGTCCTGAAGGTTCCAGTCGTCCGTGAACACGGCGAACAGGAGCACCACGGCGGGCTGGCTTTCCGAATACCAGATCTTGTTGATCAGGCTGTCGTAGCACTCGCCCTTGGTCTCGTCTCCCTCGTCGTTCACGGCGAATTCCACCACGACCACATCCGGCTTTTCTTTTCCCCCGCCGCAGACGTCCCGCTCATAGCGCACCACGCCAAGCTCCGAAGAAGTTCCGCCCACGCCGGCTTTTATATAATGAATGTTTTCTTCCGTTCCCCTGCCTGCCAGACTGCAGAAGCCCTGGAACGCTTTGTAGGCGTAACACTGGGTATGGATGGGGATGGCCCCCGCTCCCTGGGTGATGGAGCCCCCGATAAAGGCCACGGTCACATCCTCGCCCTTTTTCGCCCGCTCTATCGCTCTCTTCAGCCGCAGCGTGTTTCCCGTCTGCATCAGGGATTTTTCCAGCATCCGCTTATATTCCGGGCATTCCAGATCGATCTCGCCTTCCTCCTCCGGCTCCGGCGCATCAAAGCCGTCCTGCAGATACAGCCGCACGGAAACTCTGGCCAGCTCGCCGGCCTTCTGAAACAAAAAGCGGATCTGTCCCGGCACTCTGTCGTCATCGGACCATTCCACCTCGTCCAGCCGGATGACCTTCTCCCTGCCGTCCGCGGGAATCGTTGCGCAGAACGTGGTACCGGACCGATACGGATCCCGCTTCCCGTACATCTGCATGGCAAATTCCACGTTTTCTCCGGGCGTATCGGTCTCCGCCGTCACGCCTATGGAATACACGAGACGCCGGAAGCCTTCCGAGGTGGGAAGCAGTCCCAGAATCTCTTCGTCCGTGATCGAACCTGTGATCCGCGCAAAACTTACCATCCGGGAATCGTCCAGATAAATCGTCTGGAGTCCTCTGCCGTCCGGCTGGGGCGAACCCGCAACCTCTTTATTTCTCATAATGTAGAAACTTTTCCGCTTTTTCTCCGGATCTTTCGGAGCCTTGGGTCCTGCCATATTTTCCTCCGTTTCCGCCCTTTTGGGCATACGATGTCCATTTTCTATAGTTTACAATATTTTCCGTCCGGATGGCTCCTTAAACCTTGTGAAATCCTGCGCATATTTTGCTATTTTGTATCGGGACACGGCTCTTAACTGGCATGGCAAAAAAGTTTTGTTCTGGACCTTTTAATCAATCCAGTTCTGCGTTACACTATCTCTGACATCCGGCCGGAACAGTCGTATCCCGATTTCTGTCCAGGGCGGGCAGGTGTGCAGGCAAGGCAGGCTTTGCCGCCCCGGCTTACCGGCATGGGGAATCGGAAGGAAATTAAAATAGGAAGGAACCGCCGACGGACACGGCGGAAAAGAGGACAACAATTATGGAAAAAAGAGAAAAGAAATATGGCCTGCTGATCATAGGTGCGCTTCTTCTTGCGGCAGGCATCATCCTGGCGGTGGTCACCCATAACACCAGCTACCGCGACTCCGTAAAAACCGGAGAAGAACTGAAGGAACTCACAACACAGATAAGCGCCGTGCAGGACGGGGACGCCGAAGGGGATCTGGACGCTTTAAACGCCCGGTCGGCCCAGCTGTCTGACCAAAAGCTTCGTCAGGAACGCCCGTATTCTTACTGCCTGACCCTTGTGTTTTTTGCGCTTCTCCTGACAGGAAAGGGAATCTGCAACGCCGTCTTCGGCGTGCCAGAGGCCAGGCCCCGCACCGTCCGGCAGCTTGCCATGGCGGGACTTCTGGCGGCGTTATGCTATATCGGATTCGCCTTTTTCAAGATTGACATTCCGGTGGGCACGGAAAAAACCGCTTTTCATTTCGGAAATGTTTTCTGTGTGCTGGCGGCCCTTCTGCTGGGCGGGTACTGGGGCGGCCTTGCAGGCGCCGTGGGCATGACCATCGGCGACCTGACTACCTCCTATGTGACCAGCGCCCCGAAAACCTTTCTGCTCAAGCTGCTGATCGGCCTGATCGTGGGGCTTGTGGCGCACAGGCTTCTGAAACTCAGCCGCAGCCACTCCGCAAAGTATGTGACCGGCGCGACCATCGCGGCCAGCGCCTGCGGCATGATATTCAACGTGATCGCGGACCCCATCGTGGGATATTTCTATAAGACTTATCTGCTGGGCGTTCCCCAGGACATCGCCTCCACGCTTGCAAAGCTGGCGGCTGTGACCACAGCAGTCAACGCCGTGATCGCCGTGATCGCTTCCACGGTGTTTTATCTGGCGCTTCGCCCCGCCCTGCGGAAGGCCGGACTGTTCCCGGAAGATGTATAAACAGCACCTGTTATTTATTTCTGAAACCGGATCGTAACATTGCCCATGGAACAATCAATCCGCATGTCCTTGGATGCGTCGTTCTGGATGGTCTGTTTCACTGCCAGTCCGTCAAAGTCCTGCTCTCCCAGATCCAGATTGCCGGCAGACACGTTCAGCTCGTAATTAAAGTCCTGACGGCTGCCGGCAAGGGTCAGCTCGAGATTTCCCATGGAGCATACCAGATCCGCGTCCTCCCGGAGAGAACCGCTCCCCACCAGTTCTCCCATACCGATCTCCGCGTGAAAGGCGCCCACGTTCATCTCCGGAAGTTTTGCCTGCCCCGCTCCCACACTGATCTCCAGCTTGTCGGCAGCCAGCTCCCCAGCCGTGATCTGTCCGGCGCCCACCTCCAGATTTACCTCGCCAGCCTTCAGATGGTCCGCCTGGATCTGTCCGGCGCCGAGTTCTATATCCACCTGTTCAAAATATCGCCCCTCCGGAATGTAGAGAGTCAGACCGCCCTCGCTTTTTCCGAACGTCAGCCCCGGCACATCGGAATTGACCGCTTTTAAAAAGAGAACGCCCTCCGACACATAGCACTGAAACCGCTCCACATCCTCCGCCGTCAGAGAAAACGCTCCGTCCGCAGACGGCGCCGTCCGGAAAGAATAGCCCCCTATCTCGATTCGCAGCTTCTTCACGTCTTTGTCAGGGATGGCAGCGGTCGTATCCCCTTCCATCAAAGGATAGTCCTCATCGTAGATGTTCGATGTATCCAGCTCATACATCCAGTCTTCTTTCCAGTAAATTCCAAAAGGTATTCCCCGATCGCCCAGATCAAGATGCAGTCTGCCGCCGGTTACGCGTTCCACCGCCTCGGAGATCCTTTCTCTCCCTCCGACGGTACTTGCCATAACGGCCAGCGCCGCTCCAAAAAGCAGCAAAATCACCGCCAGGATCGCACAGACCTTCAAAAATTTCTTCATGAATGCTTCCCCCTTCTCTAATGCGCCTTTTTGCGGAACAGACCCGCGATTCCTCTGCAGACAGCCGGTGTGGCCACACAGCCCAGGACGACGGCCAATATCAGGAACAGAATGCCGATTCCGCCGCAGACCATGCCCGCCCCGACGACGCCGGCCCCCGCCAGCGCATCCGACGGAATGCATACAACACCCACCGCCAGAAGGACGAACATCACCAGTATCAGAGCGGCCGCCACTGCGCCGAAGCTTATGACAATGGCAAACCACGCCGCCGCAACACCCAGAAATACGCCGAACAGCCCCAGCGCCAGACCCAGAAGCACCGGCGAAGCACAGACAAAGAGAAGGATAAGAAGAAGGATCCCCCAGACAGGCATCTCTTTTTTACCGGAGCCCTTTTTCCCCTCTGCCGGGCCGGCCTCCGACGTCTTTTGTCCCTCATCCGGCGCATCCTGCCTTTCCTTCCGCGCCTTCCCGTATTCCACCAGCGCCCGGTCGGACGGCCTGCTGTCCCCATTCCCGCCGTCCTGCTCCTGCAGGGAGCGCCTGATATTTTCCGCCACTGTTTCCGGGCTGCCCAGCGCTTCGATGACTTCCCTTTCCTTTTCCGCTCCCGCGTCGTCAAAATAATCATTGTAATACTGCAGGGCCTCCTCCCGCTCCCCGGGAGACACATTCTGGAGCAGCTGTTCCAGCTGCCCGATAAATTCTGTTCTGTTCATTTTACTTTTCCCCGCACTCAGTGCCATCCTTTCCTGTGTTGGTTCCGGAAGACAGGTCGATCCTGCCCTCAAACAGCCCGGTGATCCGTTCCGCATACTGCCGCCATTCGCTCTCGTACAGCTTAAGCTGGGCCCATCCTCTGCTGGTCACCTTGTAATACCGACGGTTCCTGCCTGCGCATTCCATGTCGTAAACCTCGAGACATTCCTCCTTCTGAAGTCTGCGCAGCACCGGGTACAGCGTGGATTCCGACAGTTCAATGACCTGGCGGACCTCCTGGGTGATCTTATAGCCGTATGTCCCTTCCGGCTCCTTCGACACAACGGCAAGCACGATGGCATCCAGCAGGGCGGCTCCCGCATGAAATATCATCTTGCCAGCTCCTCCTGTTCGCATAATATTATACGCCGTATAATATTGCCTGTTTTGCATATTATACGGCGTATAGTATTTAGTGTCAATAGCAAATTTTTATTTACCGCTCCATCTTCCAGAAACGGGCGCTGTATCCCGGCAGCACCGATCCGCCGCCAAAGTCATGCTTTTCTCCGCTGATCAGATCCACGGCCGTTCCGCAGCCCGCGTCAAAATGGGCGGTAAAATCCTCTCCGTCCGCGTTAATGGCTACCAGCACCCGCTCTCCTTCTGTCTTTCTCTCAAAGATACACTGCCTGTTGGTCAGAAGCACCGAACGGAAGCCTCCGTAATTCAAAGCCTGTGACTGTCTCTTCGCCCTGGCGAGACGGCTGATCCACTCTGTCAGATCATTCCAGACCGGTTTGTCAAACGCAGGGCGCAGGGCGGGATCCCCCTGGTTCTTTTCCGCCTTCTCTCCCCACTCGCTTCCGTAATAGACGCAGGGAATACCGGGCATGCCAAACATCAGGGCATAGATCAGCGGAAGATGCTTCTCGTTGGAAAGAATGCTGGCCACCCGGGTCACATCGTGATTGTCCACGAAAGATAACAGGTGCTTTCCCTTGTACAGCGTCCAGTTTTCCGGCCCGAACTGGCGAAGCAGGGAATGGTTAATCTCAAACAGGTTCATGCTGTTGAAGCTGCTGTACAATCCCTTATAACACTCATAGTTGGTGGCGGAGTGAAGCATCTGGTCGTTCATCAGCCTGTTGTAATCCCCGTGGAGCATTTCTCCCACCAGGAAGAAATCCGGTTTCAGATTTTGGGTAAAATCGCGCAGCCTGCGGACAAATCCCTCGTCCAGGCAGTATGCCACATCCAGCCGCAGTCCGTCGATATCAAACGCATCCACCCAGCTCTTTACGCTGTCCAGAAGGTAGCGGACCACCTCTTCCTTATGTAGGTTCAGCTTTACCAGGTCATAATTTCCCTCCCAGCCTTCGTACCAGAGCCCGTCATTATAAGGGGAGTTGCCGCCGAATTCTATGCGGCCAAACCAGTCCACATAGGGAGATCTCTCCCGGTTTTGGAGCACATCCTGAAAGGGCCCGAAGCCCCGGCCGACATGGTTGAACACACCGTCCAGCACTACCCGGATGCCGTTCTTGTGCAGCGCGTCGCAGACCTGCTTAAAATCCTCATTTGTCCCCAGTCGTACATCCAGCTTTCTGTAATCTCTTGTATTGTAGCCGTGGGTATCCGACTCAAACAAAGGGGAAAAATAGATGGCGTTGATCCCAAGCCTTACCATGTGGGGGATCCAGTCCATCACTTTCAGGATCCTGTGCTCCAGGATCCCATCGTTCTCAAAGGGCGCTCCGCAGAAGCCCAGGGGATAAATCTGATAAAATACACTTTCATAAGCCCACATCTTTTGATTCCTCACTTTCTTCTCGCTTTCTGCTTTCTTCTCTTTTCACTTTCTTCCGTCTTAAGACGGACTTTCCCTGTTTCGCATTGACCAATCCAGTACCATGCAATTTAACTTGCAGCCAGAGGAACACTCTGTAACCGGATACCAATGTCGGTTTTTTGTGGTTTACCGCTGGAAATTCACCAAATCCACAGAGTTATCCACATATACACACCTGTCATTTTACCATTTTTTCAATGTCATTTCCATATTTTTCGGCGTCATTTCATGCAAAATTACAGCCAGGAGTTCCAAAAACGTTCCACCCGTTTGGAAACCGTATCCACCGTCACGGTTTCAAAGGTCTCCCATTCCCTGGGAAACAGCTTCCGGTAGGCGGGCTGCAGGAACCTTTCGTCCAGAAGGGCCACGATCCCCACATCCTCCACCGTCCTGATCACGCGGCCCGCGGCCTGCAGCACCTTGTTCAGCCCCGGGTAACGGTAAGCGTAGTCAAAACCGTTCTCGCCGTCGCCGTCAAAGTATTCTTTCAGGATCTCACGCTCAAAGCATACCTGGGGCAGACCGGTCCCGACGATGACAGCTCCGATCAGGCTGTCGTGCTTTAAGTCGATCCCCTCTCCGAAAATGCCGCCCAACACACAAAACCCAATAAGCATCCTGTCCGGAAGATCTAAATTGTCTTCTCTCTGAAATCTGGCAAGGAACGCTTCCCGGTCCGACTCGCTCATATACTCGCTCTGAAGCAGGCACTCCCTGTCCTCCCCGGCATAACGCTCCGTATATTTTTCATAAATCGTGCGCAGGAAAGCGTAAGACGGACAGAACACCATATAATTTCCGTGCCTGTTTTTTACGATCTCTTCAATATAGCGAGCAATCGTCCCATATTCTTCCTCCGAGCGCCTTTTGTACCTGCTGGTCACATCATTTGCGATAAAGAGGGCCCTTCTCTCCGGGTCAAACACGGACCTGGCGTACACCTCATAGTCCTCCTGGTCTCCTCCCAGAAGCTTCTTATAATATTGGACGGGCAGCAGCGTCGCAGAAAACAAAATAGCGCTCCTGCCGCGCATCATACAGTTTTTCAGATTCTCCCGGGGATTGACGCAGAACAGCTTCAGCAGAAAGCCCCCGTCGTCCTCCCGCAGGACATATTTCACATAATTCTCATCCGCCAGCTCGTACATTTCCAGGAAATGCCGGACTTCAAAAAAGAAGTCCAGAAGCAGCTCCCGCACCGGGAGTTTTTCTTCCTCCTGTTCCGACAGATAATCGTCCAGAGCGGAATAAAACCGCATCAGCGCCTGCACGAAGCCGTCGATCTCCTCTACCACAAGGCCGTTTTCGCATTCCCTCTTCATGGCCAGCATTTCCTTGCCGCACCGTTTCAGATGATAGATCAGCTTATCCGCATATCCCTGCCGGACAAGAACGCTCTTCGCCCCGTGGCTTCCGCCAAAGGGCAGCGGCTGTTCCTTCTCCGCATTCTGATGTGTATCACAGTCAGATATCTCTGACGTCACCGTCATAATCTGTGTCATATCAAGTTCCAGCTGCCCGGAAACCCCAGATTTCCTTTTCTTTTCCGCCATTTCCGACATAACTGTCTGTTTAATTTCCCTGACTAAGGTGTCGATCTGTTCCTGATACAGGACGGCACTGTACATTTCCCTTCCTCTCTCCAGAAGGTTATGGGCCTCGTCAATGAGGAAAATATAATCCCCGCCCGTTCCGTCTCCAAAGAAACGCTTCAGAGATACATCCGGATCAAAAAGGTAATTATAGTCACAGATCACGGCGTCCGCATACAGGCTCATGTCCAGACACAATTCAAAGGGACAGACGTTGTAGCGCTTCGCATAGCGTTCGATCTGCTCCCGGCTGAAGCTCTCCTGACTGGTAAGAAGATCAAACATGGCATCGTTTACCCTGTCATAATGTCCCTTTGCATAGGGGCAGGAATCCGGGTTGCACTCCGTCTGCTCCGCAAAACAGATTTTTTCTTTGGCCGTCAGGACAACACTTTTCAAATGAAGGCCTTTCTGACGCAGGATCCCCAGCGTATCGTCCGCCACCGTTCGGGTGATCGTCTTTGCTGTAAGGTAAAAAAGCTTTTCCCCCATCCCTTTTCCCATGGCCTGTATGGCGGGATAGAGAGTGGAAACAGTCTTTCCGACACCGGTGGGTGCCTCGAGGAACAGCTTTCTCCCATGGTAAATCGTTCTGTAGACGTTGGCCGCAAGCTCCTTCTGCCCTTCCCTGTAAGGAAAAGGAAACGCCAGCCCCTCTATGGATTCCCTGCGGAGCCGTTTCCATTCCCAGGTATAATCCGACCACCTGCGATAAGCGCAGATCAATTCCTGAAACCATTCCTCCAGCTGCCCGATGGAAAAATCCTCGTAAAAATACCGGATCTCCTCTGTGGGAATATAACAGTAAGTGAGCCGCACACGCACTTCCTTCAGCCCCTCCCTGACTCCGTACATATAGGCATAACACTTTGCCTGCGCCAGGTGCAGCGGCATGGGCGCCTTCATTCTGGCCATCTCCCGGTAAGTTCCCTTGATCTCGTCAATGACGGCGGTTCCCTCCTGGCGGAAAATGCCGTCCGCTCTTCCTTCCACAATCAGCACATAATTTTCTCCCGGCAGGGCGTACCGCAGCGTCACCTCCGCCTGGTACTCCGCCCCCATCCGGCGCTGGATCATTCTGTGGATCCTTCCGCCCTCCTGCATGGCGTTGTCCGGGGAGGTCTGAATTCGGTTGTCAATGTCTCCATAACGCAGAATAAATTCCACCAGATTTCTGACGGAAATACGGATCTCTTCTTTTTCTACCGTTTTTTCTGCTGTTTTTTCTGTTTTATTCCCTTCTTCCCGAGACTGCGCCATGCTTCCTGTCATCCTCCGCGGTACGCCAGTATAGATCTGTACGGAACCATCCCAAACCCATTGTTTTTCTAAAAACACAAAACTCCCCACGAAAGATAGTAATCTATCTTCCACGGGGAGTCAATATTTTCGTACACGCACCCCTCCGGGCGCTCCGCACGTATTTTGCAGGATCCACAAACTAGCAGGCGCGGGCAAGCTTATTTAAAAGCTCTTCCAGTTCTGCGTTATAGCCTTCATAAGACACAGTAAGCGGACTCCTGAAATCCAGTCCATACACTCCCAAGAACGATTTGGCATCCACTACATACCTGTTGTAGGAAATGTCAATGTCGAAATCACAACGGGATGTTACTTCCACAAAGTGCTGGACCTCATCTGGTGTTAACTGAATCGTCTTTACCATTTCCAACCTTCCTTTCCGGCAACCTAAAAGTTCCTTTGAGATATTCTGTTCTATAATGTATTATTATATTCAAATTCCGCCTGTTGTAAATTGTTTTCCTCACTAAAAAAAGAGTGGATTTGGCAAATTTTTTTGTTTATTTTGCAGACTTTTGTCCCCCTGGGTTTTGAAACTCCGTCATATATTCCCGGAAACGCAGGGGAAGCAGTTTCCCCTGAAGCTGCAGGTTTCTCCGCTCCTGAATCTCAATGCCCGTCTTTGGTAGTTAACGCCAGATTTTTTAGGAGCAAAACCAACATAGAGCTCTTACAAATGCCCATATATTCG
>CANQWM010000005.1 GCA_947627535.1 uncultured Acetatifactor sp.
TACCGGCTGTTCGCTGGACTTTACCGGGGCAGGACTCGCACCTGCCTATATTTCAAGCGCCGAACTGGCGCACTCCCTATCATTATTATATCAAAATATATTTTTTATGCAATATTTTTTCACAATAAATTTAAGTATGCAAAACGGGAAGCCTTAATTACTGGCTTCCCGTAGTTTTGTGTCTACTTAAATTCTTAAAGATATTTTTTCAAAGCTTCCGCCTTGTCCAATGCCTCCCAGGGAAGCGAGAGATCATCCCTCCCGAAGTGGCCATAAGCAGCCGTCTGTTTATAGATCGGCCTGCGCAGATCCAGCATCTTGATAATGCCGGCCGGCCTAAGATCAAAGTTCTCTCTCACGATCTCAACCAGCTTCTCATTGCTCAGCTTTCCGGTTCCAAAGGTATCCACAGCTACGGACGTAGGCTGCGCCACGCCGATTGCGTAGGAAAGCTGAATCTCACATTTTTCCGCCAGTCCCGCCGCAACAATATTCTTTGCCACATAACGCGCCGCATAGGCCGCGCTTCTGTCAACCTTTGTGCAGTCCTTACCGGAAAAGGCACCGCCGCCGTGGCGTGCATAGCCGCCGTAAGTGTCCACGATAATCTTACGGCCCGTGAGACCGGCGTCGCCCTGCGGCCCGCCGATCACAAACCGGCCCGTGGGGTTGATGAAGAACTTCGTATCCGCATCCACAAGCTCCTTGGGAAGAACAGGGTCGAGAACATATTTTTTAATATCGGTATGTATCTGTTCCTGGCTTACATCGCCGTCATGCTGGGTAGAGAGTACAACAGCTTCCAGACGCACGGGCTTCCCGTTCTCGTCATATTCCACGGACACCTGGCTCTTTCCGTCGGGACGGAGATATTTCAGAGTGCCGTCCTTCCGCACTTTGGTAAGCTGTCTTGTAAGCTTATGGGCCAGAGAAATGGGATACGGCATCAGTTCCGGCGTTTCATTGGTGGCATAGCCAAACATCATTCCCTGATCGCCGGCGCCGATGGCTTCCAGCTGTTCGTCCGTCATCCGGGACTCCTTTGCCTCAAGGGCCTTGTCCACTCCCATTGCGATATCGGGAGACTGCTTGTCAAGGGCAACCATAACAGCGCAGGTATTGCCGTCAAATCCTACCTTCGAGTCATTATAGCCAATGTCTGTGACGGTCTTGCGCACAATGGCGGGAATGTCGAGATTCGCCTTGGTCGTAATCTCTCCTGTGACAAGCACAAAGCCCGTGCAGCTCGCGGTCTCACAGGCCACGCGGCTCATGGGATCCTGTTCCATGCAGGCGTCCAGAATTGCGTCGGAGACGGCGTCACAGAGCTTGTCGGGATGGCCTTCTGTTACGGATTCCGATGTGAATAAGTGTTTTTCCATAGTGTCTTTCCTCCTTGGGTTGATTGCTGCGTAAAATGGTTTCCCTGCAAAAAGAAAAAATGAAAAGGTCCGCTGCGATAAGCGGACCTGAATCTTTCGATCATCAATCCTCTTATTGCTCGATTTTACTCGCTCAGGTGGGCACCTTCCTGCAAAGGGGTTGCCGTGGCTTCATCGATCCTATGTATCTCCGCCAGCTCTGAATAAGAGAAATCATATTCACTTTTTCCAACATCACTACTATACACGATACGGCTGTCTCTGTCAACCTGTTTTCAGTTTAAATTTCTGATAATCCTTTTCCGTCTGCACAAGCTCGATCTGCGCGCCCAATCCCTGAAGCTTCAGGTGGAAATCCTCGTACCCTCTTTCGATATATTGAATATCATCCACCGTAGTGAACCCCACAGCCGCCAGCGCCGCGATCACGAGAGCCGCTCCGGCGCGGAGATCCGGCGCGGAGATGCTGGCTCCGGTATACCTGGGAACGCCGTCGATAATTGCGGTGTTTCCTTCCACCTTTATATTGGCTCCCATTCTGGTCAGCTCTTCCACATATTTAAAACGATTCTCAAAAATGCTCTCCGTGACGATGCTGGTCCCTCTGGACAGAGCCAGCGCCACCGTGATCTGGGGCTGCATATCGGTGGGGAACCCGGGATAAGGGAGCGTCTTTACCTGCGTATGGTTTAAGGGTTTGGAAGCCACAACGCGGATACAGTCGTCCGCTTCTTCCACCTCGCATCCGATCTCGAGCAGCTTTGCCGTGATCGATTCCAGATGCTTCGGAATCACGTTCTTTACCGTCACGTCCCCTTTGGTCACCGCGGCGGCAAACATGAAGGTGCCCGCTTCGATCTGATCGGGAATAATGGTATAATCCGAACCGTGAAGCTTTGACACGCCCCTGATACGGATTACATCCGTGCCCGCGCCCTTGATGTTAGCGCCCATACTGTTCAGAAAATTTGCCAGATCCACTACATGGGGCTCCTTGGCGGAATTCTCGATGATGGTCATACCCTCCGCCATGGCGGCGGCCATCATCACGTTGATGGTCGCGCCCACGCTGGACACATCCATATAAATATGGCTGCCCACAAGGCGCTCCGCCTTGGCCTTGATCAGTCCATGCTCAATGACGACTTCCGCGCCAAGGGCACGGAACCCCTTGATATGCTGGTCGATAGCCCGGCATCCGATATCGCATCCGCCGGGCAGTGCCACCTCCGCGCATTTAAACTTTCCGAGCAGCGCTCCCAGCAGATAATAGGAGGCCCTGATCTTTTTGATCCCTTCCGTATCTACAACAAGACTGCTCACATTGCCTGCATTCAGTACGACCTTATGCCTGTCTGTGCGCTTTACCAGAACGCCGATCCCCTGCATGGCCTCCAAAAGCACATTCGTGTCCCTCACATCAGGCATGTTATCTATATAGACGGTTTCATCCGTCATTACGGAAGCAGCGAGAATAGGAAGCGCGGCGTTTTTTGCGCCTCCTATTTCCACGTCTCCCACTAAAGGATTGCCGCCTTTGATCGCATATTGTTCCATCTATCTATACCTCTAAGGTCAAATTCTGATTTTTCACATAACAACACAAACCGCGCTCTTCCCGCACGGTCTGTACGGACTACATTGTCCTGAATAATATAGCAATGTTACCATATTTTTCCGCATTTGTAAATAGAACACGCATTCGTCCGGCACCGCCGCACATCTGCAGGGCATCAGTTGCCGTATTTGCTAAGCTCCTTCTCAGGATCCACCTGTTTTCCGTTGATCAGAATCTCAAAGTGCAGATGGGGGCCTGTGGTGACACCGGTATTTCCGCTCAGGGCGATCTTTTCTCCCTGCTTTACGGTCTGTCCCGCTTTCACCAGTATCTTGCTCAGATGTCCGTAACGGGTCTGCCTGCCGTCCTCATGGTTAATATAGACGACATAACCGTAACCGCTGCCCCAGCCGGCTTTCGCCACCGTACCGCCGCAGGAAGCATACACGGGCGTACCGGTGGGAGTCGCCCAGTCCACGCCCTTATGATACGTGCTGGCGCCTTTCTTTGGCGCCTTTCTGGGACCGAACTTAGACGTTCTGCGCCCGCCGGAAATAGGCCTGATATAGGTAGGAGGAATCCTGGTGCCACGTTCCACAATCTTGGCGACCGCCTCCTGAACTATTTCCTCCTTCAGCAGAACTCTGGAAACTTCCTTATCGTTTACGTAACTGACATTGGCCACTACCTTGCGAAAACCTGCGGAAGGCTGCTGGTGTACCTTTGTCTGATTGGTGTACCAGTTATCGTTATCTATATAGATGACATCAGCGTCATAAGTTTCCTCATAATACTGCTGCTCTGTTCTGGTCACGGAAAGCTCCGGCTCCGGAATGGTAATGATCAGCTTCTGACCGATCCGGAGCGTGCTTTCAATGCTCTCCAGACTGTCGTTCATTGCCACAATGCTGTCCATGGGGATATTGACCTTGAGGGCGATAGCCGACAGCGTATCCCCGGCCTCCACTTCATACTCCCCGGGTACTTCCTGGTCCTTTGTCACCTGTTCGATGGCTTCGGAAACCGGCGTCAGCTGACTCACCGGAAGATACGATTCCACGATTTCTACTTCCTCGGAAAATCCCATCTCCAGAATGCCAAGATCATAATCCGAAAAATCCTTTTCCTCCTGCATTTCGACAGGCTCTTTTATACTGTCAAAAAGAGCCTGTATCCCTCCCTGGCAGGCGACCACCTCTTCTTCCGCCTCTCGGTTGACAGATGCAACATTTGCCGTAAGCACATTAAATTCCTTGTCGGTGTCGTATGTCAGTCCTACCCGAAAAGTGTCTTCGCTGTCATACTTGTCCACCGCAGCCTGGAGGAGCTGGTCTACCTCCTCCACACTGGCCAGATTGACGATATACTCATTCACCTTGAGCGTATAGGACCGGTGCATGGTCTCCTGTATGCTCTCCCGCAATGCAGTCTCCATGTTTTCCAGAACCGTATTTCTGTCGTCGACCTTTCCCCACAGCACTTCCTCGCCTTCCACATCGAGCCCGGCTTCCATAAAAACCAGTTCCTCGCTGGCGGAGGTCACATTTCTGCGCGCCTGGATCAACAGTTCTTCCGCCTCCTGCGCATTGTCCAGGGTTCCTACAGCCTGTCCATTCACCTGCACATAAAAAATATTCTCTCCTGTCCTTTCAAAAGGAGTATATCCCCTTAAAAACAGCATACAGAAAAAGATGGTGAACGCTGTACTTATAATATATGTAAACCTGTATTTTTTATGATTGATTTTTGTCTTTTTCATCGCTCTTCCACATTTAATAATTTTGTAATAATTACCACAGACTCATTCTACCAGTATTTTCAGGGCTTGTAAAGCACGTTTTCAGAAGAAAGACGCCGCTTAGGATGCCCGATACTATTTCTGATAGAACAAAGAATAACACTGATATCTGACCTCCGTGTATCCCAGGCTTCTCAAAAGCTGCGCATAATCCGCATATTTGTCGCTGACGATATAATTGCACCCATCCTCCGGCTGCGTAAGCGCGCCGCAATAATAATAGCCCATCAGAAGTCTTTCATCCGTATACAGCATTAAGTCATACGGCGAAAACGGATGGCTGGCCGCAAAATAGACCGGTTCCTGGGCCATATAGGTACGTTCATGCCGGTATTCAGGATGTTCTTCCAGAAATTCCACGGCATCCGAAACCGTAATGTCAAAAAAAGGAAGCGTCGGATAATCCGCGCTGTATCCTCCCAGATAATAATATACACCGAACCGCAGAAACCCAGCAGCGTACAGAACCAGACAGACGGCCGCTGCAGGTCTGCACCACCCCATTTTATGAAGTTCCACGGTTTCACATCCGCTTTCTCTGTCAAATCTCAGCGTAATATGTTTGCATTTTCCCATTCTCCACAATACATATATTCCGTCTACGGCCAGATAAACCACTGTGAAAAAAATTCCGTTCACCTTATTGGTGTTGGTCCCGGTCACGCAGCTCATGACAAAAAGCATTGCAAGGAACCAAAAAAGAGGATAAACTCCTGAAAAGAAATCACGGTTCTTAAGAGATTTCCCCCATCGCAGCAGATTATGCAGCAAACCGATCAGCGCCAGCGGAATCGTTACGTAATACAGGTTAGGATACCCGGGGATCGAATTGTATGCGAGATTGTCTCCAATAAAAATACTGTTTAAAACTTCCGTAAAATTCTTCCATCCCGGCAGACCGATCTCCGAGATCCGATATCCCTGCAGCTTTGTAATCGTAAAAATTCCCAAACGCATTTCTTCCAGATCAAAAGCGTTGATGTACTGTTCCAACAGAAGCGGGAACGCCAGAATACCCAGAGGGATCGCCATACATAACCACCGGGATACCGAAAACTTCTTTACCCGCAGCGCATATAAAAAAGACAGCAGCAAAAACAAGGGCAGCGCCAGATAAGCGATAGCATAGGTATACAGTACCAAGCCTCCTGTAATTCCCGCGAGAACGTACCATCTATAGTGTCCGTTCTCCATGGCACACATAAAACAGTAAAGAAACACCGTAGACATTCCTGCCATAAGACTGCTCTCAAGGCCAAATCTGCCCGCCATAATAAAATAGGGACAGATAATGATCAACCCGGCCGTCAGCAGCGAATACACAAACCGCCGATGAAAGGAATGAAAAACCAGCAGCATGCCAAACACCATCGTCAGCAGGGAAAAAATGATCGCAGGCACCCGGATCAGTCCCTGCGAATAGCCGAATAGTTTGAAAAGACCTGCAAGAATATAGCAGTAAAGTACGTTTTGTCCTCCGCCATAATTGATCAGATACACAGGCCAGGATTTCAGATGACGGTCCACGCCATAATTTGCCAGACTCCAGGCATCATAAGCCAGGGCCGCCTCATCCACATGCAGCCCGTTAGGGATAATATGATTTCTCCATATTCTGGTGGCCAAAAATACCAAAAAGAGAACAACGGTTGTACTAAAATAAAGAAGATACCTTTTTCGCTTGCTAATGTTCATCTCCGCACTCTTCTCCTCTTATCAGAAAATAGTTCCCTTCCGCACGAAGGACCTCATACTGAAACGGCAGAGAATCCAATTCCCCCTGATACACAACATACAATCCCTCCAGATCCGGCCGGTCGACGCTCCCCATATCAATAAAATGATAGCGCTCTGAATAAGGGAGCAGCTCCCGTCCTCCGGTGACCTGCGTTTTTTCCTGATAATACTTCGCGTCGATCCGGCAGGCATACTGGGTAAGGATCTCTGTCATCTGCCAGTTTGTCTGCCATCCTGCGTCAGAAGTGATATACAGCCTGTCATACCCTTCCATTTCGTCGGCTTCCTTCACCGCAGTCAGAAAATCCGCGTGAAACAACAGTAATATCCTGTCAGCAAACTCCGTAAAATAGCACGTCAGAAATAAAATAAAGCACCCTGCATACGCAGCTGCCGTCACATACTTCAGACCTTTTATTCTCTTTGCGGCGGCGCAAATCCCCCGGCAGCATAAAAAGATCAAAGGAAAAAAGATAATGTTGATCCGGTTCACATTGACCTGATAAGTTGTAAGCCCCACCCAGATTCCCATCAGGAAAAAATACCACAGCGCCGTCCATCTTGTCTTTGCCTCCCTATCCTTCTCCCGCGCCAATTCCCTCCGAAACGTCACGATTCCGATCAGCATAAAAGGAATGGAAATATAATACATCGGCCCAAAATCAGGCAAAGCGTTGTAGATTGCGTCCGGTTTCTGCAAAAAGGCCGTATCAATCAAGGCCGTCAGATTTTTAAAAAGCTGCTCCATGGAGAAATTTAAGAACAATATGTCCTTGTTTCTGATACTCTCCGGGAAATAACTCAATGTAAAAAAGGGCGTTTTTACAGACGGCCAGCCAAAGAAATTGATCGCCAATACCGCAATCTCCGGCAGCGCCGTCAGTACAAAAATCAGGGCACAGATCAGTACCTCCCCAGGGCGCAGCCGGCGCTGCTTCAGACACCACACCGCGTACCCCGACAGGAAAAGAGGCACCGTGTAAGCCGCGACTCCATAACAGTAAAACGTCAGTCCGAAAAATACCATGGAAAGGTACAGCCATCTTTTCTTTTCCAGGCCCAGCAGCATCAGAAAAAAGGCCAGCAGAAACACATGAGGAAAAAGGTTGCAGTCCAACGACCAGCGGCTCTGCATAAAATGCCAGGGATTAACCGCCGTCATGGCCATTGCCAGAAGGCCAAATTTTTTAGAAAAAAGACGCTTCCCCACAAGATAGACCAGCGCCACGGAACCGCAGCCTGCCAAGAGCATAGGCAGCCGCACCGCCAGAGTGCAAAAGCCGAATATCCGGATAAAAGGAATCATGCAGTAGGAAAGCAGTACACTCATCTGTCCGTACCGCCAGGCGGTAAAATGTACCGGCAGAAAAGTTCCGTATCTGTCTGTGCCGTACTGTGACAGCGCCCACGCATCTACTCCCGCCATGGCCTCGTCCTGATTTACACCGCCTGGAATATCCACAAATCCCGCACAACGCACCGCTGCGGCTGCGATCAGAATAGCCCAGAAGAGCATCCGTGCCCTGCCGTCAGTCAAACCTGCTTTCTTCACGTCCTTTTCCTCTCGGGCCTGCGGCGGACACTGTAGCCAAAAGTACCAAGCTGTTCCCCACAGAGCAGATACGCGCCATGGGAATAGACCACCGGCTCCGCCTGCTCCAGATGGAACTTATGATGCGCGTCCATGTATCGCTGGTCTGCATGTACCGCCGCCACTTCCGCAAGGAACAGGTCGTGGGACCCAAGGCGCTGCACCTGCTTCACCTGACATTCCAGATTTACCGGACTTTCCCCGATCAAGGGCGCCTTTACCTTCTCAGCCGCCACCGCCGTCAGCCCCAGCGCCGCAAACTTATCCACGTCCCGGCCGCTCTTTACCCCACAGTAATCCGCGGCATAAACCAGTTCGCGCGTTGTCAGATTGATCACAAACTCACGTGTCCTTTGAAGAATCGGGTAAGAATACCGCTCCGGTCTTACCGAAATACTGACCATGGGCGGATTGGTACAAACCGTCCCCGCCCATGCTATCGTGATAATATTTGTTTTTCCGCTTTCATCCGCCACGCTCACCATAACAACAGGCAGCGGATACAGCATGTTGCCCGGTTTCCAAAGTTCCTTTGCCATACCTTCCCCGTCAAAACACATTGATCGCATGCAGCACATTCACGATCAGATCAGCCAGCGAAACCACCAGTGCCGCCAAAGAAATTCCAAACACAACATTCAGCTTTTTCTTCAGACGCTGTACGCCGGCGGCGGCGCCGTTTAACTGTTCAACCTGCTTGCCGCCCTCTTCCTGCACAACGGCCTGTACATTTCGATATACCTTGACGCATTCCTTATGAATGGAATCCGTCACCGTAAGAAGCTTCTCGTCAAGCTGGCCGTCCGGCTCTTCGCTCAGTTTTCCGTCCAGCCGGTCCAGTTTTTCTTCCTGGGACTTTTTCATCTCAGAGAGCTGCTTCTCCACGGCACTGTTCAGTTCACCCAGCCGCTGGCCCAGGTCACTGTTCAGTCCTCCAAGATGCTGCTTCAGCTCATCGTTCATCTCTCCCAGCCGCTGGCCCAGCTCATTGTTCAGCTCGCCCAGCCGCTGACCCAGAGTGGCATCCACATTTCCAAAGCGCTCCACCATCAGGTTCTGAAGCTGCTCGTTCTGCTCTGTACTGCCCTTTAATTTATCAGCGCCTTCCTCCACCAGCTGTCTCATTTTCTGAAGGCATCTGTCATATTCGTCAATCTGGTTGCGGAGCCGGTTCAGTTCCTCCGTCTCTGCAGTCGTGTTTGCTCTGATGATCTCCTGTGCCGTCAGTTTCTGCGACAGCTTATCCATAAACATATCCATCTGTTTCCCTCCAAACAGATCCGGCGCCCGTTCCCATCCGGACTACCCATCCAAGATTTGTCACTGCATAGGGATATTTTATCACTTTCTGTCTCAAGTCTCAAGCGGAAACTTCCCTCCCGTGTCGAAAGAAATATAAAAAGCGCCCCTATTCCGTCTGTTGCAGGAATCCCGTCTCAACAGCAGCAGGCATATTTTGTGCAGATTGTATATTTTTTCCTTTTTTCTCCTTTGGTTTTCGTAACATTCACCAACTATTTACACCGTGTTCATATTTTATTCATATTTCATTGCTATACTAACCACGTAACAGGAAATCAGATGAAGACAGCACACAAGACATTTTTTTCATAATAGCCCGGATGCCGCAAGGTATCCGGGCACTCCTCATTTTACGGCACATCTCAGCCCTGTTTCCGCTCTTCCTCCAGACGGCTGATATCCGCGATCTGATTGTTCAGCTGCAGCATCCTGTCATCCAGGTCGGAGACCATTCTGGCGCACTCTACCAGTTCATTGCGGATATGTTCCGGGGCGTCCCCTTCAAATTTATAGTGGATCTTGTGTTCCAGGCTTGCCCAGAAATCCATTGCCACCGTCCGGATCTGTATCTCAACCTTCGTGTCCACTGTCCGGTCAGACAGATACACCGGCACCGTCACGATCATATGATAGCTTTTATAACCGCTGGCCTTTGGAAACGTGATGTAATCCTTTACCGCCAGCACTTTGATATCCCTCTGTTCCGCGATCATATCAGCAATTCTGTAAATATCTGACGTAAAGGAACAGATCACTCTTATCCCCGCGATATCGTTTACATATTTTACCATATTGTCTATTGTAGATTCATAACCGTTGCGCTTCAGTTTTTTCACAATGCTCTCCGGCGTTTTGATCCGGGATTTAATGTGCTCTATGGGATTGTATTGATGTACATGCTGAAACTCATCGTTCAGTATCTCCATCTTGGTCTGTACCTGCTTCAAAGCTGCATTGTAAATCAAAGTGACCTCTCGCCAGCTGTCAACTCCCTCACCATTGTCCGTCTTGAATTCCATAGCCGCTCCTTCATTTGCTTTATCACCTGGGCTGCCTTCCGGCCATAACCCGATCATTTCAAATTCATTGTACCATATAAAACTACACAATTGCATGATATTAATAAAAAATTAATCCTTTTTCCCAAAAATTGATATTTGCGGCCTGATGAGCCGTACCTTATATGTATATGACCTCCGCAGAAAATCCAGAACCCTTTTTTCTGATGTGTATGGATCAAAATACTTGCGCTTTGCGCAAAAATCCTTTACCATATGGATACAAAGATTGCAGGCAGACGTCATCACAACGACAGAAAGCGGGGAAATTATGTTTCGGCTCTGGGCACGGATTTTTGAAGACAACCACATGATTCGGGATATCTGCATCGCAGACGATGGTTCCGATACACGCACACATAAAATCTTCCGGGCGCTGGAGGAAGCCTGCTATCAGTTTGACCTTGCAAAGCCAATCTGGCTTGACAAAAATATCGCAGATTTTAAGCGTCTTAGCAAAACCCGGTTCACAAGCGACAACTTTATTGAACAGATTGATTTTGACTATCTTGAAATCCAGATCATAGAAGAAGACTGACAAAAAAGACTGATTTTTTCTGTTGACAATTCATTTGATCAGGTGTACTATCATTTTATTCCAAAAGTAGTTTTGAAAACTACATATTGAAATTTTTATATTTTATTATTTGTTTTTTATAACCTTGTTGTATGAATGGATGCTTTCTTGCAGATAATATGCCTGAAAAGACCTTATCATTCTATCAGACCAGGAGCGCGGAAAAGCGCGCCGGAAAAGGAGAGCCCTATGCAGATCACGATCAGAGAACCAGGAAGTGCAATCACTCATTTTATCGGCATGATGATGGCGGTATTTGCAACAGTGCCGCTTCTTGTCAAAGCGGGGATCACCTCCGGCGGCCGCTGCCTTGCAGCCCTTACAGTCTTTATGGCCAGCATGATCCTTCTCTACGGCGCCAGCGCTGCCTACCATACGGTAAACGTGACCGGCAGGGTTCTGAACCTGTTCCGTAAGCTGGATCACATGATGATCTTTGTGCTGATCGCAGGGTCCTATACCCCCGTCTGCCTGATCGTTCTGGACAACAAAGCCGGCTACGCGCTGCTCGCTCTGGTCTGGGGAATCGCTCTGGCGGGAATGCTGGTGAAAGCCTGCTGGATCAATTGTCCGAAGTGGTTCTCGTCCATTATCTACATCGCCATGGGCTGGGTGTGTCTGCTCGTATTCGGGCAGCTTCTGTCCACGCTCCCTACCGCCGCCTTTTTATGGCTTTTGGCCGGCGGTCTTATCTATACCGCCGGCGGCGTGATCTACGCGCTGAAGCTGCCCCTGTTTAACGCAAAGCACAAGGGATTCGGCTCCCATGAAGTGTTCCACCTGTTTGTGATGGCCGGAAGCATCTGCCATTTTATCTTTATGTATCTGTATGTCGCCTGAAGGCTGCCCGATCAGTCCTCATATCCGTTGGGGTTGTTTTTCTGCCATCTCCAGGAGTCCTCGCACATCTCCCGGATGCCGTATTTTGCCTCCCAGCCAAGCTCCTTCTTCGCCAGGGACGCATCCGCATAGCAGGTGTCGATATCGCCGGGACGGCGCTCCTTAATCACATAGGGAATCTTTACGCCGGACGCTTCCTCGAAATTTTTTACAATATCAAGTACACTGTATCCCACCCCGGTGCCGAGATTATAAATCTTCAGTCCCGCCTTCTCCTCAATCTTTTTCAGCGCCTTTACATGACCCAGCGCCAGATCCACCACATGGATATAATCCCGGACGCCGGTGCCGTCCGGCGTGTTGTAATCATTGCCGAATACCCCAAGCTCCTTCAGCTTTCCCACTGCCACCTGGGTAATGTAAGGCATCAGATTGTTGGGAATACCGTTCGGATTCTCTCCCATCGTTCCGCTCTTATGGGCGCCGATAGGGTTGAAATAGCGGAGCAGGATAACGTTCCACTCCGGATCCGCTTTCTGGATATCGGAAAGGATCTGCTCCAGCATGGATTTCGTCCAGCCATAGGGGTTCGTACACTGGCCCTTGGGACATTCCTCCGTGATCGGTACGAATGCGGGATCCCCGTAAACCGTAGCGCTGGAGGAAAAAATAATATTCTTCACATTATGCTTCCGCATCACATCCACCAGCGTCAGCGTTCCCGCAATATTGTTCTCATAATACTCCCAAGGCTTCCGTGTGGATTCGGGAACCGATTTCAGCCCCGCGAAATGGATCACAGCGTCAATATTCTCTCTGGAAAAAACATTCTCCAGCGCATCCCTGTCCAGAATATCCGCCTTATAAAAAGGAACCTTTTTCCCCGTGATCGCTGCCACTCTATCCAGCGACTTTTCGCTGGAGTTGCTCAGATTGTCCAGCACAACAACGTCATACCCCGCCTGCTGAAGCTCTACTACCGTATGGCTCCCGATAAAACCAGCGCCGCCTGTCACCAAAATTTTCATTCTTATAACCCGCCTTTCTGCGCCGGTCTCCCGCCAAAGCGGCACCGACGTCCCTTATCTTTCTCCATGAACTGCGAAACGGTTTTTCTCCGCTTAGAGCTTCACGCCGTTTTTCTGAAGAAGCGCCCGCGCGCTTTCCACGGAATCGATGCCTGTCATGTTCTTGATGGGCGCAAATTCTTTCTCTCTCTCTACCTCAAACGGCAGGCAGCTATTCATCTGATGGATCATGTCCAGCACAAGGTTTTCATACTTGTATCCGTTGGGCGAATCCGGCTTCACAAGCTCTCCCGACTCATTCAAGTAAGGGATCTTTTTCTCCACGATATGCAGTGGCAGCCGTTTTTCCAGAATCTGCTCCAGTTCCGCCACACGGAACAGATAGTTCAGGATTACGCCGAAATAATAGGCGGGATCGCCGTTCTCATCCTTCGCCTCCATGAGCTCCTGCGTCAGTTCATAATATTCTACGATGGAAGGCCTGCCGTCCTCCAGGCAGATTACGCCGACTCTCTCGTCAGGCGCGTTTTTCTTTACCACCTTTGCACCCACGTCACAGTTTTTCTGGATCGTCGCGCCTACAAAACAGGGATCTGCTATCCTTTGCAGCACATTGTCCACCGCGAACACATTCAGCCATTCAATGCCCCGGCTGTGTACCAGCTCCAGAAGCCCCGCTTTCTTCAGGGAGACAAACCAGCCGCCGTTTCCGTTGGGTGATGTGGAAAGCTTTCCTTTTTCCTCCAGATAAATTCTGCCCTCATAGTCCGTTGCGGCAGCCATCTCCTGGGTGAAAAAATGGACATATTCTTCCTGATAGCCGAAAAATTCATGTTCCTTCAAAAACCTTACGGTGGCGTCATGGTTTTTGTCGCTGGTCATCACAAACAGATGGACCCAGGCATCTGCCTGACGGACCACATCCAGCAGGTTATGGATGATACATTCAAAAATGTAAAGTTCCCTGGTCAGTCCCACATTGAACATGCCCTTGGGATTGTCGGAACCAAGCCTCGTTCCCATTCCCCCCGCCAGAAGAACCGCGCCCACCTTTCCGGCCCGGATTGCCTCAAGGCCCGTCGCGGTAAAGGAATCTCGGTTTTCCTTGATCTCAGACAGCTGCATGGCAGCCAGCGGCGTGATCACACCCTTCTTTGCAAGCTCCTCTCTGTGCTTGCAGGACTTAAGCACCTCCATATCCGTGGCCTCGATCTGGTCCAGAAGCGCTTCCTTCCCTTCCGCCGTAAGCTCTTCATAGTATTTCAGCAGATGCTGCTGTCCGTATTTTTCCAGCTTCTCCTTCGCCTGTGCTAACGTCATGTCTCCCTCTTTCCGCCGCCTTCCGGCAGCCCTCATTATTGTGCCTGCAGGAATTTCCCTGCCGCCGCGTTTAAGGACAGTATAGCAAAATTTTTCCCGTTCATCAACTTTTTAAGGCGAAAATCAGGACAGCAGTTTCTTTTCCCATCTGTGTCCCATAAAACGTACTGTGAAACAGATTGCCCGGAACACCCAGTCAATCGTCATCGCGATCCAAACCCCCATCAGCCCCATTTCAAGACGAATGCCAAGAATATAGGCAAAGGCCAGCCGGAATACCCACATGGAGGCAATTGCCACGCCCATGGGAACTACCACATCTCCTGCCGCCCGGAAAGTGTTCGGAAGGGCAAAGGACAAAATCCAGGCGGCTGCTGCCATCACGGCATGATAGGTCATCACCTGCCTGGCAAGCTCCGTGGCCTCCGGGCTCAAATGATAGAAGGAAATGATCCATCCCGCGCCCAGTATGATCAACGCCGACATCAGGATCATACACAGCTCGGCAAGGCCCATCAGCTTTTTTGTATAATACCGGGCCTGTTTCGTCTCTCCGGCTCCGATACAGACCGATACGATCGCGACGATGGCGCTGTTGATGGCGCTGCCCGGCAGGATGTTGAAGGACGCAAGGGTATTGCAGACCGCGTTCGCCGCTATGGCATAGGTTCCCATGGTAGAGATCATGCTGACGGTCAGTATCTTCCCCAGCTGAAAAAAACTGTTCTCCAGGCTGTTCGGAAGCCCGATATAAAGAATTTTTTTCAACAGCTCAGGCCGGAAGCGAAACGTTACCTGCCCCCGGAAGTTGATCGCTTTCTTTTCGTCAAACAAAAGCGCCAGGATCACAACCGCCGCCACCGTCCGGGAGAAGGTGGTGGAAATCGCCGCTCCCAATGTACCGATTCCCGCGCCGTAGATCAAAACAGCGTTTCCGATCACATTCAGCACATTCATGAGCAGGGAAATGTACAGCGTCGTCCGGGAATCATTCATGGTGCGGAACAGGCCAGCGCAGGCATTATAAACCGCCAGAGGAACAAAAGACAATGCTGTCACCACCAGGTAATCTATCGCGTTTTGCATGACATCCGCTTCTACCTTGCCGATGATCAGATCAAGCAGCTGGCGATGAAACAGGAGAAACACCGCTGTCACCACCAGTGAGCTTACAAAGGAAAAAAGAAGTACCTGCCATCCCGCTTTCCTTGCGCTGTCCTCGTTCTTTTTCCCCAGATAATGGCCGGCGATCACGGCGCCTCCCGTACCGAAGGCGGTAAAGATATTAATGATCAGGATATTGATGGTATCCACCAGCGACACGCCCGATACGGCGGCCTCTCCCACACCCGCAATCATCAGGGTATCCGCAAGGCCCACCAAAAGCGCCAGCAGTTGTTCAAAGACCAGCGGAACAATCAGTTTTCTCAAATCACGATTTGAATAAAGCATCTCTATCATCCTTTGCAGACTTGTCCGGTTTCGCGTTACAGGATCCGTTCTCAACAGCTTCCGTATTCTAAATCCCGTATTATTTTATCTCTGTTGTCAGAAAATGTAAATATGTGTCCGGACAAAAAAAGACCTCGATACAGTGCCGGCAGGGCATATCTGTATTTCGGTCTCTTTCCGTCAGTCTTCCGTGTGCTGCCTGTGGAGATATTTTTCCTTCGTTGCCATACCGCCCCGTATGTGCCGCTCCGACTTATTTACATCAAGCACCTGACGGGCCTGCTTCGCCAGAGCGGGGTTGATCTGCGCAAGGCGGTCGGTTACGTCTTTATGTACCGTACTCTTGCTCACTCCAAAGGCTTTCGCCGTCTGACGGACCGTAGCATTGCTGTCGATGATGTAATTTGCAATGTTTACGGCGCGCTCCTCAATATATTCTTTCATAGGGATACCCTTAAGGATGTTTTTTACATCTTATGAAGGGCTGGAGCGGGATATGCGTGGACAAGGTCGAATTAAAATATAAGGCGCTGTCAGGGTCCGGTTACGGCAGCAGCTGATAAAGCCTGATCTCATAACCTGCTGCCGCTCCTCGCATATATCGGTATACACTTCTCGCCGAATACCAGATATTCTGCAGTTCCAGGAAATGACAGCTTGGCATCTCCACCGGGTAGCACAGCACCATTGCATACTGTTCGTCCAGCTTCCGGTAAAAGTTTGCCACCCATCCGTATACGTCAGGGTCGGACTGCAGATAAAGGTCGCGCTGTGCCGATGACGTCATGACAAACCTTGGGCCTCTGCCGTATTTATACCTGGCAGGATCTCCATTTTCAAATTCCGAAAACGCTCCGTAATATCCGCCCGGGTCTAAGGGCGTATTGCAGTCATATACAGTATTTTGAGCGGTTACATCTATCTCCGCAAATACATCCTGAAGAAGGATACGGCTATCCGGCGCCAGAAACCTTCCGGAAACCGCTATCGCCCCGGCCAGCAGGCTGCATACAGGCAATAACAACAATACCGGATATTCGACCCATAAGACAAACGGTACTTTTTTCAGAAGCTTCTTTGAATCCTCCAGGATAGAAAAGACCCCAACCGCTCCGAATAAAAGCGCCGTCGCATATATGGGCAGTGAATAACGTTCCCAGTGGAGGCTCAACGTGGAAATGGGTATGATATATATTCCAAAAACGAACAGCATAAGCGTGAGCCTTACATTTTTAATAAAAGATTTTACGATTCCGTAAATGCTGCTCACCGTCAGCAGCAAACCTAAGTGAACCGCCGTATTTTTTGTATAGAAAAGCAGTGTTTCCCAGAAATTAAGACCGTCCGCTCCCAGATGGTATGGATGGTTTTGTGCTGCCATTGCCTCCAGGACAGTTCTAAGGTCAATCAGAAGGACAGGGGAAACAGCCAGCACACCCAGAAGCAAAAACAGGATTGCCAAAAATCCGTCTCTTATAATCCGGACAGGTTTTTTAATGTGGGTTATGCATACAGTAGCAGCAATGACCACGCATCCGTAAATTCCCGGGTATTTTTCACAGAAAGCCAGCGCCGTGAAGAAAGACATCCAAAACAGCCAGGACGCAGACGATTTTCTCTGGTAGCAAAGCGCTCCCCATAACACAGCCATCATGAAAAATAAAAGCGGCATATCCGGGGTAATATAATGGGAATGTTCTATGAATGACGGGAATACCGCAAAAAGCAAGGCTGCGAGCAGAGCCTGTTTTCTGCCCCAGAAAAGGCCGATCAGATATGCAAAAATAACCACCCCCACACCAAAAAGAGCGGCCAGAACACGGGACGCCGTTGTGAACAGGGCAAAATGTTCACTATAGTTAAGCGCAAAATCATCCAGTCCCTGCGGTGCAAAATACAGTTCCTGTATGCCTATATACAAAAGAGTATTTAATTTAATTGAAACATGATTGGGCCTGTAGTAGTCATGCACTTCAAAGTCACGGTCCAGCGCGCACTGATAAGCCGGTTTAAAAATAAGCCATTCATCCGGATGAAGATTGTCATGCGGCATTCCCCATCCTGCCCCCACAACACGCAGGATCACTGCCAGGGTAAATATGAGAGCCAGCGTCAGGAAATAACAGCGAGCCTTTCTTTTTGGTGATACCGTCAAATTCATATTAATCTATCCCTCCTATACCGCCGGATGTACATTCACACCCGGCGTTTAATGTCTGCGGCTGCGTGTCCCCCCAGATAGCCAGAAAAGCGAGGGGCAGCATCAGATAAAGCGGCCATGAATAACGAAATGATGCTATTGGGGAAAGTATCATGATGCCATATTGTGCGATCATTGGCAGAAAAAGAGGCATCACCTTCGTAAAAAAGCCACTTCTTTTCCATGCCAATGCCATCGCATAAAGCAGGAGCCAAAGCGCAAACCCGGGGACAAAAAACAGCCTCAAAACAGGAGTTTCCCGCCAGAAATCCGAACTGCAGACACTTTTGTAGTAACTTTTTATTATTTTTGAATCCCATATGCTTTTACGTTCCAGCGGCACCGCAAACTGCTCCGGCGCATAATTGTCATACATCACATAGGAATACCTGTAAAATCCGGGATACCAGTACCCCAGTGTATTAGATAAAAAGGCTACTGCATAATCTTTTGTAAACTGCCTGCCAAGCTGCAGATAAAATTTCCAGAAGGCCGCCGGATCTTCATCATAATGCTCCGAATAGAAACAGCTTTTGGCAAAGTCTGCACAGAAGGGATCATATGCACAGGGCTTACTGTCCATCCATTCCAGGTCATCAATATAGTATTTCATCCGTTCTGCCTGTCCGTCCGTCAGTTCATTTCCCTTTTTGACAGCGACATACTGAAGCTGCTGTATAGGTACGCTCAACGCCTCCCGCGTCTCGGTCTGGGCTATGCCCCATGCGTCAAAAACAGGACCGGTGTATATTTTATACATAAAAGGCAGCAGCACAATCACCACTATCAGGGCAATATAGTTTTTTGCCTTCTTTATCTGAGATAACCTCATTATTAACAGCGCCGCAAAGCAGAAGATATAAATATGGATACCATTATTTCTGAAAGCGCACATCAGGAAACTGATGACCGGAAAGAAAAATAAATTTCGCTTTCGCCGGAGATATTCCGACGGATCCATTGCAATCTCAGCAAAATGACAGACAAACAATACAAGGAAGGCCGCATGCAGACTGTCTTTTACCATCGTTACGGACAGACATGCGTTTGTGAACCATCCGGCCGAAAGCAGAGCCGTGGCCGCGATTACCGGAAACGGAACCTTCTTTTTCTTCAGCAAAAGAACCAGACGGGCAAGGGCATAACTCAAAAGCATCATCTGAAACAGCGACAGCAGACCGATCCCGGCCTCATAACTGGAAAACATAGAGACCCCCAATTTCATGAAAAGCCGGATAAGCCAGGTGTGCAAAACAGGATGATGATTATTCGTGATTCCGTTTATCGCGCTGTCAACCTGCGATATCATGTCATACGACAAAACACCTGGATACAGGATGAGATAAGCAGGTATCCATGATGCGAAAATAAAAGCCCAGACGATCAGGAAAAAACCGCGGTTTCCAATTCTGTCAATACGTCTGGTTCCATCTCCGTCCTTTTTTTGCAAACGAAGCCGCGGTATCATGGAAAAAACAAAATAATTAATCGCAAAACAAAACAGAAGACACGCGATAAAAGAAAATATCCGATGCCAATCAAATTTCAGCTCTCGTTCTGCTATCACGGGGCCTGCTATCATATCAGCGGTACTGTATAACAAAGCGAGAGCAGCCGCAAAAAATATTTTCGTCCGTTTCGTCATGTCCGTTCTCCACGTTGCAGCCTGATATCTGGCTGTAACCGAAAATCTGTTAATAACATATCAAGCATAAGGCACCGAAAACCGAAAGTCAAGCGAAAAAACCGGCCCCGTTTCTCACGTCAAAAACAATGCTCTATACATCCAATACAACCACTATTATTCTATTATCCACACGCCCTCCCCGGACCGTTCTAATTTGTTACAACCGTATGCACCTTGCTCAGGTTCTGTACGCATTACAAAGCTCAATAACCCTGGCGATTTCCTCCTCCCGCATTTCTGGGAAAAGCGGCAATGTCACACAGTGGGCAGAAAGCCTCTCGGCGTTGGGACAATCTCCCCTCCGATAGCCCAGGCCCGCATATGCCTTCTGCAGATGGCAGGGAACAGGATAATGCAGATTGCACTCTACCTCCGCCTCTTTCATATATTTTACAAAGTCGTCCCTATCGGGCACCTGGATCACAAACAGATGAAATACCGTCTCCGTATTCTCAGGATGTGCCTGCATAGTGATTAACGGATTCCTAATCTCCTCCTGATATCTTCTCCCGATCTCCTGTCTGCGCTTTGTCCATTCCGGCAGAAATCTCAGACTCACAGAGAGTATCGCTCCCTGTATTCCCTCCATACGATAATTATAGCCGATTTCCTCGTGATAGTACCGAACGTTGCTCCCCTGATTCTTCAACCGGGTCATATGACGATAATACTCTTCACTGTCACAGGTAATACTTCCGCCTTCGCCGAAGGCGTAAAGATTCTTACCTGGATAAAAGCTGAAGCACCCAATCTGCCCCAGGCTTCCAACATTTTTCCCTTCATATTTTGCTCCGTGCGCCTGTGCACAGTCCTCCACTACAAACAGCCCATGCCTGTCCGCGATCTTTTTCACGCTGTTAAAATCAAAGGGCTGTCCGTAAAGATGCACTCCGATGATTCCTTTCGTCCGGGAAGTGATTTTTTCCTCCAGCCGGGTGGAATCTATCTCCCAGGTATCCGTCGTACAATCCACAAATACAGGGGTTGCTCCTGTATAGCTTACTCCCCAGGCCGTAGCGATATAGGTATTGGCGGGGACGATAACCTCGTCTCCTTCGCCCACGCCCAAAGCAAGCATGGCTAAATGCAGTGCGGAGGTTCCATTATTCACACCACAGGCATATCGGGTGCCTACATACCGTGCAAACTGCTCGTCAAACCGATCCGCATATTTCCCGCCGGAAAAGGCGGTCTCCCTGCATACCTGCTCGATGGCTTCCCGATACACCGCCGCATGACGTTCATAATCTCTTGCAAGATCAATCCTCTTAATAGGTCCTCTCATTCTTTCCCTTTCCAAAATAATCACTGATCTTTCCTGAAATGAAATTCCCAAAAAAGCCTTGCGATCTGTACTATATAGCTGCAGCTTGTCCGAAATATATTCACCGTAGTGTTATAATCCTCCTGCCACTCCACAGGGTAGTCCAGTATCCTCACGCTATCCCGCTCCGCCCGCAGCAAAAACTCGATCATATAAAACCACCCGTTATCCTGACTGCACTTTTTTATTAAAGAAAATGCCGTCTGCCTTCTGACAAAGGTAAATCCACAGATAGCATCCGTAGACTTCATTCCCAAAAAAAGTTTTAATAAAATCAACAGTCCTCTGGATGTAATCCGACGATACCATTTTCTGCCTCTGGTATTGGATTCTCTGGCAAACCGGCTCCCATTAATATATTCCACCTCAGGAACTGTCTGAAAAATATGTATCGCCTCACCCAGATGTTTAATGTCAGTGGAAAGATCAATATCCATATAACCCACGATTTCTCCGCGGCTCAACTCCACCCCTCTGCGAAAGGCCGCCCCGACTCCCCGAATCTCAATGCGCTCATATTTTACAGCGGGATATTTAACACAAAGGCTGCCTGCAATCTCCGGTGTCTCATCCTCAGAACCGTTATCTATAATAATAATCTCATAGTCGTGGAAATCAATTCTATTCAAGTATTCCACCGTTCGGGTAACTCCCGGCTCCAGTCTCAGCCGTTCATTCAGCACAGGGAAAAGGATCGTCATCATCATTTTGTCAGCTTTTCCACTCCTTCCACCACATAGCGCTGTCTTTTAAAGCTCAAATTAAGTATAATAGATAAGTATTTGAAGATCAGAGTAAGCAGAAGAGAGATCATAAAAAAACCAATACTCATTAAAGTCATCAACGACATCCACCCCTCAACCGGCCTCACACTGCTGAAAACAGAATAAATAATCCAGCCGAACATCGTTAACAAAAAAATAAACATCACCGCGCTTACCAGCATAGAAAACTTTTCCAAAACGTTTGTGAAAATAACCAGCGTGTCCATGGCAAGGCCTATTCTGCTGCCTCTCTCTTCACGATTCCTGCCTTTTCTGACCATAGCTTTGTTGTCATATACAATCGAATCCGTTTTCAGACCACAGTTTACATACATCGCCTTGCGGTAAGGAACATAAGTATTCATTTGACTCACCCGGTTCACCGCTCTTCTGGAAACAATGCGGAACCGTTCCGGATGTATGCTTCGGTTGAAATGACAACTCCAGTTGTAAAGTGTGTAAAAAATCTGAGAAGTCAGAGGAACATGTCTCGGCACCGCCGCCACAATATCATACCCTTCCAAAGAATGCCTATAGATATGCATTATCAGATTCTTATCAAAATCCAATCTGCAACAGTCAAACTCAAACAGAAAATCTCCCACCGCCAGATCGCACCCCGCATTCATCGCGGTCTCCACTCCCTGATAAAAGCTCAGGTTCACCAGGCTTACCGACTTCATATCAACGGACTGCTCCAGATAGGAACGGATCTTCTCTATCGTATCATCCGTACAGGCATCGTTGACCAGTACAATCTCGTATTGTTCAAAATTCTCCTGCATCACGCCGCATATCCCTTGCAGAAACTCCGTCACGGTATCCCCATCATTGTGTAGATACAGGACACAGGAGACAAAGTTCTTTTCTTTATTGTCTTGCTGCATTTCGTCTCACCTCCATCAGCATACTTATCCTGCCTTTATACTGCCTTCTTCAGTCCAGATAATCATCCAGATCATACACCGTGTTAATCTTCCCGGACAACACGCTGAAAAAGGATGTCCTTGTCTCGTCCTCCGGCTCCAGCCTTTTGATAACTGTGGGCCTGGAGTCGTCAATCTCGGACGCTTTTAAAACCGGCTTCATGGAAAAAAGCGACTTTTCATAAGAAAAGGTATATTCCTCCCTCATATATTTGCGCGCCAATGCCGACATATACTCCCACGCGCTCTCCGGTTTCGCGACACAATTATTACAGTTGCCCAGCCAGGCACCGTTGCAAAGTCCCTCTTTTTCACATTCAAATTTCGGCGCTGTCTCATAACAGATCTTGTGGGGCGTGAATGTCACCGACGTCAACGAATGCAGACCTGTTTCTCCAAAGGGCATAATGGAAAAAAAGGGCCCATCCATCACCGTTATCCCGATATTTTTTAAGTGCTCACCCGTATTGCACAGAATGATCTCGCAAAGCTCATACTTTAAGTCGAACTCCTGGGTGTCGATCCCCTCCACCTTCCGAAGCACCTCATTCACAGAAGCATAGGTCGCATTCAGAACAAAAGGTGCCGCATAAACCTCTTCCCTTCCCTGATACATGGCATAGATCTCATAGTAGTCGCTTTTTTTGACGATTCGGGTAATCTCCCTTTCACACAAGACATTCACATGCTTAAGTTCCGCTATCTCTGCCATCAGATAATCGCAAAGAATATGCGCGTCATAAGTGTATTCCTCCGTCAAAAAAGCACCGTCGCACAGCCCCGTCTGAAAATACTGCTCTATCGGCAGATCCATGCAGGAAATCCCTGCGCTTCTGCAGAACTTCCGAAATTCCTTCGCATCCGTCCAGGAAAAGTGTTTGGAAGTCGCATAGATCTGCTGAAAGCGGCGGTGGATACAAAAAGCGTAATCTTCCAAAAAGCGCCTGAAATATCCTGCGGACTTCATCGCCGTAAAAAGAGATCTGGGATAATGGTAACCCGCATGTACTCTCGCCTGATTAATATACGTAGCCCTGGTAAAGGGAGCTGGCTCTATCTCCAGCACAGTGACAGTCTGCCCTTTTTTTCCACAGTGAAGCGCCGAATACAGGCCATAAAATCCCGCGCCAATGATCAATTTATCACTTCTGTTCACTTGACCCATCCTTCAGATATCCGGCCCTTTTCTCTCCCTGTCCTGACCCCGATGGATGCGTACACGCCGTTTACAGGGTCCCGGCCCTATCATTCCATCGGTCCTTCGACGTACATCATACCAAAAGTCCATCTTCTCAATACCACAAGGTCTCTGACAGAGATATATTTTTTAATTTAGCCTTCTTTATTTTCCAAATCATCTATCATCTTAGCATATTGCAAAAAGACTGTAAAGAAAAACGCTCCCCGGCTTTTGTTTCGTTTTCTGGGTCTGAAATAGAACCGCTTCCGTTTCTCACGTCGCCTGTCCGGCGAACTGCGTCATATACAGCTCATAATACCGCCCTTTTGCCGCCAGAAGCTGCTCGTGGCTGCCGGTTTCCACAATCCGCCCCCGGTCCATGACCACGATCCGGTCCGCATCCCGAATGGTGGAAAGCCTGTGCGCGATGATCAGGCTGGTACGGTTTGCCATCAGCTTTACCATGGCGTCCTGAATGCGTTTCTCCGTCCTGGTATCCACACTGGATGTGGCTTCATCCAGGATCAGGATTCTGGGCTTTGCCAGAAAAGCCCTGGCGATGGAAAGCAGCTGCCTCTGTCCCTGGGACAGACTGCCTCCCCCCTGGGACAGGACCGTCCGATAACCCTCAGGGAGCCGCCGGATCATACCGGCACAGTGGCACATCCCCGCGGCCTCCTCCATCTCCTGATCCGTGATTCCCTCCCCGGAATATTTCAGATTATTTTCTACAGTATCCGCAAAGAGTACGGTGTCCTGCAGCACAATGGCCGTATTATGCCGCAGCTCGTCGCAGCTGATATCCCGGATGTTGACACCGTCGATCAGGATTTGGCCGCTGTCAATGTCATAAAACCGCATGAGCAGATTCACAACGGTAGTCTTTCCGCTTCCTGTAGAGCCTACCAGTGCCACTTTCTGCCCTGCCTCCACCGTCAGGTTAAAATCCTGCAGCACAGGTTTTCCTTCCTCATAAGAAAAATTCACATTCTGGAATGTAATCACACCCCTCGCATGATCCATATTTTCGCCGCCGCTCTTGTCCTCTGAAGGCTCGTCCAGAATGGCGAATACCCTCTCCGCGCCGGCAATGGCAGTCTGGATCTGTCCGTAAATCTGTGCCAGTTCGTCGATGGGACGCCCGAACTGCTTTGCATAAATGATAAAAGCGGAAATGGTTCCGATGGTGATGGAGCCCTTCAGGGCAAAATAGCCCCCGAAAGCCGCAATGATCACAAAACTGATGTTGTTGATCACGTTCATCACAGGCCCCATGGAGCCTCCAAGAATCTCCGCCGCGATTCCGACCCTTGTCAAGTCGTCTGAGGTACGGTTAAATTCCTCTGTCACAGCACTTTCCCGGCTGTATGCCGCCACGGTCCGGTAACCGCCCACCATCTCTTCCACTGTACTGTTCAGGCTTCCCAGAAGTTCCTGGCGCCTGCGGTAAAATCTGCGCATGGCACTTGACAGAAATTTCGTCGCTGCCACAGTGAGGATCACAGTCGTGCAGGAAAGAAGCGCCAGAGACGGGCAGAGCCAAAACATCATAAACACCGTACCAAGGATGGTGAGGCATCCCGACACCAGGGAACTTAGGGACTGGGACACCGTATTGGATACATTCTCGATGTCATTGGTCATCCGGCTCATAATATCCCCATGGGGATGCCTGTCCAGATACCGGATGGGAAGATTGACGATCTTTTGAAACAAATCATTTCGCATACGTTTGACAATGCTCTGGCTGAGCAGCGCGCTGAGCCTGCCCTGAAACAGGGTAAAAAGACTCTGACCGCCGTAAAACGCCAGCATCAGAAGCAGATAGCGGTCCAGCTTGGAGAAGCGCCCCTGGGAAATGCTGTCGATGGCCTGGCTCTGAAGCCTTGGCGTATAGACCGCAGCGACCACCGTCGCCACCACACACACCAACAGCGCCAGAAGTCTCTTCTTCTCATGGCCGAAGTAGAGCACAAGCCTTCGGAAGGTTCCCTTTCGGTCCCTGGCCTTTTCCACTGCCTGGCGGTTTCTCGGGCCCCGCATGCCAGGTATTTTATACTGATTCAGATCTTGTTTTGTCTCCGCCATATCTCCTTACATTCCTCCGCAGAAAAAATCTTCTCATCCGTTCATCTGAGACTGGTAAATGTCCCGGTAGACCGCGCTTGTCCTTAACAGTTCCTCATGGGATCCGCAGGCAGCGATCCTGCCGTTCTCCAGAACCGCAATCCTGTCCGCGTCCCGGACCGATGCGATACGCTGCGCGATAATGATCTTTGTCGTATTGGGACAGTTTCGCTTAAGCGCCTCGTAAAGCCTTGCCTCTGTCTTCAAATCCAGCGCGCTGGTGGTGTCGTCAAAGATCAGTATCTCGGCGTTTTTCAGCACCGCCCTGCCAATGGCAATTCTCTGCTTCTGCCCGCCGGAAAGACTGGTCCCGCCCTGTGTCACCCGCGTCTTAATCCCCTCTTCCTTCTGATCGATAAACTCTGCAGCCTGAGCGGTTCTGGCCGCCTGCCGAACAGCCTCTTCGGAAGCGTCCGGATCGCCCCAGCGGATATTTTCCTCGATCGTATCGGAAAAGATCTCGCTCTTTTGCAGCGCCATCGCCACTTTTCCCCTCAGTTCCCTCAGCGGATACTCCCTCACGTCCACATCGTCCACCAGCACCTGTCCGTCGGTGACATCATAAAATCGCGGAATCAGATTCACCAGACTTGACTTGCCGCAGCCGGTAGAACCCATGATGGCAAAGGTTTCACCGGGCGCAACGGTAAAGGAAATACCGTCCAGAACCTTCTGGTCCTCTGCGTCGGGATAAGCAAAGGACACATTCCGGAACTCCACCTGCCCCCTGCAGGAGACAGTCCCGCTAAAACCGCCGTCCTCAATGGCAGGCTCGCAATGAAGAACCTCTTTGATCCGTCTGCCGGACGCCACACCTCTGGAGACGGTCTGAAAGATCATGGTCATACGCATGACGGCATTTAAAATCTGGGAAATATAAGTGATCGCCGCCATGACACTGCCGGGCGTGACAGCCCCCGCCGCCACCTGTATGCCGCCGATTTTGATGACAGAGACCACTGCCGCATTCAGGATCATATTCATGATAGGCGTCATATAGGAAAACAGCAGCAGCACGTCCAGCTGCGTCCCCACAAGACTGTCATTGGCAGTCTCGAACCTGTCCCGCTCGTAGCCTTCCCTCACATACGCCTTTACTACCCGGGAGCCGGATACATTCTCCTGCATGACGTTGTTAACCCTGTCCAGCTTATCCTGTAGAATGTAGAACTTCGGATTTGCCTTTGCCAGAAAGAACACGGCGCAGAGAATCACAAGAGGAAGCGCACACGCCACCACCGCGCCGAAGCTCAGGTCCAGCATCACAAGGCTCAGGATCCCGCCGGCGAAAAGCATAAAAGTACGGACAAAATTCCGGATGCACTGAGTCACAAGATTCTGCAGCTGGGTGACATCGTTTGTGACACGGGTGATCAGAGACCCCGTGGTAAACCGGTCCGTCTGTTCAAAGGACAGGGACATAATCCTGCCAAAAGCGTCCTTGCGCACATCATTTCCGTAATTCTGGCCGCAGAGATTGGCAAAAACACCGGACATCACGCCGAAGAAGCCTCCCAGCGCCACAAATCCCACCATCTTAAGCCCGGTTGTGATGACAAGGTCCAGATCGCCAATATGGTGATTGGAAAGACCCAGGACCCCTTCGTCCACGATTATGCTCATCAGCCTTGGCTGCAGCAGGTCCATGGAGACCTCTCCTATCATGAAAACAGGCGCCAGCAGGGCAAAAAACCAATATTTTTTCAGATACCGCAGCATTTCCTTTCCTCCGTGGTCCCGCCTCCAAAGCTCTGAGGGGACAAAAAATAAACAGGATATCTTTACCGTTTCCGTTTTCCAGTATAGCATAAAATGGTATTTCCGGTAAGAAACATCTTTTGAGATCGTCAGAAAAATTGTTATTTATAGAGGAAGCAGCGAATAAAATTTCCCGATCCGGACACTCTAAAAACAAAAACGGAGGGTTTACGAATGGCAGACAACGATACGATCTATTTGCTCAAAGAGTGTGATTCCGGCTCCAAAATGGCAGTTTCCACAATTGATGAGGTAATTGAAAAAATCAGCGACTCCAGCATGAAACAGCTTTTAACCGAGAGCCGGGAACATCATGAAAAGCTGGGAAACGAAATTCACTCCCAGCTGATCGGCCACCACACAGAAGAGAAGGATCCCAGCGTCATGGCAAAAAGCATGTCCTGGATGAAAACCAATATGAAACTGGGCATGGACAACAGCGACGCCACCATTGCCGACCTTGTGACAGACGGATGCAATATGGGGATCAAAACACTCCACAAGTACCTGAACCAGTATCAGGCCGCCGATGACACCTCAAAGGGTCTTTGCAGGGATCTGATCTCCATTGAGGAAGAGCTCTGCAAAGACCTGAGAAAATATCTTTAATTCCTTCCTCAAAAACCAAAAAGGACTGCCGCAAAACTTCAAAGGGTGAAAGCACTGTATTGCGGCAGTCCTCCTTATATCTTCAGCAGCTGTCATTTTTCTCAATCGGCAGCCATATCCTTCAGCAATGCGATCTCTTCCCGATACCCATCCAGCTCGTTTGGCGTCTCAAGGTAAAACGGCAGACCGCGCAGGGCGGGGTGGGTCACAATCCTTTTCATGGCTTCCAGGCCGATGCAGCCCTTCCCTATCTTTTCATGCCTGTCCTTATGGCTGCCGGAAGGATTCATGGAATCGTTCAGATGTATGGCCTTCAGCCTCTCAAGACCTACCACTCGGTCAAATTCCCCGAGAACGCCGTCCAGATCCGCCACGATATCGTACCCTGCGTCCCAGACATGGCAGGTATCCAGGCATACCCCCATCTTATGGGAGAGCTCCACCCGGTCCAAAATGGCCCTGACCTCCTCAAAGCTGCGTCCCACTTCGCTCCCCTTGCCCGCCATGGTCTCCAGAAGCACCGTGGTATGCATTTCCTCCCACAGGACACGATTCAAGGTGTCCGCGATCAGTCTGATTCCTTCTTCCGCCCCCTGGCCCACATGGCTGCCCGGATGAAAATTATACATAACATCCGGAAGCATTTCCAGCCGTTTCAGGTCATCCGCCATAGTCTCCAATGCAAAGCTGCGGACATGATCGTCTTTGGCGCAGGCATTCAGCGTATACGGCGCATGGGCCAACGGCCTGGCGATCCCTGCGCTGGAAAAAACATCCAGCATTGCCTGTATGTCGTCCCGCTCCCAGTTCTTTGCGGCGCCGCCTCTTGGGTTTCTGGTAAAAAACTGAAACGTTGCAGCGCCGATCTCCTCCGCTGTCTCTGCCATGGCAAGAAACCCTTTGGAGAAGGAAAGGTGACACCCAATTCTCAACATATCTTCTTCCTCCGGAACAAATTCTGCGCAGATCCCGTTGTCAAAACCATCCAGCAGGACCTGTGCCGTTTTACAGAATCCTTCTCACCGCCAGGATGGTCCTGTACTTAGCGTTGCTGATCTTAATTCCACCCCGGGGATAAGGATTACTGTTGCTGGCATGAACAATCAGCCCGCCCCCGATGTACATCGCCACATGCCCGTCATAGCAGATCAGGTCACCCGGCTGAGCCTCTTCGTAAGAGACACCGGTGCCGGCACTTCTCTGTTCATAGGATGTCCTGGGAAGCTTATATCCGAAATTACTGTATACCCTATAGGTAAATCCGGAGCAGTCCGCCCCGTCCGTCAGGCTGGTTCCCGCCGCTTTATAGGGATTTCCGATATACTGACAGGCATAATTTGCAATCTTTTTCCCCAGATCACTGCCGGAAGCGTTGTTGATAATGGAGGCATAGTTGGAAGTGTAGGTGCCGTTTGCCATAGTCTGGGCCGTCTGCATCTGCGTCAGCTTGTCCTGATTCTGTTTCAGCAGCTTCTGGGCCGCCGCCGCCTCCTGCTGTGCCTTGCGGATCTGGGCTTCATAGTTTGCAGATTCCTTTTTCAGTTTCGCAAGCATCGCGTCCAGATTTGCCTGCTGCTTCTTCAGCTCGTCCTTCTGTACCTCCAGTTCGGCCCTGTCTGCCTCCAGCAGCTCCTCGTCGTCCTCCAGTTCGGCCTTCTCCCTCTCCAGCAGATCCCAAAGATCCTGAATCTGATTCTTTGTCTCGATAAACCCTTCCAGCTTAAATTTACTGTACTCGTAAATCCTCTCGATATAGTCCATACGGTTCAGAACATCCGAAAGCCCAACTCCTTCCAGAAACGCATCCAGGTAGGTATCCGCTCCCTGCTCATAGAGCATTCTTGTCCGGACAGCCATATCCTCCCTCTGTGTTTCTTCCCGTTTTTTGGCTTCTTCATATTCCGCTTCCGTCTGTTTGATCTGATCCTGTTTTTCCGCGATCTCCTCTTTCTTTAAGGCAATCTCGTTTTCCTTATCGGAGATCTCCTCCTCCTTCACGCCAATGCTGGCCATGGTGTTGATCAGTTCGGCGTCCGTGTCCTCCAGTTTTTCCAGAACCAGATCCTGTTCCGCCTCCAGGTCGGATATCTTTCCGTACTCCGCCTCCAGCTCCTTCTGGAGTCTTTCAATCTCCTGCTGGACAGCGGTGATGGTAGTGGCTTCCGCAGTTAAGGAATACGCCGCGCCCCAGCGCAGTGCCGCAGCCGTGATGCAGAAGATCAATATACAATTTACCGGTTTCGACAATTTTTTTCTCATGGTCTAAGCATAACACATTTTTGCGCGCGTTTCATCCAAAATGCCGGATGTAATCATTAAGATTTTATAAATCCTACAGTTCGCAGTTGTTCACCGTTCTGGGGAACGGAATGACATCCCTGATATTGCTCATTCCCGTCAGATACATGACGCAGCGTTCAAATCCGAGGCCGAAACCCGCATGCCGCACGGAACCGTACCGGCGCAGATCGAGATAAAAATCATAATCCTCTTTTTTCAGGCCCAGCTCTTCCATTCTCCGCTCCAGCAGTTCCAGCTTATCTTCCCGCTGGCTGCCTCCGATGATCTCCCCGATCCCCGGCACCAGGCAGTCCATGGCCGCCACCGTCTTTCCGTCCTCGTTCAGCTTCATGTAGAACGCCTTGATCTCCTTGGGATAGTCCGTCACAAACACCGGGCGTTTGAACACTTCCTCCGTGAGATACCGCTCATGCTCCGTCTGCAGATCGCAGCCCCAGGAAACTTTATAGTCAAAGTGATCGTTGTTCTTTGCCAAAATCTCAATTGCTTCCGTATACGTTACATGGGCGAAATCGGAATTTGCCACATGCTCCAGTCTCTCGATGAGTCCCTTATCCACAAACTGCCCGAAGAAAGCCATCTCCTCCGGCGCATGCTCCAGCACGTAGCGGATCACATATTTCAGCATATCCTCCGCCAGCCGCATATCGTCCTTCAGATCCGCAAAGGCCATCTCCGGCTCGATCATCCAGAACTCCGCCGCATGCCGCGTGGTATTGGAATTTTCCGCCCGGAATGTGGGGCCGAAGGTATACACGTTTTTAAAGGCAAACGCATAAGTTTCCACATTCAGCTGTCCGCTCACGGTAAGATTTGTCTCCCTGCCGAAAAAATCCTTGCTGTAATCAACCGTTCCGTCCTCTTTTCTGGGAAGGTTGTCAAGATCCAGCGTGGTGACCTGGAACATTTCTCCCGCGCCCTCACAGTCGCTGCCCGTGATCAGGGGCGTATGGACATAGACAAAGCCTCTCTCCATGAAAAAGCTGTGGATGGCATAGGCGATCAGGGAGCGCACGCGGAACACCGCCTGAAAGGTATTGGTCCTGGGGCGCAGATGCGGGATCGAGCGCAGGTACTCAAAGCTGTGCCGTTTTTTCTGCAGAGGATAATCCGCCGTGGAAGGCCCTTCCACAATCACCTGTGCCGCCTGCATCTCAAAGGGCTGTCTCGCGTCCGGTGTCGCCACGATCGTTCCCTTTACCACCAGCGCGGCGCCTACATTCAGCCTGCTGATCTCCTGAAAGTTGGACAGCTTGTCCCCGTACACTACCTGGAGGGGCTCAAAAAAGGTGCCGTCGTTGATGACAAGAAAGCCGAAGCTTTTAGAATCCCGGTTGCTTCTGACCCATCCTCCCACTGTGATCTCTTTTCCGATATAAGCCTCTGTGTTATGATAAAGCTCCCGAATATCTGTCAGTTCCATTTCATCCTCTTTTCTGCTGCCGCGGCAGCCGTTTGATCTTGATTTTCGCCGTCAGTTTACTTTTGTATGATCCGCGAGGAAATCCAATACCTTCAGCGTCATAAAATAATTGCGGTAATCCTCCCTGGAGGCGTCGTTTAACAGTTCGTCTACCGACGCATAGCCGTTCTTCGCCGCATAGTCTTCCAGCCGGGTCTGCAACTCCTCGTCGCTCACGTTCAGCCCTTCCTTGTTCGCCACGGCCTGCATCGCCAGATTCTGCTTTACGGAGTCCGGAGCATAAGTCTCCACAAAATCCGAAATGGACATTCCGTTAAAAGAAGCAAAATCTTCCGCCGAAATTCCAAACCGCGAAGCCGCCTGCTCCAAACTCTCCGTAAGCGTCTGCCTGCTTCGCTCCAGCATATTTTCGGGCAGTTTCTTAAAATCGCACTGTGCCAGCAGTTCCTGGATCATGGCATTTTGGACGTTGCTTTCATATTGGATCTGCGCGTTCTGATTCAGGGAGTCATACGCATACTGCCGAAGCTCCTGAACGGTGGACACCTCCTCCAAGCCGGCTGCGGCGGCCACTTCATCCAGCAGATCCGCTTCGCTCTCCAGCGGCGGCAGAATAAAATTCACGGTCACCGTAAACACCACGGCCTGTCCGGACAGATCCGGATTGTTCAGATAAGGATCGGGAAACGTCAGATCCAGCTCTACGGTCTCTCCGGGCATAACCCCGATCAGTCCGTCCTCAAAACCGTCGATGAAGCTGCCGCTGCCGATCGTCAGCTGGGCGCCTGCCGCCGAACCGTTTGAAAACAGCTCTCCGTTCATCGTTCCCGCATAATCAATATTGACCGTATCCCCTTCGGCCACGGCGTGATCCGTGATCCCGCCCAATTCCGCGGAAATGCCGTTGCGGTACAGATTCAGCATCGTCCGGACTACTTCGGCATCCTCTACCTTCGGCTTTTCCACCGTGACCGACAGATTCCTGTAATCTCCCAGCGTCACATACCGATCCGTGTCCAGCTGTGCCAGCGGCAGATCCTTCTGCGACCCACAGCCAGCGGACAATACAACTGCAAGCAGCGCGACGGCCGCTCCTCGTCCCAATCTTCTCATGAATATTCTGCTCCCCATCTTTCTCATTTATTATGAAATATTATATCACAGAAGGTCCTATTTGGCAAAAGAAAGAAAATGTTTTGTTGCCTGCCGGCGGTTATCTGTGATAAAATACTCTCATAGCCGTAAGCGGCGATGCACAACATTGCACAACAGGAGGTGCCTTTCCATGAAACCATGGATGATCGTATTGATCGTAATCATAGTTGTTGTGGCTGTAGTGGCCGTGCTGTTATACTTTCTCGGGAAAAAAGCCCAGAAAAAACAGGCCGAACAGCAGGAGATCATGGAGGCCAACAAACAGACCGTCTCCATGCTGATCATTGACAAAAAACGCATGAAACTCCGGGACGCCGGCCTTCCGCAGGCCGTGCTGGACCAGACGCCAAAGGCTCTGCGCGGATCCAAGCTTCCCATCATCAAGGCGAAGGTGGGCCCCCAGATTCTGTCGCTGATCTGTGACGAAAAAATTTTTCAGGCCGTTCCCGTGAAAAAAGAAGTCAAGGCTGTTGTCAGCGGACTTTACGTTCTGGATGTAAAAGGGCTCCACGGCAGGATCGAAGCGCCGCCCGCAAAGAAAAAGGGCCGTTTCCGCCGGGCTCTGGAAGCCGCTCAGGAAAAAGCCGGCGCAAAACCCATTAAATGATTCGTTTTTTCATCATCTTCATCTTAAAAATAACGGGAGCGTAAGAGCCACATGGACGAATATCGGATAAAAGCACATGCAAAGATCAATCTTGGATTGGACGTGCTCCGCCGGCGGCCCGACGGTTACCACGAGGTAAAAATGGTCATGCAGAGCATCGGGCTTTGCGACGAACTGACGCTTCAGAAAATTCCGGAGGGGATCCTTCTCACCACAGACGATCCGGAGCTCTCCTGCGGAGAAGACAATCTGGTCTTTCGGGCCGCAAAGCTTATGTTCTCCACCTTTTCTATCCCGGGCGGCGTTCACATCCATCTTCAGAAAAAGATTCCCATAGCCGCAGGCATGGCGGGCGGCAGCGCGGACGCCGCCGCCGCCCTGAAGGGAATCAGCCGCCTGTACGACCTGGAGACACCCCTTCCCAGGCTGATGGAGCTAGGCATGACGCTTGGCGCGGATGTCCCTTACTGTATCCTGGGCGGTACGGCACTTGCGGAAGGGATCGGAGAAAGGCTGACGCCCCTTACTCCCGCGCCGGATTTCTTTATCGTCGGCGCAAAACCGGACATCAGCGTCTCCACAAAATTTGTCTACGAACATCTGGATGCCGCTGGGATCAAAAAACACCCGGACATTGACGGCATGGTCCTCTCCATAGAATCCGGAAGCCTTCAGGGGATCCTGGACCGCATGGGCAATGTGCTGGAAACGGTGACCGTCCCGGCCCATCCGGTGATCGATACCTTAAAACACAGGCTCAGAGAGCTGGGCGCGGTAAACAGCCTGATGAGCGGCAGCGGCCCCACGGTATTCGGCATTTTTCTGTCCGAGCGGATGGCGGAATTTGCATGTGAGCAGTTAAAAAGCGAACCGTCGGCAAAACAGGTCTTTCTGACCACACCCACCTAGAAAGGCGGCGACTATGCAGGAAACTTTTCAGACCAATATGGATGCTTTTCTCCCCCTGCGGGATGTGGTCTTTAATACGCTGCGCCAGGCCATCCTGATCGGCGAACTGAAACCGGGCGAACGTCTGATGGAGCTTCACCTTGCGGAGCGCCTTGGCGTAAGCCGCACTCCTATCCGGGAGGCGATCCACAAACTGGAGCGGGAAGGACTTGTCACCATTGTGCCCAGACGGGGCGCGGAGGTTGCCCAGATCACCGAGAAAAGCATGAACGACGTCCTGGAAGTGCGCCGCGCACTGGACGCCCTCTGTGTAGAGCTGGCCTGCGACCGCATTACAGAAGAGGAGCTGGCGGACCTGAAGGCAGCCTGCGACCGTTTTGAACAATGTGTCCGGACAGGGGACAGCAAAAGAATCGCCCAGGCGGACGTCGCCCTGCACGATATCATCGTCCGGGCCACAGGAAACCAGCGTCTGATCCAGCTGGTCAACAATCTCTCCGAGCAGATGTACCGGTATCGGTTTGAATATATTAAGGACAGCAGCCAGCACAAAACACTGGTGGAGGAACACAGGATCATCTATCAGAGCATTGTGCGGAAAGACAAAAAAACCGCGGCGGAGGCTGCCAGGACGCATATTGACAACCAGGAGAAAGCCATCATCCGGCAGATCCGGCTGGACAGGGCAGACCGCGCGGAGTAATTTTTGAACCCATTTAAGAATAAACTGGAAAGACACGGGCAATAATCTCGATATTCCAGTCCCCCAGGGGACAGAAAACGAGGTGATTGCATGAAAAAAAGATGGCTTGGAATCCGTATTGTGCGCGTTGCGGCCGCCCTGTGCGCGGCACTGGGCTGGTGGGGATTTCTTTATCCCGAACTGGCCCTTACCCCGGACACTGTCGTCCTCCGGATGAGCGACGACGGCGGAATCATGAGAGAACAGGCATATGACTGGGAATTTGACAGCGCTCTGTACCGGGATCTGCTGGACGCCGGTCCGGAAAGGATCACGTTCCGCAGCAGACTCGTAACGGATTTCGGCTTACTTCTGGAGGCATTGGAGCATGGAGACAGATAACGGACTTCAAAGAAACGCCCCCATAGGGGTTTTTGATTCCGGCGTTGGCGGGTTGACCGTATTTCGGGAGATCATGCGCCAGATCCCCAATGAAAAAATCATATACTTCGGCGATACCGCCCGGGTTCCTTACGGCAGCAAATCCCGGGAAACCGTCACGCGGTATTCCGAACAGATCGTCCGGTTTCTTCGCACTTTTCATGTCAAGACCATTGTGGTTGCCTGCAACACGGCCAGCGCCTGCGCGCTGGATACGCTGGAACAGGACATTGACATTCCGATAATCGGCGTGGTCAAGCCAGGCGCAAGGGCCGCCGTTGACGTTACCAAAAACGGACGAATCGGCGTGATCGGCACGGAAGCTACCATTGGGAGCCAGATCTATACGGAATACATAAGTAAACTGAACAGAAACGTGACGATCTACGGCAGGGCGTGTCCCCTCTTCGTTCCTCTGGTGGAGGAGGGGCTTCTGGAGGATCCCGTCACAGACGAAATTGCAAGACGGTATCTGGCGGAGCTGATCGATATTGACATTGACACCCTGCTCCTCGGCTGTACCCATTATCCCCTGATCCGCTCCACCCTTTCCCGAATCGTCGGCGACAGGGTCACCCTGGTGAATCCCGCATACGAAACCGCCCTGGAGTTAAAGAACATGCTGCGGGAAATGGACCTGCTGAATGAGGATCCGCCGGGGCTGGGCGCGAACCAGTACCGTTTTTATGTCAGCGACAAAGCCGATAAATTTGTCCGCTTTGCCAATTCCATCATCAAATATGGCATTCTCTCGGCAAAGGCCGTAAACATTGAGGAATACTGAGCCGGAAAGGTACATTTCCATGGAAAAACGGGTTTTTCTTACCCTCATCGGCCGCCAGCGCACCCCGGAAGGAGATAAGACCGTTACGGAGCTGTCCGCGGAGGCGCAGTGCAGCGGACGCAACGGAGCGCTTTATCTTCTCTATGAGGAAAGAACGCAGGATGGCGGCCTGATCAGGAACCGGATAAAATACAGGAAACCGCTGCTGGAGCTGACAAAAAAAGGGGCGGTAAATACTCATATGATCTTTGAACCCGGCCGGGAGCACATGACGGATTACGCGACTCCTCTCGGCCTGCTGCGATTCGGCGTCCGAACCACCGCCGTTGAAGCGGACTGTCAGACGGACCAGGCAAGGATATCCGCCCGCTACACGCTGACAGACCAGGGTGAGCCTGTCTCTCACTGTGAAATTGATATTTTAGTTCAGGTCAGAGGTTAACTTTTCATTCTTTCAGACCGATATATAGTGTAAGATCATGGATGATGTTGCGCCCGGCGACGGGTAGAAGTGGCGTTTTTCGCCGGAAAGAGGGAAAAAATGAGTGTAAACGGAGTTACATCGACACAGGCCGCGGCTGCCTACAGCTACAATACGATCGACACGAAAGCCGCTGAAGAGACCAAAGCTGCAGATGCAGCGGAAGAAAAGAAGGAGGATTCCGGCGTTATTTACGAGCCTTCCGCAGAAGCGCAGGCTGCTTCCTCCGCAAAGAAAACATATACACCTGACACAAATTTGATCAATAAGCTGAAGGCGGACGCCGAAGCCCGCACCGCTCAGCTGCGCAGTCTGGTGGAAAAGATGATGGGCGGACAGGCCAACGCTTACGGAAAGGCCAACGATATCTGGCAGTTCTTACGTTCCGGCAACTATACCGTGGATCCTGCCACAAAGCTGCAGGCGCAGGCAGATATCGCGGAAGACGGTTACTGGGGCGTGAAGCAGACCTCCGACAGGATCATTGATTTCGCAAACGCGCTGACTGGCGGCGACCCCGACAAGATCGAGGAAATGCGCGACGCCTTTAAAAAGGGCTTTAAGCAGGCGGAAAGGGCCTGGGGCGGATCCCTTCCCGATATCTCCCAGCGTACTTACGACGCTGTAATGGAGAAATTTGATAAAATGGCCGAAGAGGCAAAGGCAGCGGCCCAGACTGCCCAGGAGGAAGATCCCACCAAATAGTGTGGAAAACAAAGCGATAGAAAGACAGCCATACCCGGATTGATTTCCGGATATGGCTGTTTTTTTGCCTGTCATGCAAAAATTCCCGCATAGCTACAGAAAACTATGGTTCAGCCCTCGGCAGCAATATTCAGCCGCCCTTTACCACCAGCAGCTTCTGGCCAGGGATCAGTTCGTCGCTGTCCAGGGAATTTAATTCCCGCAGCGTCTCCACAGGCACGTAATATTTCTTTCCGATGTTCCAGAGGTTATCTCCCGGTTTTACCACATACGCTGCCATACCGGGCAGACTGCTCATCCTGCCGCTGTCCAGCTCGGAGACCGTCACCTGTCCGATCAGCTCCACGGGAATGCTCTTAAACACCACCGTGGAAAAGCTTAAGACTGCCTTTACATCCATCTCTTCCCCGTCCAGCATGGTGACCTGCAGCTGTTCCACCTCCGCATGCACCTTTCCCAGATCCTCCGGTGCAATATCGGGAACCTCCAGTGTATAACGGTACGGGATCTGCGCCTGGGTACATCCGTAGGGAGCATCGTCCTCCCCGGTGATGTAAAGCACCTTCACAGCCAGACTCCCCTGAAGCAGGATTCCATTCTCCACGACGCTCTGCTGTTCCGGAGAGACACTCCCCTCGCTGTGCAGAAGCTGCAGGACGCTGCTCCCATTGACACGGACCCTGTCCGTGACCTTCGTCTTTCCCGTTACCCTGGCAAGCAGTCTGCGCAGGCTGGCCCGATGGGAAACCGTGCTGATCTCGCTGGATACACCGTAAATGTCCGATATGATCTCCAGCTTTTCCTCCTCGTAGACGCGCACGGAAATATCCAATACCAGCTCCAGCCCGATACTGCGCTCTTCTCCGTCAAAATCCGGACGCATGACCAGCTCCTGCTGGCCCATGTGATACCGGATATCCGGCATCATCCCTTCCCTGCATCCATGGCATTCCAGCTCGCCGCTGAAAGGGATCGTGGTTTCAAAGGGCCGGATGGGATGCTCCTCTCCCTCTCCTTCATACAGAAGGAAAAAATGCAGGTCCCCTGAGACGCCAAGCTTTTCCTCCATAGCCTTAAACTCCACATCTCCCAGAGAAAGGTTGCTCCAAAGGATCTGGAAAATATTGGGATAATTGGAGGGCAGCGTCACTTCCTCCTTCAGCCGGAAAATATCGTTTTTGCAAATTGCAATCTGTGCAAGCTCAAGGGACATCTGGCGGTACTCCGCCTTCTCTTCCCCGTGCAGCGCGACGGGGGCCTCTTCGTCGTAAAGTTCTTCCACTCTGGCCGTCAGGGTGATCAGGGACTGCACATTCAGCTTTCTTGTGTTGATGATCCCCACCGTCAGGTCCTCCACCTCTCCCTCTACCGTCACAGTGTCTGTGGGCGCCGCGCCCTGAAGATTGATCTTCTCTTCAAAGGGGAGCTTTCCTTCCAGCACGGCAAGACTGCTGCCCTCCTCCGCGGTATGGTACAGCACGCGGTAACACAGCCGTCCCTTCACTGTGACGCAGTCTGTTCCCGGCCGGATCTCATCGACGGCAATCTCTCCCCTCTCCAGATTCAGCGTACTCACATCAGGCTTATTCTCGGGCATGTTCACATCATCTTCCAGGGCAAACTGGGTGACCGCTTCCGCTCTGACGCGATCCATATGTATGTTTCTTCGTATCAGCTCCACAAAAATACCTCCAGACATATACTGATATAAGTATATATATGAAGGTATCCTGAAATATATGTTTGATTCAGTCTTCCACAGCGCCGATCAGGTCACTTATATTTTCCACATCATGCCGCCGCATGTAATACTCGATTCCGTCCAGCACAACCTCTGTGGTACAAGGATCCACAAAGTTCATGGCGCCCACGCTGACCGCGCTGGCTCCCGCCAGTAGAAATTCTACAGCGTCCTCCCCGTTGGCAATGCCGCCCATGCCGATAATAGGGATCTTCACCGCCCGTGCCGCCTGATAGACCATGCGCACCGCTATGGGCTTGATGGCGGGACCACTCAGCCCGCCGGTCCTGTTTGCAAGGGCGAATTTCCGTTTATGGATATCAATCTTCATGCCCGTGATCGTGTTGATCAGAGAAAGCGCATCCGCACCCGCTTCCTCTGCCGCCTTTGCCATCTTAGCAATGTCCGTGACATTGGGACTCAGCTTCATAATGACAGGCTGCCTGGCATGGCGTTTGATCTCCCGGGTAATCCCGGACAGAGCATCCGCATTCTGGCCGAAGGCAATAGCGCCTTCTTTTACGTTGGGACAGGAGACGTTGATCTCCAGCATCGCCACCGCCGGCTCGTCCCCAAGCCGTTCCACCACATCCACATAATCCTGCACCGTCCTGCCACAGACATTGACAATGATCTTTGTGTCAAACTGCTTCAAAAAAGGGATGTCCCTCTCCAGAAAAACATCTATGCCCGGATTCTGAAGTCCGATGGCGTTCAGCATACCGCCGTAGACCTCCGCCACCCTGGGGGTGGGATTCCCCGGCCATGGCACATTTGCCACCCCTTTTGTGACCACCGCGCCCAGCCTGTTCAGATCCACAAACTCGGCATATTCCATGCCGGACCCGAAGGTTCCGGAGGCTGTCATCACAGGATTTTTGAAAGTCACACCCGCGATCGTTATCTGCGTATTCATAAAACCTCTTTTCCGCCGGCCGAAAGGTCAGCATATTTTCCTCATATATCCACTTCATCCGCCTCAAAGACAGGACCATCCGTACAGATGCGCGCGTTGTTTACGTTGGTATGGTGATGCACCTGATTTGTCTTCACAACACAGCCCAGACAGGCTCCCACACCGCAGGCCATACGCTCCTCCAGGGAGATGTACGCCGGGATCCCCTTCTCCTGCGCATAGGCCTTTACCGCCCTCAGCATCGGCATAGGGCCGCAGGCATAAATAAGGTCGGCCTCTATCCGCTTCTGCCGGACGGCATCCAGAACGTTGCCCTTCGTCCCCACGCTGCCGTCCTCTGTGGCCACATGCACCGTGCCATACTGCGCAAGATCTCTCTGCAAAAATCCGGCCGTGTTGCAGTTCTGGTATCCCACCACGATCTGTTTTTCCGCCTTCAGACGTTTCGCCAGCTCCAAAAGGGGCGGAATGCCGATCCCTCCGCCTATGAGAAGTGTCCTCTTCCCTTCTCCCTTTTCCAGCGGGAATCCGTTTCCCAGCGGTCCCAGAACAGTAACGTATCCCAGACCGTCATTCGGTCTGCGCAGGGACATTTCATGGGTTCCCGCACCGGCAATCCGATAGACGATACGCAGCGCCGTCCTGTCCGCATTCACCTCGCAGATACTTAAGGGTCTGGGAAGCAAAAGACTTTTGTCCTTCAGAAATACACCTATAAACTGTCCGGGATTGATCTCGGGCAGCTTCTGGACCGGCTGAATCCACATGTCATAAATTGCGGGAGCAATCTCCCGGTTAATGATCACTTCCGCCGATACCCTTCTCTTCATGTCCTTTCGCCCCTTTCTTTTTTCGCCCTGTAGACCTCCACGCCGGAAGCGATGGTCCTTACCACCTTTCCCTTCAGGCTCCATCCCGTAAAGGGCGTATTGTCCGCCTTCGATGCATAATCGCCCGGCACCATACGCGCGTAGGTATCGATCAGGATCAAATCGGCAGGACCGCCCTCCTCCAGATATCCCGCATCCAGATGGTACAGAGCGGCTGGGTTCGTGCTCATCAGCCGCAGCAGCTGACACATGGTGAGATACCCTTTGTCCACCAGCTCTGTGATTCCCAGCGCCAGCGCCGTCTCCAGACCGATAATGCCGCTGGGCGCCTGAATAACAGGCTCCGCCTTCTCCTCCGCGGTATGGGGCGCATGATCCGTTGCGATCATATCGATAGTACCGTCCACCAGCCCCCGGATGATCTCCATCCTGTCCTCTTCCCTGCGCAGGGGCGGATTCATCTTTGCCAGAGAACCATACCTTTCCACCGCCTGCTCCGTTAAAGTAAAGTGATGGGGCGTGGCCTCCGCGTGGATATTGGTTCCCCTCTCCCTGGCCTTCCGCACAAGCTCCACGCTCTCCGCGGCGCTGATATGCTGGATATTGACGCTCGCCCCGGTCTCAAGAGCCAGCTTTAGATCCCGTTCCACAAGCGTACTCTCCGCCTCCCGGGGCGATCCCGTAATACCAAGCTTCTCGCTGGCCTCCCCATGATTGATCCCGTTTTCCGAAATAAGCGCCGGATCCTCCTCGTGAAAGCTGACGGGCAGATCCAGCGCCGCCGCCTGTTCCATGGCCGCCCGCACGATCTTTTCATCCGTCAGCGGCCTTCCGTCATCGGTAAATCCCGCCGCGCCGGCCTCGGCCAGCTCCTTCATGGGCGTCAGCTCTCTCCCCTGCATCCCCACCGTCACACTGGCACAGGCGTAAACATGGATCCCCGTCTCCCGGCCCCGCTTAAGCACATATTGAAGCGTATCTTTATTATCCACAGGCGGCTTTGTGTTTGCCATCATCACTACCGAAGTATAACCGCCCTTCGCCGCGGCGGCCGCGCCGGTGGCAATATCCTCTTTCCTGGTAAAGCCCGGCTCTCTGAAATGCACATGCACATCCACCAGCCCGGGCGCAACCAGAAGCCCCTCCGCGTCGATCACTCTGCAGCGGCTGGAGGGAGCCGCGAGCTTTTTCCCTATCTTCAGGATCCTGTCTTTATCCGTCAGAATATCGTATTTCCCGTCCCTGCCGGATTTTGGGTCAATCATATACCCGTTTTTGATCAGCAGCATAAGAGCCTCCCCGAAACCTTTTTCTACAGTTTATCACGAATCCGGAAAAAAGAAAAGAGCCGCAGTAGATCCGCCGCTCTTTTAAAAAACGCCCCGTTCGGGACACCTTCGGCCTTTCTTTACTCAAACAGCACCGTCAAGTCCGAATATTCCGTCTTGATGACAATGTAAGGATAGGAAGGCGTTCTGTTCGCCTTCTCTGCTGCCTCCGGCCCAAGAAGGCTCGTACCGGCACAGATATTGGTTTCGGTCAGATACAGTTCATCTACCGCGATGCTGTAGCCTCCCGTTTCCTGCTCGCCGTAACCCACGCAGATGTACAGATACTGGTTGTCGCTGTATGTGATCTGAAAGGGCGCCGCCTTTTTTTCCTCTATAATGGCCAATAGTTCTTCCGGTATCTTTTCCTCGCTGAGCACCGTAAATTCCAGATCCCGCAGCTTTATGGTCTCTTCCTTTAAAAAACCGCACCCTGCCAGAAGCAGAGCCGACGCCGCGAACAGGCACAGCAGCAATTCCGGTATGTAATGACTGATTCCACGTTTTTTCAATTTTCTCCGCACAAACCTTTATTCTTTTGCTCTATTCTATGTACACCGAAATTATTTTATGATAAGATTGTAACAGAATCGAACCGGCTGACTGCCGTGTGCGAAAAGAAAAAATATGGGAAGAAATCATCTATGTTTCGCTTTATTATCCTTGTAATCTATCTGGTACTGTTTCTGGTCCTTTCCATCCCCGTTCTGATCGTGGAATGGATCATCGGAAAATGCAATCCGGGCTTAAAGGACCGAAGCTCCATGGCCATTGTAAGCTGGGGATTCAGATGTATCAGACGACTGGCCGGAACCGAACTGATCGTCCTTGGACGGGAAAATATTCCGGACGACACCGCCGTGCTCTATGTGGGCAATCACCGCAGCTATTTCGATATCGTGCTCACCTGCCCCGCCTTTCCCAATGTGACAGGCTATGTGGCAAAGGCGGAAATGCGGACCTGGCCGCTGTTAAACCTCTGGATGAAAAATATCCACTGCCTTTTTCTGGACCGCGACAACATAAAGGAAGGACTGAAAACTATCCTGAAGGGCGCGGAGGAGGTAAAGAACGGCATCTCGCTCTGCATTTTCCCGGAGGGAACCCGCAATAAGGTCAATGACACTTTTCTTCCCTTCCACGACGGCAGCTTCAAGATCGCGGAAAAAGGAAGGGTTCCCGTAATACCCATGGTGATCGTTAACTCCGCCGGTGTCTTTGAAGACCATTTCCCAAAAATAAGGAAAGCGAAAGTTGTCATCGAATTTTTAAAACCGATCTGCATCGACAGTCTGGACCGGGAAACAAAAAAGAATCTTGGCAGTTATGTAAGCGGAATCCTGTCCGAACGGTACTTTACACTGAAAGAGACCTACTTTTCCTGACTTATTTCCGGATTTTTTCCGCGATCTTCGCATATACCGTCAGCGCGTCTTCCACATGAAAGGACTCCGTCTGGTGGTTTCCTTCCGCTCCCGCCGTGACAAGGACATACTCTCTGCCGTCCACCCGCCCGATGCTTGCCAGACACAGCCCCGCCTGGGAGGTATAGCCTGTCTTTCCGCCAAGCAGCGCTGCTCCCGCGTGTTCCGTTTTCTCCAGCATCCTGGCAAGTTCTTCCCTCTCCTCTACCGCCTGAAACAGCGTACTCTCCAGGCACAGTCCTTCGGGATGTCCCGCCAGAGCCCCTGTACGGTATTCCTTTGTCAATAGTACGCTCCGCAGCGTCTCGTTTTGCAGGCACTTCAGCATCAGGGCCGCCATGTCCTCCGCCGTGGAATAGTGCCCGTCGTCGTGAAGGCCGGTGGTGTTGCAAAAATGGGTGTGCTCCATTCCAAGCTCCGCCGCCTTTTCGTTCATCCAATCCACGAAAGTCTCTTCGTCACCCGCCAGCCACACGGCGTAAACCGTACAGCACTCCGCCCCGGACGGCAGAAGCATCCCGTAAAGCAGATCCAGCGGTGTCACCTCCTCCCCCGGCTCAAATCCTGCCAGGGAAGCATGCGCCGCGTAAAGAGCCGGAAAAATATCCTGGGGAATCTCGATCTTCCCGCTCCAGTCCTGCGTGTGTTCCACTGCCACCAGCGCCGCCATCAGCTTGGTCATGGACGCAGGATACATTTTTTCGCCGCCGTTTTTCTCCGCCAGTATCTGACCTGATTCTACGTCCGCCAGAACCGCATAGGGACTGTAAAGCGCATCCAGCGCAATATCCCCGGGTTCCAGCGCCGCCCCGCCGTTTTTCTCCGCCGGATCCTCCCCGTCCTCCCCGTTAAGAATAACATTCGGAGTGGGGACCAGCTCTCTTTTGTCCCTGTCCCAGCCGGTCCCAAGCCGCCAGATGAAAACGACGCCAAGCACGATCAATACCAGGTAACACAAAATCTTCCGCATTGTTTTTCCGCCTCCTGTCCTTTTTGGAACAGTTCCTATTATAGGCGTCCAAAAGAACGGGCGGATTAATATTTCCTTGCTGTTTTCCTAAGAAAAGATGAAGGGCTTCTTAAAACACCCTGCTTTTCTTTCCCGCTTTTAACTGGCAGGTCCTTCTTTCCGTCCCGTATTGGAACGTCATCTCCAGATCTCGGGAAGACAGCGCCGTGCACTCCGTCAGCCTTCCATCCTGCCAGTCCACATCCAGGACCGCGCCGCCTGCGACAACGATCCCCCTGATGCTGCCCCGTCTCCAGTATTTTGGCAAAGCCGGAAGCAGCTTCACTCTGTCCTCGTCGCTCTGCACCAGCATTTCGGCGATGGCAGCTGCAGCGCCCAGATTTCCGTCGATCTGGAACACATAACCGTTTCCCATGGGATGGTTGTCCATCAGGTTGGCAAAGGTGGAATTCCTCCACAGTTTATTCAGGTTCTCCAACGCCCTTTCCCCATCGCCCAGCCGGGCGTAAAAATTCACGATCCACGCGCAGCTCCAGCCCGTGTGGCCGCCGCCGCAGGAAAGTCTTCTCTCCAGCGTTTTGCGCGCCGCCTCCGCAAGCTCCGGCGTCTTATCCGGCGTAATCTGGCCGGAGGGATACAGGGCGTAAAGGTGGGAAATATGCCGGTGGCCCGGCTCCTGCTCCTCGTAATCCTCCCGCCATTCCATGAGACGGCCGTGGCGTCCGATGGAAAGCTTCGGAATTTTTTCCAGTATCCGCTTCGTTTCTTCTTCCATGTCAGTATGGATTCCAAGCAGCTGGGACGCCTTCAGATACTCTTCCATCAGATCCCGCAGAATCTCGTTATCCATGGCTGCTCCCACGCCCACACAGCCCCTTGCGCCGTCTGGAAGAATATAAGTGTTTTCCGGGGAGACGGAAGGACACGTCATCAGCTTACCGTCCACCTCGATCAGGAAATCATGGAAGAACAGCACCGCGTCCTCCAGGATGGGATACATCTTTTTCAGAAACGCCAGGTCAAGGGTATAGAGATAGTGACGCCAGATATGGGTACAGAGCCAGGCTGCCCCCATGACCCAGTAGGTAGCCGGGACATAAATGTCCTGGGGCGCGCAGTCTCCCCAGATATCAGTGTTATGGTGTGCCACAAATCCTCTGCATCCGTACATTTCCCGGGCCACATGCCGTCCGTTCTCCCACATACGGAACAGATGGTCAAACAGCGGAAGGTGACATTCAGCCAGCCCGCACATTTCCGCCGGCCAGTAGTTCATCTCCGTGTTGATGTTAATAGTATACTTAGAGTCCCAGCAGGGCTCCATGGAATCGTTCCAGATCCCCTGCAGCGTGGCCGGGAGACTCCCCGGGCGGCTGGAAGAGAGCAGAAGGTAGCGCCCGAACTGGAAATACAGCGACACAAAGGAACCGTCAAAAGATTTTTCCGTTCCGGACCGTTCCCCGTCTTCCTCCGTCTCAATGCACAGCGACACCCGCCTGTACAGCTCCTGATAATCCGCAAGATGCCGCCGCTTTACTTCTTCATAGCCGGCCTGACTGGCAGCATCCAGCCGGGCGCGCAGGGCCGCCTGGAAATCCTTCTCGTAAAAGGAAGTCTCGCAGCCCAGATACAGCACGATCTCCTCCGCGTTCCGGATTACAAGATGCTCACCCACAACACGCTGCTCGCCGCCCTTTGCCCTGGCCCGCAGAGCCGCCATCCAGGACACTCCGCCGGTTCCCAGCGTGCCATCCATAAAAATAGTTTCGCCGTCCAGCTTCCCGGAGTGATCGAAAAATTTTCTCCGGCCCAGTCTGGCCTCCAGGGAAATGCTTCCCTCCAGCGCCCGCAGATGAAGAACAATCACGCCGTGGGGATAAGAGGCAAAATACTCCTTCCTAACCCTGCTGCCGGCCAGCGCATACTGCTCCGTTACCATGCCCTCCCGGAGATTCAGCTCCCGCCGGTAAGGTGTCTCCCTGCCGTTCTCCCCCGGTTTTCCGCCGTCCGCTCCCCCTTCTCCGCCTTCTGCTCCTTCCCCGGTGTCCGGATAGGACAGCTCCAGGTCTCCCAGCGTCTGATAAGGCCGTTCTCCCTGAGGCGTTCCGGAAAACGCCAGACTAAGCAGCTTCTCCGCCTCCGGGATTTTTCCCGCCAGAAGCAGCCGCCGTACTTCTTCCAGATGGCCTTTTGCATCCGGATTTACACGGTCCACCGGACCCCCGTACCAGATACTGTCCTGATTCAGCGAAAGCCGCTCCCGCCGGATTCCGCCAAAGATCATTGCCCCCAGCCTGCCGTTCCCGACAGGCAGCGCCTCTTCCCAGCGCACAGCCGGATGATCAAAGAAAATCGTCTCCATCTCTTCCCTCCCATTTCTTTTACTGTTCTGCCGTCACTTCCATACTATACTGCCCGGGCCCTGTGACAACCTCTTTCTGGCCCCGTTCTCCTGTATTTCTCTCTCCGAACTCCCGGATAGGTACTCTGCCGCCCCGCCGATTACGGGAAACGATCATAGCGGCAGTTCCACGGTAAAGGTCGTCACCTCGTCCTCGCTTTGGGCCGTGACGGTGCCTCCGTGAAGCGTCACGATCTCCCTTGCGATGGCAAGCCCCAGTCCGGCCCCGCCGGTATAGGTGTTTCTGGTTTCGTCAAGACGGTAGAACTTTTCAAACACGGCGTTCAGCTTTTGCGCCGGGATAGTCCTGCCTCGGTTCTGAAAGCAGAGTCTCAGGGTCTCTTCCCCCTTTTCCCCGCGGATCAGGATCTCCGTATCCGGATAGCTGTAAGCCACCGCGTTTTTCAGGATATTGTTAAACACCCTGGCAAGCTTTTCCCCGTCTCCCCGTACACTCAATTCCTCGCAGCCCTCCAGCTTTATCGTATTCCCGTGGGCGCTCAGAATGGGATAAAATTCGTCCGCGAGCTGCACCAGCAGAAAGGACAGATCCACCGTCTCACGGTTCAGCACGATCTGCGAAAGATTATACCTTGTGATCTCAAAAAATTCATTGATCAGCTTTTCCAGCCGCAATGCCTTGTCCAATGCGATATGCACGTACTTCGCCTTCTGCCGCGCCGGCATGTCGGGGGCTTCCTCCAAAAGGCTCAGATAACCGATCACGGAGGTCAGCGGGGTCTTCAGGTCATGGGCCAGATATGCGATCAGATCGTTTTTCCGTCCGGATTCTTCCCGCAGAAGCTGTTCCTGTCTCTGAAAACCGGATCGGATCTCCGACATCCGCGCCGCCACCTCCGCGTACTCCGGTGGAAACACCTCCCCCGCCTCCCTGTCGTGCCGCATATATTCGCCGATCAGCTCCCCCGCCGTGTGCAGAAGCTTCCGCTCCCGATAGGCGCTGTAAATATAAGACGCGGCCCGCATGGACAGAATCCAGAAAAGCACAATTACGATCATCGTCTCCAGAAGCAGCACCTTCACCTCGGACCAGCGGATACTCTTGTAATAATATCCGGCCCCCGAATTGTTAAACTGCCGCCATTCCTGGCTGACATAATTTTCTTCAAACCAGTCCACAAAAAACCCGTTCAGAAACCGATCAAAGAAAACAAACAGCATCCTGCACACCAAAAGAGCGCCTGCCATGATCAGGACAGTGACCACAGCACGCCGCAGATTCGTTTTAGCCTTCAATTTTATATCCGCACCCCCAGACCGTTTTAATGTACTTTGGATGTTCAAAGGAATCTCCCATTTTTTCCCTGAGATGCCTGATGTGAACCGTTATGGTGTTATTATTTTTTGTGTAGTATTCATCCGCCCAGATCAGGTGGAACAGCTCCTCCGCGCTCACCACCTGATTTTTTCTGGCGCACAGGATCCGCAGGATGGAAAACTCCGTGGGCGTCAGATTCAGGGGCCTGTCGTTTAAGGTACACTGGTGCGTTTTTTCATTCAGCGTCAGTCCCCCGACCTCCATCACACCCTTTTCCCATTCTTCCGACGTATTGTAGCGCTTATACCGTCTTAACTGCGCTTTCACCCTTGCCACCAGCTCCAGGGGCAGAAACGGCTTCGTCATATAATCGTCCGCTCCCAGCGTCAGCCCCGTGATCTTGTCCGTCTCCTCTCCCTTCGCCGTCAGCATGATGACCGGATAAGTATATTTTTCGCGAATGCGCCTGCAGATCTCCATTCCGCTCATCCCCGGCAGCATCACGTCCAGGATGGCAAGGTCCGGACGCTCCCGTTCCGTGATCTGCAGGGCTTCCTGTCCGCTGTAGCATTTCCATACCTGAAATCCCTCATTCACCAGATATAGTTCTACCAGATCCGCAATCTCACGTTCGTCGTCCACGATCAAAATCTTTTCGCTCATTTCGTATCCCGCTCCGTTCCGGACAGTATAAAAACTGAATCCTTTTTCAGCATACCGCGACCGGGCCGAAAAAGGATTAAGATTTTCATAAGATTATGAAACTTTTCTATTCCCGACGCAGAAGCGCCAGAACCTTTTCAAATTCCATGGCGTGGGAAGCCTTGATCAGCGCCGTACATCCGTCCGGCACATATTTCTCCCGTTCCTTCTCCAGCGCATCCAGAAGTTCCTTAAGCGTGGGAAAATAAAAAATCTGCTGCCCGGCCAAAGCATGTTCGCTGGCAGCCTGGAATAAATGGATACAGCGCCCGCCGGCACAGAGGATACGGCCGATCCCCTTTTCCGCGGCATACCGGCCCACCTGGCGGTGCAGCTCATCCTCCCTTTCTTCTCCGAGCCCGAACATATCCCCAAGGATCGCTGTTTTTTCCGTATCCGCCATATCCAGAAGATCCAGCGCCGCCTGCATGGAAGCCGGATTTGCGTTATAGCAGTCGTCAATGAGCGTATACCGTTTCAAGGGGATCAGATTGTCCCGGCCGCTGACCGGCGCAGTCTTCTCGATCCCGGCAGCGATCTGTTCTATCGTAAGCCCCAGAAGTTCTCCCACACAGGCTGCGGCGGCAGCGTTTAGTACCATATGGATTCCCGGAAGGGGTACATGAACCTGGAAGGAAACGCCCTTCATTTTCAGGACCGCATCGCTGCCCCACAGCCCTTTTCCCTCTATGTGGTCTGCACTGACCTCCTGGCCCGGACTGCCTCCGAAGCCGAAGAAATGCGGTCTGTGTCCCTTGATCTCCCGGATAGATGCAAGCTTATCATCCTCCCCGTTGAGACAGACCTCCCCGTCCGGCGCCATGAAATCAAAAATCTCCGATTTTGCCTTCAGGATCCCGTCTCTGGATTTTAAATGATCCAGATGACTCTGCCCTATATTTGTTATGACACAAATGTCAGGCTTTGCCATCCTGCTCAGCCGATGCATCTCTCCGAAGTCGCTGATCCCCATTTCCACCACGGCCACCTGATGAGACCGCTCCATGCGAAGAAGCGTCAGGGGCACACCGATCTCATTGTTGAAATTGCCCTCCGTCTTCAGGACGCTGTATTTTTCCCCCAGCACACTGGCGATAAATTCCTTCGTACTGGTCTTTCCGGCGCTTCCCGTGATTCCAACGACCTTGATCCCCAGCTTCTCCCGGTAGTATTCCGCGATCTGTTTTAACGCCAGCAGCGTATCTTCCACCAGGACGTAACTACCCCAGGCAGCGGCCTTCCCCGTTTTTTGCGGGACTGTCCCAGGCTCCTTTTCTACAATGGTCAGCGCCGCCCCCTTTTCAAAAGCCGAAGAAACAAATTCATGCCCGTCCACATGCTCTCCCGGCACCGCAAAAAACACACTTCCTTCCGACACCTTTCGGGAATCCACCGCGGCGGATGTGACGCGTGTGTCGCTTTCTTGTCCCTCACATAAAACCAGTCTTCCGCCGCAGGCTGCGGCGATCTCTTCCATCGTCAGATCCATTTCTATACTCCCTTCACCCGTTGGCGCATATCTGACACCGTTGTCATTTATCCAGGGCAGCAAAACTGGCCTGGGTCCCCCACCGGCGGCACAGGAACGACGCTGCCACCCCGGCGTCATTGCCCGGAAAAACCGCTTCCTGCCGTGTGTCTCTCCATGGCATCCTCCAAAATCCGCTGGCAAAGCGCCCCGAAATCCATGCCCGCCGCGGCAGCTTCCTGCGGAAGCAGAGAAGTTGCCGTCATGCCCGGAAGCGTGTTGGCCTCCAGGCAGAATATCTCCTCCGAATCGCTCATCACAAAGTCGATCCTCGCGTAACTCTGCAGCCGGAGCGCCTGAAAAACCCGCTCCGCGATCTCCTGTATTTCCTCCGTCTTCTCTCTGGAAAGGGGAGCCGGGCAGATTTCTACAGCGCTTCCCGCCTGATACTTCGCCTTATAGTCATAAAATTCCATTTGGGGCACCATCTCGATCACGGGAAGAGCCTTCCCGAAAAGAATTCCTACAGAGAACTCCCTTCCCTTTATGTACTGCTCCACAATGGCCTCTTGACCATAGCGGAATGCTTCTTCTTTGGCCGCACGGTACTCCTCTTCGTTCCTTACAATGCTCACGCCCACGCTGGAGCCCTCACAGCTGGCCTTGACCACACAGGGAAAAAATACCGTTTTCTCCTCCCCAGCTCCTTTTTTCAACCGGAATCCTTCCGGCGTCGGAATCCCGTATGCCTTAAAAAGGTCCTTGGAAATCCCCTTATCCATGGCAATAGCGGAACTGACAGAATCCGCCCCCGTGTACGGGATCCCCATAAGTTCAAAACAGGCCTGTATCTTGCCGTCCTCGCCGTTTGCGCCGTGAAGCGCCAGAAACACGCAGTCCGCCTGACTGCACAGCTTTAGTACATTGGGACCGAAGAACTGTTTTCCTCCATCCTTCCGCAGCGTTTTTAACGTCTCCGGATCCGGATTCACTTCGCCGATGGCCCCCACCGCAGCGGCCCAGTCCGTGTCCCGCTCGAAAATACCGCTCAATTCTCCTTCGTATCCCAGATATACATCCAGAAGGACCGCCTTGTGGCCTCTTCCTTTCAGGGCTTTGTATATCATGCTTCCCGAACTGAGAGAAACATCCCTCTCCGTACTGTTTCCCCCTGCCAAAACGACGATCTTCATCCGTCCTGCCCCTTCTGTTCCTGCAAAAACTCTTCTTCACCTGCCGCAAGCTGTGTCAGCAGCAGCAAATATTCGGATCTGTCCGAGTCCTCGTCATAAAAACTGACAGACTCCAGGTTTTCCCCCATAAGGTAATGCAGGAACTCCTCCACAACAATGGTATATTGATAAATATTCATAACATAATTTACACATGACACCTGAATCGCCCGTTTTAACAATTCCTCAGAACCGTTGTTCCGCGCCGTCACGGGATCTGTCATCTCACCGCACCGCCCGGATATTTCTTCCGCTCTGTCCATCAATTCTTCCATGAACGTCTCGCACATCTCCACATCCACCCTCTGACGGGTGGCAATATAAGTCATGATCCCCATCAAATACCCCGGCTCCTCCAGATAACTGCTGTTGTTCTCGAAATAGCTTCTGTGGTCCGTGATCTGATCGCCATATGTCTTAAGACCCGTAGCCCTGTAAAGCTCTGTCAGCGCAAAAAAGCATTCGGAATCCTTTCCCACAATGCTCTGCGCCTGGCCAAACACCGTAGACGCCCTCTTCAGACAGTCCGTGGCATACTGTCTGTCGTAATTCTGGTAATTATAACTGAATTTTGCGAGAAACGCCGCGTACAGCGCCGTTTCGCTTTCCTCTATACCTTCCGACTCCTTATGGCCCACCCATGTCTTTAATGATTCCAGTACATCCGGCAGGCCGCTGTCGTCCCCGTCCTCAAACAGCGCCCCGTACCATTCAAACGATTCCAGCAGCCCCAGCGCATCCGCCACGGAAAGAGTGCCGTCTCCGCAGGCCTTCGTCAGGATCCTGACATTTTCCCGAAACAGTTCCCCATAATATTTCTCCCGGATCTCAAAGCGATACGACTGGCCGATCATTTCGCATACAAGATAATATCTGCCCTCGTCGGTAAAGTCGCTGAAATCCGCATAGCCCTGGCTGATTTTCAGGTCTCCGTTATACGCCGCCCTGTCAATGAACCCGCTGTACACGGTCTCGCCGGTACGGGCATCCACCAGCCGAAAGCGCTCCGGCAGTTTTTGTCCCTTCAGGGCGGCGCGCTTGACCCCTGACGCAGAATAGCCCCGCAGATCCGTCAGGATATTGGCGGACATGTGCGGGACCGCATAATCGACAACCGGCGTGTCCTCCATGCCGGTGACGGCCGTATATGGAATTGTATCGCTCTCTGTTGACTCCATCCGATAACCGCAGCCGGCCGCAGACACAGCCAGCGCGGCGACGCAGAGAAACGCCGGGATCCGTCTGTCTCTTTTCACCGCGTCACCTCCGAAAATACTATCAGTATTGTACCACAGCCCACCCAGGTAACGCAATTCTATTTTCCGGCCTCGTACACGATCTCTCCGTTGATAACGGTATAGAGCGTCTCCGTAAACACCTCCATGGGATTCCCGTCGAAAATGGCAATATCGGCGTCTTTTCCCGGCTCAAGACTTCCCATCCTGTCCGCAACACCGCAGATATCCGCCGCATAAACCGTCATGGCCTTGTAGCCTTCTTCCATCTCAAGCCCTGCCTTGACCGCCATACCCACACACAGGGGAAGCGCCTGGATCAGGGACACCGGATGGTCCGTTGTGATCGCCGTCATAACGCCGGCACGGTTCAAAATGCCCGCGGTTTTAAAGGCCATATTCTGAACCTCGATCTTGTTTCTGCTGGCAAAGTCCGGCCCCACAATGGCCGGGAACCCCTCCTCCGCCAGCTCCCGGGCGATCAGATGGCCTTCCGAGCAATGGTCCAGCGTCATATTCAGGTCAAACTCCCTGGCGATCCTGATCGCGGTAAAAATGTCGTCCACCCTGTGCACATGGGCTTTCAGCGGGATTTCCTTTCGCAGCACAGGCAGCCAGCATTCCAGGGTAAAATCTTCCTGGAACGCTTCTCCCTTTCCTGCCGCCTTCTCCTTGTCCGCCTCGTACTGCTTCGCCCTGTAAAGTTCTCTGCGCAGCATACCGGCAATGGCCATTCTGGTAGAGGGACTCTGCCCCTGTCCGGAATAATTTACCTTCGGATTTTCTCCAAAGGCTACCTTCATGGCCGCAGGAGCCTTTACGATCAGATCGTCCACTCTGCGGCCATGGGTCTTTAAAAATGCAAACTGTCCGCCCACCACGTTGGAGCTGCCGGGACCTATCATGGCGGCGGTGATCCCGGCCCGCACCGCGTCGTCAAAGGCGGCGTCCATGGTGTTGATGGCATCCACCGCCCTCAGCCAGGGCGTGATGGGATCCACCGTCTCGTTGCAGTCGTCCCCCTCCGTTCCCTTCTTTTCCTCCGTAATCCCCATATGACAATGTGCCTCTATGATTCCGGGCATGATGATCCCGTCCTTTATTTCCAGCACTCTTTCCTGCGCTGCGGGATGAATCCTGCTCTCATCCCGCTTTCCGATCTCCGCTATTTTTCCGTCCGCGATACGGATATAGCCGTCCCTGATATCTTCGCCGGCCATGGTCTTTATGATTCCGCCAACTATATACATTGCCAATCCCTTCCCGAATCCCGCAGGTCACTGAAACAGCCCGGAAGGATCTATCGCCGCTCCGTCCGCGGTCATCCGCAGATAAAGGTTGTCACCTTCCCGCACGTAATACTTTGTCGTTTTGTCCACCGCGGCAAAAATATCTCCGGCATTGACATAGCTTCCCACCGCCACAGTAATGTCGCGCAGCTGGCCGTAAGTGATTTGATAACCGTCCCCGATATCCATTGTCACCCCATGGCCCAGCTTGGCATCCTGAAAAATATCCACGACCTTGCCTTCCGCACAGGCGGCCACAGCCGTTCCCTCAGGCGCAGCGATTACCATGGCATCGCTTCTCTTATAATGATCCAGCGTTTTGAAATAGACGCCTGATGTCATGCTGAAGGGAATCAGAACCTGAAGCTCTCCCTGCAGAGGCCGGATCAGGCCGCTGTCCGCTGAAAAATGAAGCGTTTCCTGTTCCTCGGCGGGCAATTCCGCTTCCCCGGCGTTCTCTGCCGTTTCCGGCAGGCTTTCCGGCTCATTCTGGGGCTCCTGCACAGGTGTCTCAGATGTCTCCTGAGCCGGTTTCTCCGGGTCTTCCTCCCCTGTCTCTGCATCCGTTTCCGGGAGATTTAAGGTTTTCGGTTCTTCCTCTGCGGGATCCATCTGATTCTGTCCATCTGTAAGACCGGGAATCTCTACCAGCCCGGAGCCCGCCTCCATGGGCAGATAATCCAGATCGTCCTCAAGCCCGGACACCTGATCCGTCATCCCATCCGGGATTTCATCATGGTTCGTCATGTCGGCAATGCTCTCATTGTTCTTTGCGATTTCTTCTGCCTTGTCGTCCACATTGTTCTCCAGAGCGGAGAAATCTATCGTATAGCCGTCGTTCTGGGACTTCCGCTCCTTAGACTGCATATACACTCCTGTCATGGTCAAAGCCGTGAGCACAAAGACCGACGAGGCAATCATAATAATGCGTTCCTTTTTTGTATTGTCTTTTCTGTTCCTTCTCATTTCTGGTTTCCCTTCCTTTTCGCGCATGCTTTGTGTTTCAGAAAGCATAAAATGTTTTTCTTGCTACCAGTTTGCCCGAAACAAAGGGAATTATACAAAAACAAACTGCTTCGGCGCTTTGTGCGCCGAAGCAGTTGAAAAAAAGATTCAAATCCGTTTGCAATCACGCAGAATAAGAGTGATTCACCAGATCCACATGCTGTACGGTTCCCGCGGCCCCGTTTTCATAAAGAAAAACACCGGTATTGCGGACCACGCCCTTTACACTCCCGTCCTGCGCCTGCTGCGTGAATTCCGTTCCCACGTTCTGCAGGCAGATCGCGCCCACACCGCTTTCCGCCAGGCTGTACAGTACGTCTTTTCCGTTCTCGTCCTTACACCAGATCCGCAGCTTTGACCAGATGGCATCGTCCTCATCGATCCAGCCGTCTCCGTCGTCGTCATACTGTGCCAGATCCTTAAACCCATTCCCGCTGGCAGTACCGAACAGTTCCCTTCCGTCGTTGATCGTCCCGTCCCCGTTTTTGTCCAGAGCCAGGAACCCGCTTCCGGAGCCCAGACGGTTTACCTTATCCAGAGTCCCGTCCCCGTCAAGATCAAAAAAGAACGTCTGGTCCGATATGTCCGCAGTATTTCCGTCCAGATTGATCACCAGGGGATCCGTCAGATGAAGCTCTGACGTCTTAAGCTCTTCCTGATAATACTGCTGGAATTCACGGCTCATACCCACGTTTACCTGAAAGCTGATATCTCTGCCATCCGAAGTGCGCACCGTTCCCTGCGTGGAAAAATTCGTGGCTTCCGACTCGTAATAAGTGCTCTCCTGATACAGGTCAAGCTGCTGAATATTTATCGGCTGGAGCTCTGCCGGCTGAAGCTGATAGCTGCTCCGGTGATAGCCGAAAAACAAATCCAGAATATAATTGACGGTCTGATTTCTGATGGAATTGAAGGTCTGACTGGGTGTATTTCTGACGGAAAACCGGATTCCGAATCTCTGCAGCCGTCCCTGAATCTCTTCCAGTTTTTTACTCTGCTGCGCTGTCAGCCCCGTATTTTCCCCCTCTGCCTGCTCTTCGTTTCCAATCTGTGCGTTAAGTGCGTTTCTGCCCTGCGTCAGCCCGCCCTGATAGTCCGTTATGGAAAAGCGTGTAACCGTTGTACTGGAAGCTCTGTAGCTTCTCGCGGATTCCATTCCGACTGCGCTGGAATCAATTCTCAATCCTCTCTTCTCTCCTTTATGTCCACCCATTCCGTCCTGCACGGACAGTCTTCTCCTCCCTGAAAATGCTGCCCCTGCCGCGCGGAACTTTTTGGATTCCCTCCCTGTCCCCCCGCTCTCGCGTAAAAAAAGACGGTGCTTTCATGGGAAAATCCTTTTCCCGCAAAAGTACCGTCCGTGGTGTCCATATTTTTACTCGGTAACGGCTGGCCCGGCCGTTTTCCTGTACTAAATATATCGACACATCTTTCTTATTCTTTAGCGCAAAAACCTATTTTCCGTCATCCCTTTTCTTTACAAAATGAATCATTCTGCCCGCCATGATATTTGCCAGCAGATCCTTATTCAGCACCAGATTTGCTCCGTAAGGGTTGACGATGATGCCCTGCGCATTGCTCATTTGACCATCGGCGTTCTTTCGCATCATCAATCCGATATAGTCATCAAACTTTAGTGCAAAGGTAGGGCAGGGCTGATTCTTTTCCTCCCACAGACGATATTCGCCCTCATCGGTAAAGCCCATAAAGTATCTCTTGCCGTCCGATGCCGACAGCATGGGAAACTGTACCTTGCTTCCCGGCAGAATCTTCTGCTCTCCTTCTTCCTCTTCCAAAGGCGCCGGATCTATCAGCGCCGGTGCCAGCAGCTCCGCCTTCTGCAGTTCGGTCAGAAACATTGTGAGATGTTCCTTTGTGTCATCCGCTTTCAAAAGCTCCATGCTGCCCACCAGCATTGGATTTGATACGCTTTTTTTCAGTTTCATCCGTCTTTCCTTCCGTCAGCTCACACGATTATAGTTGATGAGGCAGCCCTTCAGGATGATCTGTCTCTCCTCGTCGGTCAGTTCGCCCAGCCGCAGTTCAAAACCGGTCATTCCGTCTTTTCCCACTCTATACGCGGTGATCGTCTCCGCCTTCTCCTCCACGGCCTTTTTAATGCCCGGGACAAAGAGATAATCCAGATTTTTGAAGGGAAGCTCACCCTCCTTTATCAGGAAGGGCAACATACCCCAGTTGATCAGGTTGGAGCGGTAGCGCTTGGTGGCGTACTCGTTGGCGATGTTCGCCCATCCCCCCAGCACTTTCTGACAGGATGCCGCCTGCTCTCTGGCGGAGCCGTCTCCCGGCTTCACCGCAAAGATGGTGGAGCCGAAACCGGTATTGGTGTGATTGACTTCCGGATACTGCGCCTTGACCGTGCCCATGATCTCCTTTAACACGGGCAGCGCCTGGCAGGGATGGCCGCCGTTCATGCGCTCTTTCTCTGCCTTCTGAATCTCCTTTGCCCTCGCTACATAATTCGGATCCTTGCGGCTTAAGGTAAACTCCGCCAGTCCAAGAGGATTGGAGCGGTAGGAAGAGGTCTCTCCGGAGGGGATCAGCTCGTCGGTGGTGGTGACGGGATCATGAATCTCGCTGACCACCTGCAGCACCAGGTTTTCCGGCAGTTCGCCCATAGCCGGCCAGTCCTTGATGTTGGGGCCGAACTGGATCTCCACATTCGGGTCCGCCACGCCGTGAGAATCGAACACCCGGTTTGCGTAAATGTTGCTGTCAAAGTGATACCTGTATTTCCCGATCTCTCCGTCGAAGTCGGTGGCAGGCGTCAATACGCCTCTGTTGGCCGCAGTTGCGGCAATGGACCTTGCATCCATCAGCGCCACGGACGAGATCTGGCCATTCTGAAGCTTGCTTCCCTCCCGGTTGGGGAAGTTTCTTGTGGAATGGCGGATACTGAACGCATTGTTTGCCGGCGTGTCCCCCGCGCCGAAGCAGGGACCGCAGAACGCCGTCTTGATCACAGCGCCTGTCTCCAGGATCGAAGCGGCGCAGCCGTTCCGGATCAGTTCCATATAGATGGGCATGGAAGCGGGATAGACGCTTAAGGTAAATCCGTCGGAGCCGATGTACCTGCCCTTCAGGATGTCGGCGGCGGCGCAGATGTTTTCAAAGCCGCCTCCTGCGCAGCCCGCGATGATTCCCTGATCCACCAGGAATTTTCCGTCCTTTACCTTGTCCTTTAAATGGAACTCCACCGCCCCGTCCAGACTGACCTGGGCGCGCTTTTCCGTCTCATCCAGAATATCCATCAGATTGGCGTTCAGCTCGTCGATGGTGTAAGTGTTGCTGGGGTGGAACGGCATTGCGATCATGGGCCGCACCCTGGACAGATCCACCTGGATCATTCCGTCATAGTATGCCACGTCCCCGGGGGCTAATTCCTTATACTCTTCTTTTCTGCCGTGGATCTCATAAAATTCCTCGATCTTTTCATCTGTTTTCCAGATGGAGGACAGGCAGGTCGTCTCCGTGGTCATCACGTCCACGCCGATCCGGAAATCCGCGCTTAAGGACGCCACGCCGGGGCCTACGAACTCCATGACCTTGTTCTTCACATATCCGTTCTGAAAAACGGCGCCGATGATGGCAAGCGCCACATCCTGAGGGCCCACGCCCTTTACGGGAGCGCCCGTCAGATACACGCCTACCACGCCGGGCATGTTGATGTCATAAGTCTGGTTCAAAAGCTGCTTTACCAGCTCCGGTCCGCCCTCTCCCATGGCCATGGTTCCCAGCGCGCCATAGCGGGTATGGGAATCGGAGCCCAGAATCATTCTGCCGCCTCCGGCCAGCATCTCCCTTGCGAACTGGTGGATCACCGCCTGATGAGGGGGAACATAGACGCCGCCGTATCTCTTGGCGCAGGTCAGGCCGAACATGTGGTCATCCTCGTTGATGGTGCCGCCCACCGCGCAAAGGGAATTGTGACAGTTTGTGAGCACATAGGGCATGGGGAACTTCTGGAGTCCCGACGCCCGTGCAGTCTGAATGATTCCCACAAAGGTAATATCATGGCTGGTCAGCTTGTCAAAGCGGATCTTCAGCTTCTTCATATTGCCGGAAGTGTTATGGCTCTTCAGAATGCCGTAAGCAATAGTGTTTTCGGCCGCCTCTTCCCGGGTAATCTCCTTCCCCGTCTCTGATCTGACCGCCGCGGCCGCCTCCGGGCCGTCGGGCACGATTTTTGTCCCGTTTATCAGGTAAGCGCCGCCCTGTTGTAATGTGATCATACCGAAATCCTCCTCTGGCATTTTATCCGTTCCTAATACGCCGTACAAAAGATATTATATAAGAAAACGAAAGGTGTTGCAATGAAAAAAGAGCCTTAATCGGGATAAGTCTGAATCAAACGGGCAATATCGTCCAGATCAATCTGCAGTTCTTCTCCGAAAACAGCCAGCCCTGCCCTGCCCTGCAGGGGCAGCACATGAGCGGTGTAATCGTCGCGCCAGTCATAGGTAATCAACGTGCGGCGCTCCGGGTCAAGGATCCAGTATTCCCTTACACCCGCATCCACATATTTCTGCAGCTTCTTAATATAATCCTTACGCCGGGTAGACTCCGATACGATTTCCAGGCAGAAATCAGGAGCCCCCATAATGCCCCACTTACAGATCTTGCTCCTGTCGCAGAGAATCAGTAGATCCGGCTGTACCACGGTCCTGTCGTCACAGTCCAGCCTTACATCCACCGGAGACATCATGGGAAGACAGTCACCGTTTTTGCTTTCGATAAAACTGCTGATCTGGGTGAACAGTCTGCCAAGAAGATGCTGGTGCACAAAGGAAGGCGCGGCCATGTCGAACATAACCCCTTCTATCAGTTCTGCCCGCCTGTCCTCCGGCATCGTATAATAATCCTCCAGCGTATACTCTCCCTGTTTGCGGGGCTGGTCCGCCCTATAGACGCCAGCCTCCCTGACCGCCTGACGCCGGCCTGCCTCCGGACTTTCCCTGTCATCTCCGTCTTTTTCGGCCAATATCTGCTCCAGCGCCCGGCGGGTAGCATATCTTGGATGCTCCGTCTCTCCGGAAAAGATTTTCTGCAGAGTTCCCAGCGGCACACCGCTATATTCGGACAGCTGAGCCAGACTGTAGCCCCGCTCCTGTTTCACCCGTTTCATCTCCTCCAAAGTCATGATTCACATCCTTTCTGCGGTGCATTTCAGAAGATTTCCCGCGATTAATCTACCCTTATTATATGGCGGATTTATCCGTTTGTCAACCGTTTCCAAACCATTTTTGTCCGTTTTATTTCCGTATTTTATCTATATCAGGATCAGAATTCTCCGGGAATCTCGGATTACAATTCAGGGACGCAGCCGTCGCCGCGCCCCGCTATGATGCCTGATTTCATTCCACCGGAACCTGTCCGTTTAAACCGACTCCAGCCGGACAGCCAGCTCTTCTATCCTGTCCAGCGTAAGCCTTGCTCCCACGATATTGCTCTGTACCTCCGCCTCCGTGCTGTCCGAAACGCCGACGGCGGCTTCCTCCATCTGCCGTTCCTTATCCGCGATCCAGCGTCGCTGCTCTATCGTGAGCTGCTCCGTCTCTTCTTCCGCAGGTGTCTCCGGCATCTGCAGGTCTTCCTCGTCCTGCGGAATCTCTTCCGTTTCCACGCGCTCGGCCTCGCTCACAAGGCTTCCCCTTTCGTCCGCATCTTCCGCCCCTCGGCAGCTGCACAGGCTGACGCAGACAAGTCCCGCCCAGAAGGCGGTCAGTATCGCTTTTTTCTTCATATTCTCTTCCCGTCAAAGTACATTGAAAGCTCTGACATAATTATACTCTGCTGACAATCTCCCGATAGCTCACCAACGCCACATTCCCCATCTCCTTTGCCCTGTCAACACACCCTTTGGTAAAGCCGGATTTGGCAAAGAGGTAGAAGTGCTTCTTTTGATACGGGAACAGGCCGCTGCGCTTTACCAGCGTTTCCAGTACGCTGAGACCGATCTTTTCGTTCGTCCACTTGCACTCGCCGAAAAGGGCGGTGGTTTTGTCCTGCTCGGCGAGAATGTCGATCTCCGCCTGACTCCTTTCTGCCGGATCGTTGCCCCACCAGCGGCCGAGAGAAGAAAACTCGACCGGACATTTTCCGGCAAGCAGCAGCTTCCAAAGGTATTGCCTGCAGATTTCCTCAAACACCCTGCCCATATAGTCGGGCAGAAACGGCTCGATGCGCCTGTAGGCGAGATCGGCCGCACCGCGGGCAATGATGGAGGTATTCTCCGGCACAAAGCGGTACCAGAAACGGAACAGATTGTCCTCGATGGAATAGATCGCTTTTCGGGACGCCTGTTCGCCATAGGGCGTCTCTTTTCGGATAATTCCGAGCGCGATGAGATTTTTCACATAGGCGGTGCACACATTGGTGTCCTCGCCGACCTTACCGGAAATCTCCGACATGCGGGTGGAGCCTGTGGCAATTGCCGTGATAACGGCGTTATACAGCGCCGGTTCCCGCACCTCCTGTTTGAGCAGATTTTCCGGCTCTTCAAAGAGCGCCGAGGCGGGGTTCAAAAAGGTGTTTTTGATATTGTCCTCCACGCTGAGCCTGTCATTGATTTGCAGCAGATACTGCGGCGTGCCGCCGACAATTCCGTAGAGCAGCGCCTTGTCCTCATCGGAAAAATTCCGAAAATACCGACAGGTCTCCTCGAAGTCAAAGGGAACAATCTTCATCTGTGCCGTCCGTCTGCCGTAAAGCGGCGCTTTGTAGGCGAGGACGTGATCCTCCATATAGGACATGGACGAGCCGCAGAGGATCAGCATCAGCTTCGAGTTATCCTTGTACTTGTCGATGAGCAGTTGAAGCGTGGACGCAAGACTTTTGGACGACCGGGCCACATAGGGGTATTCGTCGATGGCCAGAATGAGCCGCTCCTTTTCAGACAGCCTGAACACATACTCCAGAGCCGCCTGAAAGGAGAAAAAAGAGCTCTCCGTCTCGACCCCTGTGCGGTACTCCAAAATACTCCTGCTGAAGTTTTCCAGATTTTGCTTGGCATTACTCTCGACGCCCATAAAATAAATGGCGTTCCTATCCTTGATGAACTGATTGATCAGCGCCGTTTTTCCCACACGCCGCCGCCCGTATATGACGATAAATTCAAATTTGTTCGAGGAATACAGCCTGTTCAGCGTCTCCAGTTCCCGTTCTCTGCCGATAAACATCGCACTACCTCCGTTTCAGGGTAGCTACAGTATAGCTTATAAAAATAATTTAGTCAAGTACGATTCGGCAAATCATACTTGACTAAAATTTTGGTTCTTCCTATAGATTAGATGATTACTGATTACGTCTATTACACCAGTTTGCTGCTTCGGCTGATTAAACAGGCCTCGAGGCGGTCTCCTTCAGTTCCACTTTATCCAGATGCCAGATTTCATCCACATACTCCTGTATGGTTCTGTCGGAAGTGAACTTACCGGAGCCGGCCACATTGAGAATGGCGCTTTTTGCCCAGCCCGCCTTGTTTCTGTACGCCGCCTCTACCTTCTTCTGCGCTTCCGCGTAGGAACGGAAATCCTTCAGAATAAAATAGGTATCCGCCCTGGAAGTGGAAAGCGTATTCAGCAGGGAGTTGTACAGAGGCCGGAACAGCTCCGTATCCCCGGCATAGGTTCCGTCCACCAGCTGATCCAGGACTCTTCTGATCTCTCCGTCGCTGTTGTAGATATCCATGGGATTGTAACCGCCGTTCTGTTCGTAGCCGATGACCTCGTCGGAGCTCAGGCCGAAGATAAACGCATTCTCTTCTCCCACTTCCTCCACGATCTCCACATTGGCGCCGTCCATGGTGCCCAGCGTCAGCGCGCCGTTCAGCATGAATTTCATGTTGCCGGTGCCGGACGCCTCTTTGCTGGCAGTGGAGATCTGCTCGGATACGTCCGCCGCCGCAAAGATGATCTCCGCGTTGGAGACGTTGTAGTTCTCAATGAACACCACCTTGATCTTTCCGCCGATGGCAGGGTCGTTGTTGACCACGTCCGCCACGGAATTGATCAGCTTGATGGTCAGCTTGGCATTCCGATAGCCTGCGGCGGCCTTTGCGCCGAAGATAAAGGTTCTGGGGAAGAAATCCCTCTCCGGATCCGCCTTCAGCTGATTGTAGAGATACATCACATGAAGAATATTCAAAAGCTGTCTCTTGTACTCGTGAAGCCGCTTTACCTGCACGTCAAAAATGGAGTCGGGATCCACGTCAATGCCGTTGTGCTCCTTGATATACTTCGCCAGTCTCAGCTTGTTTTTGCGCTTGATATCCATGAACTCCTTCTGAGCCCTGGCGTTATCCGCAATCTCCCTAATCTTTGCGATTTTAGGGAGATCCGTGATCCAACCGTCGCCGACTTTCGCGCTCACCCAGTCCGCCAGCAGCGGGTTGCCGTGGAGCAGGAATCTTCTCTGGGTGATTCCGTTGGTCTTATTGTTGAACCGCTCGGGATACATTTCGTAAAAATCCCGCAGCTCCTGTTTCTTTAAAATTTCGGTGTGAAGTCTGGCCACGCCGTTTACGGAATATCCGGCGACAATGGCCATGTGGGCCATCTTGACCTGTCCGTCATACAGAATCGCCATCTTGCGAATCTTTTCCTGCACATCTACGCCGTAGATGTTGGAGTATTTCTGCTCGATCTCCAGCACAAATCTGCGGTTGATCTCCTCCACGATCTGGTAAATTCTGGGAAGCAGCCGGGAAAACAGATCAATGGGCCATTTTTCAAGGGCCTCCGCCATGATTGTGTGGTTGGTATAAGCGCAGGTATGGGTGGTGATATACCACGCTTCGTCCCAGGACAGATCATAATCGTCCAGCAGAATACGCATCAGCTCCGGCACAGCCACGGTGGGGTGCGTGTCGTTTAACTGAAACGTCACCTTCTCGTGGAACTTATGGATATCGTCATGCTTTTTCATGTATTTTGCCACGGCAGCCTGCACGGACGCGGAGATAAAGAAATACTGCTGCTTTAAGCGAAGCTCCTTGCCCGCATAATGGTTGTCGTTGGGATAGAGCACTTCCACAAGGTTTCTGGCCAGGTTTTCCTGCTCCACAGCCTTTCGGTAATCGCCCTGATCGAAGGAATCCAGCTGGAACACTTCCATGGGCTCCGCGTCCCAGATACGCAGGGTGTTCACAATACCGTTTCCATAGCCTACGATGGGCAGATCGAAGGGGACGGCTCTCACGGCCTGATATCCCTCCTGAACAAAGCGGCTTCTTCCGTTCTCGTCGGTGCGCATCGCCACATAGCCGCCGAATTTTACGGTCTTTGCGTACTCCGGCCGGCGCAGCTCAAAGGGGTTGCCGTCAGCCAGCCAGTTGTCCGGCACCTCCACCTGGTAGCCGTCGCGGATTTCCTGCTTGAACATGCCGTACCGGTAGCGGATCCCGCAGCCGTAAGCGGGATATCCCAGCGTTGCCAGAGAGTCCAGAAAGCATGCGGCCAGACGTCCCAGACCGCCGTTCCCCAGAGCGGCGTCCGGCTCCTGATCCTCTACCACATTCAGATCCAGTCCCAGTTCCTCCAGCGCTTCCTGCACAGGCTTGTAAGCCTGCATGTTGATCAGGTTGTTTCCCATGGCGCGTCCCATCAGAAATTCCATGGACATGTAATACACCATCTTGGGGTCTTCCTTCTCATACGCCTTCTGGGTATTCATCCAGTTTTCGATGATCTGATCCTTGATGGCGAGAGAAGCCGCCTGGAAGATCTGCTGGGGAGTCGCATCCTCCAGCTCCTTGCGGTACTGTGTTCTGATATTGTACAGGACGCTTCTCTTGAAAAGCTCTTTGTCAAACTTCCGTTTTTCCTTTCCCTTTTCTTTTTCCACCGATTTATTAGGTGTCGCACTTTTCATACAAAGATCTCCTTATCTTTTATTGCAGTAATTTTTACAATGTATCATTATACCAGAATATCCGGACGATTCCAACAGTTTTTTCATTCCCGCGGACATTGGTTACTGGCCCGGCGCTATGCCCGCCGGCTGGATAAATTCGAAAAGATTCAGTCCCACGCTGTGGATCATGTTCAGGACAAAATACAGGAACAAAACCGTCCTGGCCGCCTTTCCCGCTCCAGATTGCAGAAAAATCTGAACATTGCGCAGCACCACAATCAGGACAGCGGCGGAAGCGTAGATCGCCGTTCTGCCTCCCGACGTAAAAAACGTAGGCGAGAGTCCAACGATCACTCTGGAAAGCAGCCCGGCTCCCAGAATCAGCAGCTGCAGCAGGGTTTCTCTGCTCCGGCCATGGACAAGAAAGATCGTCACAGGCAGGCAGACGCAAAGCCCCAGAAATACCGCTGCCTGAAATCCTGTCTGAAGCGAAGTGTAGGGAGAAAATCCCGGCAGCTGCGCATTGTAAACAAGTGCCCTGAGAAGTTCTATTCCTCCCAGAAGGCGGCCTCTTGCGCGAAGGTACTCCCACAGTGGTAACAGTCCCCAGTAAAAATAAGGAAAAAAACAAAACAGCGCCGGCAGAAGCATCCGGATTTTTCTGTTTTTCTCCCTTTGATACCGCGTCGCCAGCTGTGCCAGCAAAACGCCGGGCAGGAGCATGAACAGGAAGTTTCCTTCTTTCATGTAATGCTGAAAGGTCCCGATCCATCCCCAAAGCAGCTTCTGCAGGAAGCTCAGCTCTCCAAACTCCGGAAACCAATATTCGGTCTCTGCCGCCAGACGGATGCGGTTTCCCGGGCACAGCCAGATCAGGCATAACATCAGCACGATCAGCCCCGCCTGGACACAGCAAAGCACCGACGGTTTCTTTTTTTCTGCCAGCGCGTGAACGCCGCACAGCAGGTAAACGCCTGACAAAATTGCGCACATCTGCTCCAAATCTGCCGCATAGACCAGACATAAGGGGCATATCGCACATTCCCAGCCCGCGCATTTTTCCCCGCAGAAAAAATGCTTTGCGGGGCGCATCGCCACCAGCCCCAGACTCAAAGGCCACAGATAATTGACCGTGGTCGTGATCCAGCCGGCGCTGTGCAGAGAATAAAGGGGAACCGTAAATAACAATGCAAAAAGAATCCCCATCGCGGGAAACCGCTTTCCGCCCCCGACGCCGAACAGATCCGCCGTACACCACACAAACAGAAGGATCATACCCACATTGAGAATCCGCCAGATGTTAGGAAATACCGTCAGTGGGATCAGCGCCCCCTCAATCAGAATCCGTGACGTCCAGGTATCATATCGCCATTTCAGCACCTTCCACAGCGGCCGGGTCCAGTATGTGGCAAACGCCGCGTCATCATGTGTGTCCACCGGGATCCTTGTATGGAGCAGCAGGAGCAGTCCCCCTGTCAGAAGCAAAAACAACACGCTCTTTTTTCTGTCGTCGAGACGCTTTCCCTCCCGCCTTCCTTCCATAAGATCCTGTTTTCCTTCCATAAATCTTCTTTCTGAATCCTGTTACCGCTTTTCCACGGAAAGCGTGACTTTTTCCTCATTCACGTCCCACTCTCTGGAAACGGCAAATTCCTTTCCGGCAGTCAGTTCGTCCGCCAGAACCTTTCCCATGATGGCACTACGGTTTCTCTCCGCCAAAGCCGCCAGTCTTTCATTGCCGTTGACGGATACACGGATATGGTCCGTGACCTCAAAGTCGGCCTCCTTACGCATGGTCTGGATCTTGCTGATCAGTTCGAGCACAAACCCTTCCTCGATCAGCTCCTCCGTCAGATTGGCGTCCAGCACCACCGTCATGCGCCCGTTTTCCTGGGACACATAACCGGGCTTCTGCGCCATATCGATCAGCAGGTCGTCCCGTGTCAGTTCCACCGTCACGTCGTCGACGTCAAAGGTCAGCTTTCCGTTTTCATTCAGTTCGTCCATGGCCGCATTGCCGTCCAGGGACGCCAGTTTTTTCTGAATGCCGCCCAGATGTTTTCCGTATTTCGGGCCCACGGTGCGAAGCTGCGGCTTAAAGGTATAGGAGGTGAACGCTCTCACATCGTCGGTGAACACCACCTCTTTCACATTCAACTCTTCTTTGATGATATCCGTATAATACCCGTTGAGCGCAAAATCCGCTTTCAGATACATTCTGCTTAAGGGCTGGCGGGTCTTGAGAGCCGCATCCTCACGGCAGGAATGGCCGATGGTAACAGCGTTCTGCACTTCTTCCATGACCGCCTCCAGCTCCTTGTCAATGTACTGTTCCTCCACCTTGGGGAAATCGCACAGATGAATACTTTCCGGGGCATCCTTGTCCACGCTGCGCACCAGGTTCTGGTAAATATCCTCCGTCATAAAGGGAATCATGGGCGCGGCCGCCTTGCTGATCGTCACAAGCGCCTGATAGAGGGTCATGTACGCATTGATCTTATCCTGCTCCATTCCCTTTGCCCAGAAACGCTCCCTGTTTCTTCTCACATACCAATTGCTCATCTCCTCCACAAAATCCTGCAGAGCCTTGGCTGCCTCTGGGATACGGTACTGGTCCAGATTCTCGTCCACCTGCCCCACCACGGTGTTCAGGCGGGACAGAAGCCACCTGTCAAGAACGGTCAGGCTGGCGTGGTCCATCCGGTACTTTGTGGCGTCAAAACCGTCGATCTCCGCATACAGCACAAAGAAGGCGTAGGTGTTCCATAATTTGCCCAGGAACTTGCGCTGGCCCTCCTGTACGATCTTGCCGGAAAAACGTTTGGGCAGCCAGGGAGCGGAACTGGTGTAAAAATACCAGCGGATCGCGTCCGCGCCGTAGGTCTCCAGCGCTTCAAAGGGATCCACGGCGTTGCCCTTTGACTTGCTCATCTTCTGTCCGTTCTCATCCTGCACATGGCCCAGGACGATGACGTTCTCGTAAGGCGCTTTGTTAAAGAGAAGCGTTGATTCGGCCATCAGGGAGTGGAACCACCCTCGGGTCTGATCCACGGCCTCGGAGATAAACTGGGCCGGGAACTGCTGCTCAAAAAGTTCCTTATTCTCAAAAGGATAATGGTGCTGCGCAAAGGGCATGGCGCCGGAGTCGAACCAGCAGTCGATGACCTCCGGCACCCTGTGCATGGTCTTTCCGCACTTGGGGCAGGGAAAGGTCACTTCGTCGATATAAGGCCTGTGCAGCTCCACCTTCGCGCTTTCCGGATCCCCGGAGAGCTCCGCAAGCTCCTGCCTGCTGCCCACACACTTCTGGCACCCGCACTCACACTCCCAGATATTTAACGGCGTGCCCCAGTAGCGGTTCCGGGAGATGGCCCAGTCCTGAATGTTCTCCAGCCAGTTTCCGAACCGTCCCGTTCCGATGGATTCCGGGATCCAGTTTACCGTATTATTGTTTCGGATCAGCTCGTCGCGCACCGCGGTCTCCCTGATGTACCAGGATTCCCGCGCATAGTAGATCAGCGGCGTATCGCACCTCCAGCAGTGCGGGTAGCTGTGCTCGAACTTCGGCGCGTCGAAGAGCAGCCCTTTTGCATCCAGATCCTTCAAGACCATGGGATCCGCCTTCTTCACAAACACGCCGGCGTAGGGCGTCTCCGCCGTCATGTTGCCGTTTCCGTCCACCAGCTGTACAAAGGGCAGGTCGTACGCCCTTCCCACCTTTGCGTCGTCCTCACCGAAAGCCGGCGCAATATGGACCACGCCTGTGCCGTCCGTCAGCGTGACATAAGAATCACAGACCACGTAAAAAGCCTTTTTGCCCTGTTTTGCACAGATATCTACCGCGCAGTCAAAGAGAGGCTCATACTCCTTATGCTCCAGATCCTTTCCCGTGTAAGTCTCAAGGACTTCGTAAGCCGCCTTTCCCTCTTTAGAATCTCCAAGCTTTCCGAGAACCGTATCCAGCAGGGCCTGCGCCATATAATAGGTGTAGCCGTCCGCGGCCTTTACCTTCGCATAGGTCTCCGCCGGATTGACGCACAGCGCCACGTTGGAGGGCAGCGTCCAGGGCGTCGTGGTCCAGGCCAGGATGTAGGCGTCCTCTCCCTTTACCTTAAAGCGTGCGATGGCGGAGCGCTCCTTGATGTCCTTGTAGCCCTGAGCCACCTCCGCGGTGGACAGAGGGGTCCCGCAGCGGGGACAATAGGGCACGATCTTAAAGCCTTTGTATAAAAGCCCCTTGTCCCAGATAGTCTTTAACGCCCACCATTCGGATTCAATGTAATCGTCATGATAGGTTACATAAGGGTCGTCCATATCCGCCCAGAATCCCACAGTGCCGGAGAAATCCTCCCACATGCCCTTGTATTTCCAGACGCTCTCCTTACACTGATCGATAAAGGGCTCCAGGCCGTACTGTTCGATCTGCTCCTTCCCGTTTAGGCCAAGCAGCTTTTCCACCTCGATCTCCACGGGGAGTCCGTGGGTATCCCATCCGGCCTTTCTCGGCACCATATATCCCTTCATGGTGCGGTATCTGGGGATCATATCCTTGATGGTACGGGTCTCCACATGACCGATATGCGGCTTGCCGTTCGCGGTGGGCGGACCGTCATAAAAGGTATACACCGGACCGTCCTTGCGGTTCTCGATACTCTTCTGAAAAATATTGTTGTCTCTCCAGAATTTTCCGATCTGTTTTTCTCTTTCCACAAAATTCAGATCTTTCGACACTTTGCTGTACATACGCTTTTTCCTTTCCTTACCCGTCTCGATTTTCACGCAAAAAACCGCGTCCGTAAAAGGACGCGGTCTCATTCTGCGTTACCACCTGTTACTGCATACGTTCCCACGGCGACGCCGCCGGAATGATATGGTTTCCCATAACGGAGGAACACCGTTCAAGACTACCGGGCCGGATCCTCTCCGCCTTTTGCCCTGACTGCTCAGAAGTGATCTTCCCTGTCCCGTTACTCGGACCGGTCTTTCACCGACACCGGCTCGCTTTGCCTTTCCCGGCACAGATACTCTCTTCGTCAATGCATTTAAGGATCGTTTAACATTTGCACTATTATAGTACGATTCAAAATAAAAAGTCAATAGCCAAAAATCAGCGGGATTCGTTCACAGTGCTGCCTCTTCCTAAAAATGCCACGCACACCGGGAATAAATAAAACAGGAAAAGATAATACCTGACATCAGAAACCGGCCCTGCAAAAAAGGTAACGCAAAGAACCAGTGCCAATAAGAGACTTTGGCTGATGCTCCTGTCCTTCTTCCACAGACCGTAAAACCAGGTAATGACCGTTACCCACATCATCGCGCCAACAGAAAAGAATATGCGGATCAGCGGATACTTTTGATAAGAGCATTCATACTTGACGGATTGATAAAAATCGTACAGCTTCGGAATATAAGGAGTTGCATACTCCTGCTGCCAGTCCGTTATATCAAAGTATCGATACCCGTTCCTGTCCTTAGGCACGGTTCCCGGATACCATGCCTGATAAGTGTTGTCCAATAATGAATCCAAATAAACTTTCGGATATTGCAAGCCTTTTTTGATCCACAGAGCAATATATGCCCCCTTATTTTCCTTCAATGCATCCAGATGCCTCCAAAAAGCATATTTGATGCTGTCCGCTATGACAGGGTCATACACCGATAACATCTCGGGTTCAATTGCCCCATACAGCAATTCCAGTTCTTCCCTGTTAAACGCCTCTTCTCCTTTTTCCACATAAAGCCGCGCAATTTGCTGAAATGGAACGCTTAACGCTTCTGTCACAGAACCCGGAGCGGCATTCAGACCTTTGGCAAGACATGTATTGATCAGGAAATATGCAAGGATAATACCGGCAAAAAAAGACAACTGCCCTTTGAAACTGCGTTTATGACAAACAGCTGATATAACAGCCAGCACCGCAAAGGAATACACTATGTTATTTCGCAAAAGGCATGATAAAACAAAGGGAACCGCTGTCACGATCCAGGTCTTTTTTGAGACAGCAGCATTCTCCAGCCTGTTTCTGTAAATCTGATATAGTTTCAATATCCCGACCAGCAAAAATGCATAGCACAATACATCCTTAGTCGTGCTCATCATAAACATGATAATCGGGGTACAGCTTGCATAAAAAATAAATGCCAGCAGGGCCCAAAACCATTTTCGAGTGTATTGGTAAATAAAACGGACGGAATAGGCAAAACTCATCGCGCAGATTCCCATTTGGAAAAGGCAGTATAAAAAAATACCAAGTGTCAGATCCGTTCCCCGTATCTTATAGCCCAGCGTGATAATTCCGCCCTCAATCAGCGTGTGCAGCAAAGGATGATGTGCATTGTACGGCACCTCCTTGTACAGAACCTGAACGATCTGAGCTCCTCCGTCATAATTATAAAAACCAGGATAACATCCGACAAGGTAAACGGTGTAGATCACCATCAACGCCGCAGAAACGGTCAGCCAAAAAATCCGGGGCCTTTTCAGGACACGCTCCGTGGAATCAGTACGCCGTTTTTCAAGGAAAGAAAAAAGAAACCAGAACAGCACACTATAGAATACCCATTCTATCAATCCCACAAGAATGCACTGCCAGCCCTCCATCATTCCTATTTTTTGAAACCACGCGGAAGTATGCATGCTGGTCTTGTACTTCATGCTTCTCTGCCAACCGCTTATTTGCATAAAGGTAAGCGCCAAGGCTAATACAGTCACCAGAAATATTTTTCGTTTATTTTCTTTTATCTTACATAGTATTGTTTTTACCACCGTACACCGTCCCCTGTTCGTCTCCCCGCGGAACCAATAATGCCATTTTAGCAACTAAAATAAGGCATGTCAAGAATTGGCCGGCGTTTCAGGCAAAAAAGGAACAGCCCCTTATGTAGCTGCTCCTTTTTGCACTTATATCCTTTTTTGAAAACACGGCTCTTTTACTGTTCCATCTGCCTTCCAAGAAATCCGGCAGCCGACTGCAGAAGCTTCTGTTCCACTTCGCCCATACGAACCTTGTTATCGTTCTGCAGAAGCACCACGCTGCCGATAATGTCGCCCTCGCAGAGAATGGGGGCAATTGCCTCGTGCTGATACTCTTCTCCGCCCTCGTCACAGACATTGATAAAGCTCCTGTCCCCTCTCGACGCCATCAGCGTCTCACGGTTATGAACCTTTTCGTCCAGCTGTCTGCTGACGGATTTGTTGACCAGCTGCTTATAGCCGCCCGCGGCCGCGATAAACTGATCCCTGTCCGCGATCAGCGCCGCATGCCCCGATACCTGGGCCAGACTCTCCACATACTGCTTTGCAAACGTGCTCATTTCACCGATAGGCGAATATTTTTTCAGAATGATCTGTCCTTCACTGTCCGTGAAGATCTCAAGCGGATCTGATTCACGGATGTGCAGGGTCCTGCGGATCTCTTTCGGGATCACGATCCTGCCCAGATCATCAATTCGTCTCACAATTCCTGTGGCTTTCATGCTTTTTCCTCCATTTCGTATACAATCAGTGCTTTTCTAGTATTTGTAAACGAAGGATTATTATGCATTTTTTAACCATTTACCCTCTTATATACTCTACGTAATCCTCCTCGCTGGCAAAAAGCATATATCTGCCGTCTACAAGTCCCATGTACCCGCTGTCCGTATTGTATCCCTTCATAAAAGATTACCTCCTGTTCAGAAACCGTTTTTGCGCTTTTTCTGAATAGAAGGTAACATTTTTTGAGGGTTATAAAACTCTCTCATTTCCCACTTCTGAAATTAATTTTTAATACTCCACCCGTATACTGCATTTATGAAAATACTGCGCAGCTTTCACATTGGTCTCATGCTGCGCATCCGACGTAAAATCCCCTACATAGAGCATGTCGGGCTTGTTTTCATAAGGCCGGAATACCACCTGCTTTATCGAATCGTCTGACAGGACCTGCAGCCGGCTCTGATACTCACGGTCATAGGCGGCGGCTTCGCCGTCTGACAGAAGCGTTACTGCTTTACAGACAGTAAACTGCCGAAAATCCTTCTGTCCCACACATAAAACAAACAAGAAAACCCCCGCCATACAGATTGCCCAGATCCGCTTAAAGATGGGGGCATATTGCTTTTTGATTTTTCGGTGCACAAACCCAAGCAAGTATCCGTAACAGAAGAATGCGCACAATACATATCCGTAATATATGATGGCAACCGCGCGGGCAGGCCCCGTGGAGTTCATGGTATAAAAAACCGGGCAGGACATAGAGCAAAAAATTCCGTAAACGATTGCAATGACAAGTGCAGGACAGCGGAATTTAAATGAGATACCGGCATATGCCTTCCACAAAAACGGCGTTGCCACTATCAAAACCGCCGCCAGCCAAATTCCTGTCCACGCCTTCGCATACAGAAGCCCCTGAAACAGCGACTTCAGAATTGCCTTCCAGGCCGGGATCTTCCACATTCCTTCCTGTCTCATTGCGTTTCCGGGCGCCAGCGCGCTTATGACAAAGCCCAGTATCATAACGGCAAAAACAATTCCAACGCCCGCCCTCCTTTCAGAGTGCCTGACGAACAGATAAGCAGTCAATCCTCCCAGTATAAGCATCGCTGGCAGCAGAGAAACATAATTGCCTCCCGCTATAAAAAATGCCAGAAATATCAGTGTCGGCAGCTGCCAACGCCGCGGCTTTGAAAGATATCTCAGCAGAATTCCGGCAAACACCAAAGTCACGGAGAAAAAACCGGTATAATACATGCTGCCATTATACCAGAAAAAAGTTTCTCCCTGCGACGGCACTGTTTGCACACATACCAGTATGAGGAGCGAAGCCATAACAATCCAGACACTTTTTGAGCTTTTCAGAAAAACACATACAATTGGCTTAGTAAGGCAGAGCACGCCGCCTGTAAAAAACAGAAGAAGCACACATGTCAGCAGACGGTATGCCCATTCTCCAAATATATTGGGCGGCAAATACATGAAAAACATGGCAGAATAGGTTCCCTGCCAGTTGTTATACTGATAGACCACCCCTCTGGCAGCTTCGATGAGCGTTGCACCGACGCTTCCCGTCTTTTCCCACACAGCCCTGGTGTCAGCTCCGTAATAATAGTCATCGCCTGTCGGATGATTATATCTCCCCAGATACATTACCGGAAGCAGACTTAACATTAAGATACAGAGCCCTATAACCGCTGAACATTTTTCTACCCTGTGGGACATCCGACGCCCTCCTTACAATCTTTCAGCCATCCAAAGCATTTTTTATTGACGGCTTCCGCTGCTCCTGATATACTGATACATTATCATAGTTTTTCTGTAAATGCCACTATTTTAGTGAGGGAGATTGCAATGATCAGACGATTATTCCATCCGATTCGCCTTCCCGAATGGCTGCTGCCATTTTTGCTGTTGGTTCTTGGCGCCGCGCTTCGCCTTGCTTATTTAGGCGGCGTTCCCGCGGGACTGCATCAGGACGAGAGCTTCACAGCCCTGAACGCTCTCGATCTTTTCCATGAGCACCGTGACTCCGCAGGTCTGTTTCTGCCTGTCTACATGTCAGACTGGGGCGACGGCCAAAGTGCCATGTACACATGGCTGCTTACTATCCTGCTGTTCTTTACAGACGGCCGTATGTCTTCTTTTCTCTGCCGCATTCCCCAGGCGGCAGTGGGCATCTTTACCCTTTGGGCCGTTTACCGCTTAATGACGCATATGTTCAACCGCACCATGGGAATAATCAGCCTGTTCCTGTTAGCAGTATGTCCCTGGCACATCATGATGTGCCGCTGGGGATTGGATGCGAATCTGGCCCCCGGCTTTCTGATTTTTTCTCTCTATTTTTTTGTGCGTGCGCTGGAGAACAAAAAATATCTGCCTCTGGCTGCTCTTTTCTATGGCCTGAGTCTCTACTGCTATGCGGTTATCTGGCTTATCGTTCCAATCCTTCTCGTATTACAGATCCTGTATGGCATTTATTACAAAAAACTGCGTATCAACCGGCTGAGTATACTTTCGTCCCTGCTTCTTTTGCTGGTAGCTCTGCCCCTTATCCTGTTTGTCCTGGTCAATAATGGTATTTTACCGGAAATCCGTCTTCCCTTTATGACGATTCCTAAGATGACCGGATACCGCGGTTCGGAAATTGCCTCCAGCATTTCCCAGCTAACATATAATTTCAAAACGGCTCTCACACTGTTAGTCAGACAAAATACAGGAAGTCCTTATGACTTTCTACTCCCTTGGGGACTTTTTTATGATATTGGCCGCATTTTTATCATAATCGGTTTTATTGTTCTCCTCAAAAATGTTTGTTACAGTTTTTTCGTTCAAAAAAAATTCTGTTATGAGTATTTCCTTTTTGTTTCTCTTGTGGGCGGCGGCATCACCTGTCTGTTTGTGACCGCGCATCTTCACCAGATAAACAATCTCTTCATCCCTCTTGTACTGTGTGAAGCATACGGCGTATATGCCGTGCTGCGTTTCATCCGCGGAAAAAGCCGGGCCGCCGCCGTTTTAACAGCCGGTATCTTATCTGGAATTTATCTGATCTGCCTGGCATTATTCCAGAAGGACTACTATACAGGTTACAAAAAAACGGTAAACGCTTACTTTGCGGCAGGCGTGGAAGAATGCGTGGATTACGCATTAGAGCAGTGCGCCGCACGCAAGATACCCTGCATTGCGGCGGAAAAAGGTGCCCAGTGGCCCCGTATCCTGCTGTTTACGGAAACTCTGCCGTCCGAATATCTGCCCACCGTAACATACGATGTCCCTCCCGCTCCGGCGAGCTTCCTTAAAAACGGTATCCTGATCCGCACCAGAATTGACTACGGCGCGATCAACACCGATACCATATATATCATCTATGATGACAAAAAAGATGTTTTTAAAGAAGATTTTACACTTACAAAATTTTATGACTGGTATGTCGCTGTTCCAAAGAACAGTTGATGCAGGTTTTCCCAGTCACACGCGCTTCACGGGATAAGCAGCTTTTCCATTATGCCCAGCAGCTCTTCCGTCTTTCCTAACAGCAGCTCCGCCTCCGTCTCCACCAGCTCTGTTTTTTTATACTTGTAGGTAAAGTAAGGAGTCCCGTAAGCGGTAAACGCAAGATCCTTCCCGCAATTTTTCAAAAGCTCCGGAATTCCGGAGGGATCCAGCCCCGCATCGGGCTTCAGGGTAAAAAGGATACGCCCGTTCTTTCCCTTGACCTCCGTCATGTACAGTCTGTGGGCCGCCACGCGGATCAGAGCGATCCGCAGCAGATTGTCCACTGATTTGGGGATCCCGCCAAAACGGTCCAGCAGCTCGTCCCGCATATCGTCCCGTTCCTTTATGCTTTCAATTTCCGCAATCCTCTTGTAAATGTCAAGCTTCTGCACTTCATTGACAATATAGGTTCCCGGGATAAAAGCATCCACATCCAGGTCAATCACCGTCGCAAAATCTTGAGAGACCGGCGCACCCTTGAGGGTCTGTACTGCCTCGTTCAGCATCTTACAGTACAGATCGTATCCTACTGCCTCCATATGGCCGTGCTGCCTCATGCCGAGAAGGTTGCCCGCGCCGCGGATCTCAAGATCCCGCATTGCGACCTTAAAGCCGCTTCCCAGATCGGTAAACTCCCGGATGGCCGCCAGGCGCTTTTCCGCCACTTCCTTTAACAGCTTGTCTTTTTTATACATCAGGAACGCATAAGCTGTGCGGCTGGAACGTCCCACCCGGCCTCTGAGCTGATAAAGCTGCGCAAGTCCCATGTTGTCGGAATCATGAATGATCATGGTGTTCACATTGGAAATATCCAGTCCCGTCTCAATAATGGTAGTGGATACCAGTACGTCAATCTCACCGCCGATAAATTCGTACATGATCCGCTCCAGTTCGCTCTCCTTCATCTGTCCGTGTGCGAACGCCACCTCGGCCTCCGGCACCAGTGTCCGGATCCTCGCCGTCACATCGGCGATATTATTCACCCGGTTATACACATAGTATACCTGGCCGCCTCTGGCAAGTTCACGGGTAATAGCTTCCCGGACCATCTCCTCGTTGTACTCGCACACAAAAGTCTGAATGGGAAGCCGGTCCTCCGGCGCCTCTTCCAGTACACTCATGTCCCGTATGCCGATCAGGCTCATGTGCAGCGTCCTGGGAATAGGTGTTGCCGTGAGTGTGAGTACGTCAACATTTTCTTTCAGCTTCTTGATCTTTTCCTTATGCGCAACGCCAAAACGCTGTTCCTCATCTATGACCAGCAATCCAAGATCTTTGAATTTTACGTCATCTGAGAGCACCCTGTGTGTGCCGATCACAATATCCACAAGCCCCTTCTGAAGATCCGCCGCCGTCTTCCTGATCTCCCCCGGAGTCCGGAAACGGCACATCAGCTCGATCCTCACCGGAAAATCCTTCATCCGCTGCACAAACGTAGTGTAGTGCTGCTGCGCCAGAATAGTGGTGGGTACTAGATAGACTACCTGTTTTCCCTCCTGCACGGCTTTAAACGCCGCGCGAATGGCAATCTCGGTCTTTCCATAGCCCACATCGCCGCAGATCAGCCGGTCCATGATCTTCGTGCTTTCCATGTCCGCCTTTGTATCCGCGATGGCCGCCAGCTGATCCTCCGTCTCCTCAAAAGGAAACATTTCTTCAAATTCCTTCTGCCAGACCGTATCCTTTCCAAACTGGTAGCCTTCGCTCTGCTGGCGGCGGGCGTAGAGCTCCACCAGGTCCCTCGCGACCTCGTCCACCGCGCTCCGCACCTTCGTCCTGGTCCGCTCCCATTCCTTGCTTCCCAGCTTATTCAGCTTCGGCTTTTTGGCCTGTTCCGAAGCATACTTCTGGATCACATCCAGTCCGGTTGCCAGAACATAAAGGATTCCGCCGTCCCTGTACTCTATCTTGATATAGTCCTTGACGACCTTCTCCATCTCTACCTTTTCAATTCCCCGGTAGATCCCGATTCCATGACTTTCATGGACAACGTAATCTCCTACCCTGAGTTCGTTAAAGTCCTTGATCTTCTGGCCCTGATAAAGTTTTTTCGCCTTTTTCCTTTTCTTTTTTTCCGCGCCGAAAATATCCGTCTCCGAAAGAACCACAAACTTAAGCAAGGGATATTCAAACCCCCTGTTTACATGACCATAATAAGTTACGACTTCCCCCGGCTGCACTTCCCGCATGGGATCTTCCGTGTAGACAGCCGTAAGCTCCTTGTCCCGCAGATCCTCGGCCAGCCGTTCCGCCCTTGTACGGGAACCGGAAAGCAGCAGAACCCGATAGCCGTTCTTTCCAAACTGCTTCAGATCCCTCACCAGCGTCTCAAAGCTGTTGTTATACGGCGCAACGTTCCTTGCGGATACATCCATCCGCCGCTCGGGTCTGAAATAACCGCCCTTCAGTTCCAATGTGGTCACAGTGGCAAGGCTGCCCTGAAGCAGCCGGGCAGCAACCTGCTCTCCGCCATAAAGGATGTCCATCTGTCCCGGCAGAATGTATCCTTTTTCCACCCGCTGCGCCATGCTCTCCCGAAATTCCGCCTCTACCGCATCCGCCTGTTCTTTTAACCTGGCCGGTTCATCCATGATAAAAAGAGGCTTCCCAAATCCGCCTGCCTGTTCCCGCGCCATGCGTACCAGAAGCTCCGGGAGTGTCACGGTATCTTCAAAAAAATATCTGACATATCCTTCCAGATTCACCTGACCCTGCTGTTGGGTCAGCTGTTCCTTCAGCTCCTGCATCTGAGACGCGATCCGGTGAGCCTCCTCCGGTTTTTGCGACTCGCGGAAAACCTGCTCCTGCCGCGCGGCTTCCGCCTCCAGCCTTTCAATCCCTTTTCTGATACGGCCATCATCCATGACAAATTCCGTGGCAGGGTATATGGAGACGCTCTCCAGATTTTCAATGGAACGCTGGCTGAGAATATCAAAACTGCGGATGGATTCCACCTCGTCTCCCCACAGCTCGATGCGGTAAGGGTTTTCCTCTGTCAGATCAAAAATATCCACGATGCCGCCCCGGACGGAAAACTGCCCGGGACCTTCCACCTGATAGCTTCTTGTATATCCAAAAGACACCAGCGTCCTGGCCAGCGTATCTTCCTGAATGACGCCGCCCCTTGCGACCTCCATGGAATCCCTCTCCCTGCTCCACATCGCCTGGGGCGTCATCAGGGCCGCATAGGTAGTCACAATAGTGACCGGTTTCCCCTCCATAAGCCTGCGCAGCGTCCTGACACGCTCCTTCACAAGCTGGTTGCCGTGAATGTCCGCCTGAAAAAAGATCAGATCCTTGGCGGGATACAGCATTACATTTCTGTCGTAAAATTTGTACTCTTCAAAAAACTCCCGCGCCTTTAAATCATTGTAGGTGACAATCAGTTTGATCCGGAATCCCTCGCTCAGCCCATAGATCAAATGCAGCTTCTGGGAGTCTACACAGCCGGTCAGAGACACGGGAGCGTCCCCCTTCTGAAGCTGCTCCTTTATTGACTTATATTCCGCCAGCTCCTCAAGCGGCGCCAGTAATGCCTGCATAGCCCCTCTCTTTTCCGCTGCCTCTATACAGCCTTCCCGTTGAACTCATTCATGGCGGCATCCGGCCCCTTCGCGATAACAGCGCGAATGGCATCGGCCGCCCTAACCGCCGCCTCATCCATGGTCTTTCGCTCACAGGCGGTAAAATGTCCCAGCACATAATCCACTAGGTCGCATTCGGGCGGCTTTTCTCCCACGCCCACCCTGATCCGGATAAAATTTTCATGTCCCAGATTTGCAATGATGTTCTTCAGACCGTTGTGCCCGCCCGCACTTCCCTTTTTTCGGATTCGGATCTGTCCCACATCCAGGCTCACATCATCGGATATTACAATAAGCCTCTCCGTCTCATCCGCCTTGTAATAATCTAAAAGGAGGCGGATGCTTTCACCGCTCAGGTTCATAAAAGTCTGCGGCTTCGCAAGAATGCATTTCTGCCCCTCTATCATGCCTTTTCCTATAACCGCCCTGTGCTTTATTTCCCGCACGGCAATTGCCTCCCGTTCCGCCAGTACCTCTATCACATCAAATCCGATATTGTGCCGCGTATTTTCATACTGCCTTCCCGGATTTCCCAATCCCGCTATAATATACATTTTTGTCCTTCCCTCCGGCCAAAAAGGGCCTGATCCGGTAAATCTGTTTAATATTTTCTCACCTTTTTCCCGAAAAGACAAGACAAATCTGCACCAAAAGAGAGACTGCCCTCGGGCAGTCTCTCTCATCTTCATCGTGTCTGTCGCAGATCCTAGGAGACTTCCTCCCCTGTGTCTTCCGCCACCGTCTCGTATCTGTCAAGTATCATACGCTGGATCTTGTCCCGGGTGACAGAATTGATGGGATGTGCGATATCTCTGTACTCTCCGTCCGCCGTTTTCTTGCTTGGCATGGCGATAAAAAGCCCCTTCTCTCCCTCAATCACTTTGATGTCATGCACTACAAAATCGTCATCCAAGGTGATGGAGACGACCGCTTTCATTTTACCGCCTGCGGCAATCTTTCGTACACGAATGTCTGTAATCTGCATGTGTCTACCCCTTTCCTGTTTCAGTCAGCAGTACGGCTCCCCCTCCGTCTGCAGGCTACATGGTATACCTTTCGTTCCGCTCCACTACAATGCGGGTCCTGCCGCTCTCCCCTACATAGCGGGAGTTTGCCCGGATCGTTCCATGGCTTTCCACAATACAATTCTCAATGTATGTGTTGTCTCCAATATACACATCATTCAGGATGATGGAATTTTTAATCACACAGTTATTTCCAATATAACTCTTTTTAAAGATCACAGAATTTTCCACCGTACCGTTGATGATACAGCCGCTGGAGATCAGGCTGTTTTTCACGCATGTCCCCACATTATACTTTGCAGGCGGAAGATCGTCCACCTTGGAATAGATATCAGGATACTGTTTAAAGAAATAATTCCGGACATCCGCCTTCAGGAAATCCATGTTCGTGCTGTAATAGTCCTCCACAGACGCCACATTCCTCCAGTATTCCTTCATCTTATAGCCGAACACCCGTTTCACATCTTTGTAGCGGATCAAAATATCCCTCACAAAATCATAACGGTCTTCCTCCGCACATTTCTCGATCATCTCAATAAGCTGGCGGCGGCGAAGGACATAAATGCCACAGGATATCGTGTTGGTTTTCGCCTGCAGAGGCTTCTCCTCAAACTCTTCAATCCGGCACTCTTCGTTCATGCGGATCGTGCCAAAACGCTCCACATTGAAGCCTTCCTCCATATCACGGCAGACCACTGTGATGTCAGCCTTTTTCTCAATGTGATACTCCAGCAGCTTGTTGTAATCCATTTTATAGACACCGTCACCGGATGCGATCACAACGTAAGGCTCATGGCTGTTCTTGAGAAAAGATAAATTCTGATAAATGGCATCCGCCGTTCCCCTGTACCAGTTGCTGTTGTCGGCCGTAACAGCGGGCGTCAGGACAAAAAGCCCTCCCTGCTTGCGTCCGAAATCCCACCACTTGGAGGAGTTCAGATGTTCATTTAGGCTTTTCGCATTGTACTGCGTCAGAACCGCGACCCTCTGGATATGGGAATTTGTCATATTGCTCAATGTAAAGTCTATGCTTCGATAGCTGCCCGCGATCGGCATCGCGCAGATCGCTCTTTTCTGTGACAGCTCCTGCATCCTGTGGTTATTGCCGCCTGCCAAAACAATTCCGATTGCTCTCACTACTGTTCACCTGCCTTAATCAAAGATTTGCCGCTTGCGAGCTGGGAATTCTCATAATCCGAAGCCTGAGTCCCGCCGAAGATCACCGTGTTCTTTCCCACCGATATGCCGTCGGGGATCACGCTCTTTTCACCAACTGTGACAAGACCGTGGTTATAAATGTGCGGTGCAGTATCGTTGGGGACCTCCTCCCCTACGCCCAGATGCACATTGTTTCCGATGGTCACATCCTCCGCCACAATCGCCTTGTTCAGCACACAGCCATCACCGATATGGGTGTGGTTCATAATGATAGAATCCCGTATGACCGTTCCCTTGCCGATGGTGACGCCGCAGCCGATAACGGAATTGTAAACTTCTCCGTATACATCCGTTCCCTCGCCTACAATGCTGCGCTCCATGACACTGTTCTCACACAGATACTGGGGCGGCTGGATCTCGCTCTTTGTATAGATTTTCCAGTATTCCTCATACAGGTTAAACTCGGGAACAATGTCGATCAGCTCCATATTTGCCTCCCAATAGGAGCTTAAGGTTCCCACATCCTTCCAGTAACCGGTGAACTCGTAAGCATACAGGGGCGCACCTTTTTCATGGCAGTACGGAATCACATGCTTGCCGAAATCCAGCGCCGGCTGTTCCGCCTTCGCGATCAGCGCCTCCCGAAGGGTCTTCCAGTTAAAGATGTAGATTCCCATACTGGCCAGATTGCTTCTGGGATGTTCCGGTTTCTCTTCAAAATCCGTGATCCTTCTGTTCTCGTCAGTGATCATGATGCCAAAGCGGCTCGCTTCCTCCATAGGAACCGGCATAACGGCGATGGTCACCTCGGCGTTGTTTGCCTTATGGAAGTCCAGCATCACCTCATAGTCCATCTTATAAATATGGTCCCCCGAAAGGATCAGCACATAGTCAGGATTGAAGCTCTCCATATACTCCAGGTTCTGATATATGGCGTTTGCCGTGCCCGTATACCATTCGCTGTTGGAGCTCTTTTCATAAGGCGGCAGAACCGTAACTCCTCCGATATTCCGGTCCAGATCCCAGGGAATACCGATTCCGATGTGGGTATTCAGTCGGAGGGGCTGGTACTGGGTCAGGACGCCCACCGTGTCCACTCCGGAATTGATACAGTTGGAAAGAGGGAAGTCAATGATACGATATTTCCCCCCAAACGCAACGGCAGGCTTTGCGACCTTGGAAGTCAGCACTCCCAGACGGCTGCCCTGTCCGCCTGCCAACAACATGGCAATCATTTCTTTTTTAATCATGTCATCACCTCTGTCTAGCTTTCTGCCATTTACTGGTATGAAAATTATATCATAATAAAAATGCAAAGTGAATATTAATTGATAAAAAAATTTACTTTTTTTTCATTTTTTCTATTGATTATGAACAGATTTTCGCAAATGCAAAACCTTTTTTTGTATATTTTTCCAAATGCAGGCTTGTCATGCCCTGTATGCGGTGGTCATTTTTAACACATTCCGTCTTCTTTTTGATTCCATTTGTTTTTTGAACCCTGTTCGTATATAATATAACATATCCCAGACAGAGGGTGCAGAACCGGTCTGTGCCTTGTCCTCCTTACGTTTGTTTATCATTTTGCCTATTATCTTAAATTATTTAATTATAAGGAAAGGAACCGCAGAACATGTACCAGATCGATTTCAATCACCCCGTTTCTGTTTACTTTGTGGGTATCGGAGGCAGCGGCATGAGCAGCCTGGCGGAAATACTGGCAAACGCCGGCTTCCGGGTATCCGGCTCAGACAGATCCAGAAGCGCTTATACCGATATGCTGGAGGCAAAGGGCGTCACCGTATTTTATGGACAAAGAGCCGAAAATATTACCGACACGATAGACTGCGCGGTGTTTACCAGCGCCGTTCCCAAAGACAATCCCGAACTTCTGGCTCTTCATGAAAAAAATATTCCCTGCATGACCAGAGCTGAACTGATGGGTCAGGTCATGAAGCATTACGACACTCCCATCGCCGTCAGCGGAACCCACGGGAAGACCACCACCACTTCCATGATCGGCGAGATCCTGTTAAAAGCCGGTCTGGATCCCACCCTTTCCGTCGGCGGCATCCTGAAAACCATCGGCGGCAACTTCAGGCTGGGCCGCTCCGGCTATTTCGTTGCCGAGGCCGACGAATACACCAACAGCTTTCTGCATTTTTTCCCAAGGATCGGCATTATATTAAATATTGAAGAGGATCATCCGGATTTCTTCAAGGATCTGGCCGATATCCGCCGCTCCTTCCGAAAATTTGCCCAGCTTCTGCCCGCCGACGGCTGCCTGATCATAAACGATGCCATCCCGAATCGGGAAGAAATCACGAACGGCCTGCCCTGCCGGGTTATCACCTATGGCACAGGTCCGGAAGCGGACTATTATTCCGGGGACATATCCTATGACGAAACAGGCTGTCCCTCCTTTACCCTCTACAGTCCCGGACACGCGCCCAGAGAACTGGCTTTGCAGGTGCGCGGGGAACACAATGTCAGCAATGCGCTGGCCGCCATGGCCCTTGCAGATCTGCTTTCCATTGACCCCAGGACCTCCGGGGAAGCGCTGCACGGGTACGGTGGCGCCGCCAGGCGCTTCGAATACAAGGGAACAGTGGGCGGCGTAACCATCATCGACGATTTTGCCCATCACCCCACCGAGATTGCCGCAACTCTGAAGGCCGCCGCAAACTACCCCCACAAAACGCTCTGGTGCGTGTTCCAGCCCCACACCTATACCCGCACAAAGGCGCTTTTAAAGGAGTTTGCCAGGGCGCTTACTCTGGCGGATCGGATCGTGCTGGCCGATATCTATCCCTCCAGAGAACCTGTCTCTCTGGGTGTGACCCTCGGCATCAGTTCCAAGGTTCTGCAGCAGGAGATCCAGTCGCTGGGAAAGACATGCGATTATTTTTCCACCTTTGATGAAATTGAAAATTTTCTTTTGGAAAATTGCATAAAAGGAGATTTGTTGATAACTATGGGGGCAGGGGATGTGCTGAAAATCGGGGAAAACCTCCTTGGAAATTAGTTGTCCACATTATCCACAGACATTGGCGGCCCACTCGGCTGCTCCGGTCTGTGGATATTTTGTTTTTTTGTGTGGATATTTCTGACAGCCGCACTGTCTGAAAAACGCTGTTTTCAGGCATGAGATTTTGGAGGGGATTTTTTTCCACATTTTTCACATTTTCCACATTTTTTCCGGTATGTTCAACTGGTTTCTCTTTCGGGATTTTGCCTATTTCTTTTTTGGAAGCCTTGTGCTATACTTTGGCTACTGTGAGGGGTTTCTCCACGGATTTAAGGCAAGGTTCCCACCTGGCCAAAGGGATGCGATTCACCAGAATCCGTCGTCACTGGGAGCTGCCGTATGAGAGAGGGAAGAGTAAAATGGCACGGTTGACAATTTATAAGGACGGGGCTGTAAACGCCACAGAGGTGTCTAATCTTTTTATTGACGAATACATGAAAGACGCCAACGACGCTCAGCTGAAGGTCTATCTCTATCTGCTCCGCATGATGAACGCCAAGCTGGCTACCAGCGTATCCGATATTGCGGACAAGTTCAACCACACGGAAAAAGATGTCATCCGCGCTTTGAAATACTGGGAGAAGCAGCATCTTCTGGATCTGGACTTTGACGAAAACAAGACCCTTGTGGGGATTCATATCCGGGATCTGGACAAATCTGTAAGCGGAAGCCGCCAGACCGCCGGCTCCACCTTTGTGCCGCTGCCCGCATCCGCGGCGTCCGCTCCGGCCAATTCCGGTCCCGGCGTATCAGACACCGTCCCGCCGGTTCGGGAACCCGAAAGCAATCCCGCCTTTGAAAAGCCGGTTTATACCGCGGATCAGCTGAAGGAATTTAAAAACCGCCAGGACACCGCCCAGCTGCTGTTTCTTGCGGAATCCTACATCGGCAGGCCGCTGACGCCCTCTGAAATGAAGACCATCCTCTATTTTACGGATGTTCTCCATTTTTCCGACGATCTGATCGACTACCTGCTGCAATACTGTGTAGAGCGCGGCAAAAAGGATTTCAAATACATAGAACGTGTGGCTGTAAACTGGGCCGAGGAAGGGATCACCACCCCAAAACAGGCGCAGCGTACCGCGGCTCGCTATGACAGGAACGTATACACCATTATGAACGAACTGGGGAAAAACGGTTCCCCCACCACCCGGGAACTGGAATACATCAACCGCTGGACCAGGGAATACGGCTTCTCCACGGACATTATCCTCGAAGCGTGCCAGCGCACGGTGCTGGCGACGGATAAGCATCGCTTTGAGTATGCGGAGGGAATCCTGAATAGCTGGAAAAACCAGAATGTACACCTTAAGTCCGACATCCGCAGGATCGACGATCTCTACCAGCAGCGCCGGAAAAACGCTCCTGCGGAACGCTCCCGCCAAAACGGCAACCGCTTTAACCAGTTTACCCAGAATAACTATGACTTTGACGCTCTGGAACAGGAACTTTTAAGCAATTAACCGCTTTTTCGGACAGTTCCGCCAGACCGCCGGCAAAGGAGATCCGACGTGGCGCTCAGCAACTCTCAATACGAAGCGATTATAAAAGAATACGAACAGACCCGGGATTACAACCGGCAGCTCGCCGATGAAAGACGCAGACAGGTTTACGCCGCCGTTCCCGGTTACCGTGAACTGGAGGAATCCGTGGGCAGCCTGAGCGCCGCGGCCGCCAGACATATCCTGGAAGGGGATGAGACCGCGGGGGAGGGGCTGAAGACCCGGCTTGCGGAGCTTTCCGCCAGACGCGCCGCCCTTTTGGCCGAAGCCGGCTTCCCTTCCGATTATCTGGAGCCCATCTATTCCTGCCCCCTCTGCCAGGACACGGGCTATGTCTCCGACAGAAACGGGCTGAAGGAAAAATGCCGCTGCTTTCGCCAGCGGGAGCTTTCTCTCCGCTATGCCCAGTCCAATATTCAGGACATGATACAGCGGGAAAATTTTTCCGTGCTCTCTTACGAATACTATCAGGGCGAAGATCTCCAGCATTTTGGAGCCGCCGCTGCGCTTAGCAAAGATTTTGCGAAAAACTTCAAAGAAGACTACCGCAATCTCTTTTTTTATGGTACAGTAGGTACTGGCAAGAGCTTTCTTACGGGTTGTATCGCCAACGAGCTGCTGCAGGCCGGTTTCTCCGTGATCTATTTCAGCGCGGCGGGGCTTTTTGAACGTCTGGCACGGTACACGTTCGATACCAAAGCCCGGGATCCGCTTCAGGATTTTTATGAAGATCTCTTCCAATGCGACCTGCTGATCATCGACGACCTTGGCACGGAAGTGACAAACAGTTTTGTGACCTCACAGCTCTTTGCCTGCCTGAATGAGCGCGCCCTGCGGCGCAAATCCGTGATTATCTCTACCAACCTCTCTCTGGAGGAACTTCGGGACAGATACTCGGACAGGATTTTTTCAAGGATCACAAGCAGTTTTTCGCTGTGCAAACTGACCGGACCTGATATCCGTATTTACCGCAGACGTCAGGAAAACAACGGCGGATGACAACCGGAAACAAAAACACCCATTTACTTTCCAGCAGAAAGGATCGGAACACATTCATGGGAAACCGCGAAGAAAAAAGAAACCTTGAAACAATACCCGTGGGCTCTCTTGGCATCGTTGCCCTGGAGGGCTGTAAAACACTGGGGGAGAAGGTAGACCGTTATCTGGTCAAATGGAGAGCAGAGCGGGAGAGCGAACATAAAGACTCCCTCGCATTCTCCGGCTATCAGAGAGATTCCTATCTCATCGGCGCAAAAGTTCCCCGTTTCGGTTCCGGTGAAGCCAAGGGAATGATCCTGGAGTCCGTCCGGGGAGACGACCTGTATCTGCTGGTGGATGTCTGTAACTACTCACTGACTTATTCCCTTTGCGGACACGAGAACCACATGTCGCCGGATGATCATTATCAGGATTTAAAACGGATCATTGCCGCGCTGGGCGGAAAAGCCCGGCGGATCACCGTGATCATGCCCTACCTCTACGAGAGCCGCCAGCACAAGCGCACTTCACGGGAATCTCTGGACTGCGCCCTTGCACTTCAGGAGCTGGTGCAGATGGGCGTGGACAACATTATCACCTTCGACGCCCATGACCCCAGAGTCCAGAACGCTATTCCCCTGCACGGCTTTGAGACGGTACAGCCGGCCTATCAGTTTATCAAGGGGCTGCTGCGCAACGTAAAGGACCTGAAACTGGACTCCGACCACATGATGATCATCAGCCCGGACGAAGGCGGCATGAGCCGTGCCATCTACATTGCAAACGTACTGGGTCTCGACATGGGCATGTTTTATAAGAGACGGGATTATACAAGGGTGGAAAACGGCCGCAATCCCATTGTCGCACATGAATTTCTGGGGACCAGCGTAGAAGGCAAGGATATGATCATCATCGACGACATGATCTCTTCCGGTGAAAGCGTTCTCGAGGTGGCGGCACTGTTAAAAGACCGCCGTGCAAACCGGGTCTTCGTATTCTCCACCTTCGGACTGTTTACCAACGGGCTGGACAAGTTCGACAAGGCTTACGAGGACGGCGTCATCTACAGGGTTCTTACAACCAATCTTGTCTACCAGACACCCCAGCTTCTGGAGCGGGAATGGTATGTCAACTGCGATATGAGCAAATATATCGCATACATTATCGATACGCTGAACCACGACTCCTCTATCAGCGACCTTCTCAACCCCAACGAAAGAATCCAGCAGATCGTGGCAAAGTATCGGATGGGAGAACTGCGGGAAGATTAAGAGAAGACGCTCGTGAAAAAAAGAAAAAGCTGATCCGGGGAAGGGATAATTGTAAACTTTTTAATTTTATAGTTGACAATTTGTCTCTTCCCTTGTATACTCTATAATTGTCAACCGCTCATGCAACTGGTTTACATTACATCCTGGGAAGCGGTGGACAAAGCAAAGCCGCCCGCCGGCCGATTCCATCGGCCGATACGGCCGCGGCAGAAAAGAGGATAGGATGAAAATAAGACAGCTTACTCTGGTGGGCCTGATGACAGCCGTCACCTGCATTCTCGGCCCTGTCTCTTTCCCCATTCCCATAAGCCCCGTTCCCATCTCGCTTGGTACGCTGGCAATTTATTTTGTTTTGACCGTGCTGGGAATGAAATTGGGCACCCTGAGCGTTTTTATCTATCTGCTGCTGGGCTTCGTGGGGCTTCCCGTATTTACAGGTTTTACCGGCGGTGCCGGTAAACTCTTCGGACCTACCGGCGGCTACCTTATCGGCTATATCTTCATGGCCCTGACAGCCGGATTCTTTCTTGACAAATGGAGATCCAGCCTGCCTCTTTCTGTTGTGGGAATGCTGCTGGGCACCGCTGTTCTCTATCTTTTCGGAAGCATCTGGCTTGCGTATCAGGCCTCCCTTACCCTGCCCCAGGCGCTGATGGCAGGCGTTGTTCCCTACATTCCCGGCGATCTCGTAAAGCTTGCCCTGGCCATGTTTCTCGGCCTTCAGGTCAGAAAACGTCTGCCCCGATCCTGATTTTTCCCCTTTCCCCGACAAAAGGGTCAGGATCGGAGCCTTTCAGTTTTTTATATAAGTGATAAAACAGTTGCCGTTTTCGGCAAACCATTCTGCGGAATCGTTCATCCCCATTTTGTGAAGCCTATTTATGGCAGGTTCCAGCAGAATGGTGTTATACTCGTCAAACCCGGTGATCAGAACGGCTTCCCCGTCGCGCAGCAGGGCGAGTACAGGAATGTTCCGGTTCACATAATACAGCATGGCGTCTACATTACAGCCGGTCAGATCCAGGATTCTCGCGCCCTCCAGGTTTTCCTCCAGGATTTCCGGCACCGTCTTTCCCAGCCCCAGCAGATAATCCGAATTATGCGCCAGTCCCTCATAGCTGAAAATAGCATCCAGACACACGGACAGGCTGGTTTCTCCTTCTTCCACTCCCGTTTCCCGGATAGACGATATCTGATTTCTGGGGGAACGATTTCCCCGCAGCCATATGCACGCACCGTTTTCATCCACCACTACACCGGAAATTTCGTACGCCTGATTCACCGCACCGGCGGGAGAGGTAAAAATATTGTCAACGCCGTAGGGCCCATATACATAGTAACGGTTCGTCCCGCCGCCTGCAGGCAGCCGCAGTTCCCTTCCGCCCTCATAGACCACTTCCTTTGGATTGAGTACCTTGATATTTTTACTGTCAATAATCCCGGTGGTCTTAATCTGCACATATTTCTTATAGACGGCGATGTCTGCGGTGACAATGGTATTTTTCCCGGTTTCCGCCTCCATGTTATTCATGATTTGATCGTCGTCCGCCTCCTTATATTCCCCCGACTCCAGCCGGCTCAGGCGTTTCAGCGTGATCTGATTGGCTGCCACCTGAATGTCAGTGATATAAAGCCCGTCCTGTTCATACTCCTTCAGAACGGCCCCCGAGGAATTACAGATGCAGATCCTATACATGGGAAAGAAGAACCGGCCAGAGTTTTCCTCCCGGATATCTTCCAGCTTGGCCACACCGAAAATAACATCCTCATCCATGAACCCCAGAGGCCGCACTGCCTCGTCAGGTCCCACCTGGATGCTGTTGCAGACCCCTGTGCCCAGATTCCGAATATTCAGGACCCGGCTGTGATAGATATCCTCTCCTTCAGACCACACCAGAATCCTATGATCCTCTGACACATGCATACTGCCGTCCTGCGTGACCGCCAGCAGAGACGAATATGTCCGATTTTCCAGATCAATCTCATAGACGGTATTTTCCAGCTGAAGATACAGTTTCCGGTTCCTGTTCAGATACAGAAGATCATCCATTTCGGCTGACAGGACTGCAAACGTTTTTTCGTAAGGGATATACAACAATTCTTCTATGGTGTTTAGTGCACTGTTATAGGAGTAGAGCTGGATCCCCACCTCTCCCTCATGGCGTCCCCGGTTCATGTATCCGTACAATGCAAACTGCACACTGCCGCTCTCATCCACATCCAGAATCCGGATGGCATGCTGATCGTAAAGTGTACGCCAGTCCCCATTGTCCCGGTCATAGAAACTGAAAATCACCGTCAGCTTGTTGGAAGCCGCATTGTAGCTCAGCAGCCTGTTGGCCTCCTGAAAGACAACCGTGCTGCCGTCCTCACTTTCCATCATGGGGACCTCCTCAGATGTGATTCCAAGAAGGATCTTATCGTTGGCATACATCTCTTCCACATTGGGAATCTGGGTCATGGTGCGCTGATAATCCAGAAGGTACATTCTCTCCGGCGTATATCGGATCCGAAAATGCTCCCGCATCCTATAATATGTCTTGCCGCCATCCTCCCCTTTTGTGGATACTACATAATCCAGCAGCAGGGACGCTGTCTGACTTGCAATCTCAGTCAGGCGTATCTGGGGCGCCATCTCCTCCTTTACCGGCAGCTCGTCCCACGTAATCTGCCGAAAGCTGCTGTGGATGTTGACATTGTGAAAAGAACTGTTGTCCTCCAGCCTGGAATTGGTCTCAAGATATTTTGTCAGCTCTCTGGCTGCCTCCCTGTCGTAAAGCTTCCGGTGGAAATCCAGTGCATACTCCAGCTTTTCCTTGACATTCAGGCTGTCGCTCCAGATGACCCTGGTGTAATAATATACGGAAGTGCTGCCGTTGAGTTCAAGCACAATGGCAAGAGAATAATCCGTGTCCCTTTCGATCAGATCCTTCAGGGAAACAGTGCCCCTGATCCGTTCCCCTTGCGTCTGATACTCCGTCAGGGCTGTATCCTCAATGAGACGGGAACCGTCTGCGCTGCGCACCTGAACGGAGATCCCTGTCACATTCCGCCCAAAGGTTTCCACTGTAAAGCCTGTATCTCTGCCATCCCCCAGCACCGTCACGGTATCCCTCTGAAAAGCGATATCCATGGGAGCGCTGTAACCGTGGAGCTGATTATACGCAATACCGTCCGTCTCCATGGTAACTAACGGAAACGTTGCCCCTCCCATCTCCATGGTAAGGTTGTCATGCCCCTGGTTCATTATTCTGCCGATGACCACCAATCCCAGAAGAAAAGCAGCCGCAAAGACCAATAATTTGATAATGCTTTTTTTCATAACAGCTCCTTCAACACCGGCTTTACATGGAAAAATTCTGTCACCTCATCAATGGATGCGGCTCTGGGGCGGATCCCCCTGCGTTTCACGGCGCGGATCATAAGATTCTTGGGGGTATGTTCCATATCAATAAACTCGAGAATCTGCGCGTCATACCCCTGCTGTTCCAGCAGATCCGCCCGAAGCGCATCTGTGATCAGCGCGGCCATGCGCTCCTTTATGACGCCATATTTGAAAATGGGCTTCAGCAGATCACAGCGTATCTGGCCGTTCAGCTCATGCTGGCAGCACGGCACCGCAAGGATCACATCTGCCCCCCATTTTACCGCTTTTTCCAGAGCATAGTCCGTGGCCCTGTCGCAGGCATGCAGAGAGACCACCATGTCCACCTTCTCTGCGCCCTGATAGCCGCTGATGTCTCCCTGTTCAAAATGCAGACCCGTATATTCCAGTTTCCGTGCCAGGTCGTTACAGCGCGCGATTACATCCGCCTTCAGATCCAGGCCGGTGACGCTGATCTCCCTTCCCTTCAGAACATGCAGATAGTAATACATGGCAAAGGTAAGATAGAACTTACCGCATCCGAAGTCCACAATGCGGATGATCCTGTCTCCGGGCAGCTGATCCAGAATATCCTCTATAAACTCCAGATACCGATTGATCTGGCGAAACTTATCATATTTCGACTTTACGACACGCCCGTCCCGGGTCTGTACGCCAAGCTCTACCAGAAAATCCACGGGCCTTCCTTCCCCCAGAATATATTGCCGGGAGCGGTCATGGGTCATGGAGAAGGCAGGCATGTCCTGTCCCGGAGCGCATGTTTTCTGTTTCCTGCGGACGGTCACCTTTCCCTTTCTGCTCACGAGAAGGACCGTATCCGCATCACAGCTGTTTATCTGAGCCTGTCGAAAAAGGCTTCCCATATAACCGGCAAGCCTGTCCGCCAGCTCCTGCTCCGAAAAATTCGCATGAAACACCTGTGTGCCGCGAAAGACAGTCTCCTGAAACAACAGGACGCCTTTGAGCAGCACAGGGCGGACTTTCACTTTTTCCGCCCTGTCCGCATCCATCGTCCCGCTCAGCGTCATCTGTATCAGATTGCGGTTCAGCGTCTGCTGAAACAGTTTCCTGATTTCTTCCATCCTCTTTCCCGAATTGCACCGCTAAAAGATAATCGCTCTCTGACCGCCATGCCGACGTTTGTACACCTCGATAAACAAAAGCACCTGAATCAGATTCTCCTCCGGCGGTTCCCCTTCTTCCTTTTCCAATATACCACAGACTGTTTTCGCCAGGCTCTGCAGACTATACCTGTCCGGATACTCATCATAGATCATACTGCCTTCATAGTCTGTGGTGTCCAGTATTTCCGCCACCCTGCGGCGGAATCGTTTCACATCGTTGGGGTACAGCTGCTGAAAATATTCAAGGTCACTTAACACAGCAGCTTCCTGTCTGGGACTAACATATCCCGAATACGTCATATAAAAAGGAAGGGGCCCGTTCCAGCCCCTTATTCTGCCGTCCGACAGCGGCTGTGCCAATTTAGAGTGAAAATCCATATGCGCACCTTACAATGCTTTTACACAGTATATGCGCATTTCCATCCAATTGTTACACAGCCGCCGGACGCTTCCTCTGTGATGTTATTTTAACAGTTCGATCCGGGCAACCGCTCTCAAAAGAGCCGTCTCCGCCCGGGCAATGTCTGTCTCGGGAGTTCTGCTGCGAAGCCGCTCCTCGGCCCTTTCCTTCGCCGCGTTTGCACGCTCTTGATCTATCTCGTAAGGCCATTCCACGATCTCCGCAAGAATAGTCACCCGATCCTGCAGGATCTCCGCAAAGCCGGCGTGAAGCGCAGCGCGCTTCTCTTCCTCAGGCTCATAAATACTAAGGATCCCCGGCTTCAGAATCACGGTAAGAGGAATGTGCCCGGGCAGTACGCCGATCTCACCCTCAGTGGTGTTAAATTCCACCATCTCTGCCTGCCCTTCATAAAACAGCCGGTCCGGCGTGATAATGCGCAGAAGAAGGGTATTCTTTTCCGCCATACGCTAGCCTCCTATTTTACCTTCGCCAAAACGTCATCAATGCCACCGGCATTCAGGAAATAGCTCTCGGGAATGTCGTCATGCTTTCCTTCTAGGATCTCCCGGAAGCCGCGGATGGTCTCATTGATCGGAACATATTTCCCTTCCAGTCCGGTAAACTGGCCGGCCACAAAGAAGGGCTGGGAGAGGAATCTCTGCACCTTTCTGGCTCTGGAGACCACAAGCTTATCTTCCTCGGAAAGCTCATCCATACCCAGAATAGCGATGATATCCTGCAATTCCTTATAGCGCTGCAGGATTTCCTGCACACCCCGGGCCGTTCTGTAATGTTCTTCCCCCACAACCCTGGGATCCAGAATGCGGGAAGTGGACTCCAGCGGATCCACAGCCGGATAAATACCCAGTTCCACGATGGAACGGGACAGCACGGTGGTAGCGTCCAGATGGGCGAATGTGGTAGCGGGCGCAGGGTCCGTCAGGTCATCCGCAGGGACATACACCGCCTGCACGGAAGTAATGGAGCCGTTTCTGGTAGATGTGATCCTCTCCTGGAGCGCACCCATCTCCGTCTGCAGCGTGGGCTGGTATCCCACCGCGGAAGGCATACGGCCCAACAGGGCGGACACCTCGGAACCGGCCTGGGTAAAACGGAAAATATTATCAATGAACAGCAGCACATCCTTGCCGCCCTTGTCCCTGAAATACTCCGCCATGGTAAGACCCGTCAGCCCCACCCGCATTCTCGCTCCGGGTGGCTCGTTCATCTGTCCGAACACCATGGTTGTCTTGTCAATGACGCCGGATTCCGTCATCTCATGGTACAGGTCGTTTCCCTCACGGGTTCGCTCACCGACGCCTGTAAAAACAGAATATCCGCCGTGCTCCGTGGCGATATTTCTGATCAGCTCCTGTATCAGCACGGTCTTTCCCACACCGGCGCCGCCGAACAGACCGATCTTTCCGCCCTTCTGGTAAGGGCAGAGCAGATCCACCACCTTGATCCCGGTCTCCAACAGTTCCGTTTCCGTGGACTGCTCTTCAAATTTCGGCGCGGGTCTGTGGATGGGTTCATAGGAAACTCCTTCCGGAGCCGGCTTGTTATCTATGGGCTGTCCCAGCACATTGAAAATACGGCCAAGGGTCTTTTCCCCTACCGGAACGGTAATAGGCGCGCCCGTCGCGACCGCCTCCATTCCCCTGACAAGTCCGTCCGTGCTGCCCATGGCGATACATCTGACGGTGTCGTCTCCAAGATGCTGCGAAACCTCAACGGTCAGCTCGCCGCCATCCCTGGTAGGAATACGGATCGCTTCGTTGATCTCAGGCAGCTTACCCCCGTCAAAGCGGATGTCAAGAACCGCACCCACCACCTGGGTAATCCTGCCTTTGTTTTCTCCTGCCATTTCAACCTCTTTCCCGCCCGCCTGCGCAGGCGTATTTTCTTACATAAAAGTTTTTCTAACCCAGCGCCTCCGCTCCCGCAATGATCTCCGTGAGCTCCTGCGTGATGGAACCCTGACGGGCCCGGTTATACTTCAGCGCCAGATCATTTATCATTTCCTCCGCATTGCTGGTAGCGCTGTCCATCGCCTGCATACGGGCGCCATTTTCACTTGCCACAGATTCCACTAAAGCGCCGTAGATCAGACTGGTCATGTATTTGGGGAGGATTAGATCCAGTGCTTCCGAATCTTCCGGTTCAAAGTCCATGACTGCCTCCGCCTTCCCGGATTTCTCATCCGCCTGCGGAGCGTACTCCACCGGAAGAAGCTTCAGCAGCGTAGGAACATGGCTCACCGTATTCTTAAAGGCGGTGTAGGCAAGATAAATCTCGCCCACCTCTCCTGCCGCAAACGACTGAAGCAGCTCCCGGGAGAGCGCCATCGCATCCGCATATACAGGACTCTCTACAATGTCATTCTCACAGGGCTTTATCTGATAACCATATCGTGCAAAGGCTTCGCGTCCCTTGTTTCCCAGCGTATAGACCACAACATCCTCCCTGTTCCACTGCGGATTTCTTGTGACCAGCTTTACCACATTCGAGTTATAGCCGCCCGCCAGACCCCTGTTGGAGGTAATAACCACAACCGCCTTTTTCCGGGACGTTCCCGGGACCAGATACTTATGCTCCAGATGCCCTACACGGCTTAAAATACTGTTCACCGTGTCGTACATACAGGTAAAATACTCTTTTGACCGTTCCGCATTTGCTCTGGCCCTCTGCAGCTTGACAGTGGAGACCAGCTTCATGGCTTTCGTGATCTGCTGGGTCCCCTGAATACTGCTTCTGCGGCGTTTGATATCGCGCATTGATGCCATAATATGTCCTCATTTCCCTGAACGCCTCACGGCCTTCAGCTTAAAAACTGCCTGATAAATTCCTCCAGCGCTTTCTTCAGGGTCTCCTCTGTCGTCTCAGAGATCACCTTTTCCTCCGCAATGGTCCTGGGAACCTCGGGATACTTTGTATCCAAAAACTCAAAAAGCTCCGTTTCAAATCTGGTGACATCCTCCACAGGCACCTTCAGCAGGTACTTTCTGGTCACAGCATAGATAATGATAACCTGATACTGCACCGCCATAGGCTTATACTGCGGCTGTTTCAGCACCTCCCGGATCCGTTCGCCCTGTGCCAGCTTCTCCTTGGTATCATCGTCCAGCTCAGAGCCGAACTGGGCGAAGGAAGCAAGCTCTCTGTACTGGGCAAGCTCCGTACGGATAGGCGCCGCGATCTTTTTCATCGCCTTGATCTGTGCCGCGCCGCCCACACGGGACACGGACAGACCCGCGTTGATCGCAGGCCGGAATCCGGAATTAAACATCTCAGTCTCCAGATAGATCTGGCCATCCGTGATGGAAATTACATTGGTCGGTATATAGGCAGACACATCGCCCGCCTGTGTCTCGATAATGGGAAGCGCCGTCAGGGAGCCTCCGCCGTACTCTTCGCTCATTCTCGCCGCGCGTTCCAACAATCTGGAATGCAGATAGAACACGTCGCCGGGGTACGCCTCGCGCCCGGGCGGACGACGCAGCAGCAGGGAAAGTGTTCTATATGCGGCGGCATGCTTGCTCAGGTCGTCATACACCACCAGAACATCCTGCCCCGCCTCCATCCATTCCTCGCCGATGGCACAGCCGGAATAGGGAGCGATGTACTGCAGAGGAGCGAGGTCGCTGGCGGTGGACACTACCACCGTGGTATATGCCATCGCGCCATACTCCTCCAGGGTCTTGACAATATTGGCAATGGTGGAAGCCTTCTGGCCGATGGCAACGTAAATACACTTCACACCCTGGCCCTTCTGATTGATGATCGTGTCGATCGCAATCGCCGTCTTACCTGTCTGACGGTCGCCGATGATCAGCTCCCTCTGCCCTCTGCCGATGGGCACCATGGCGTCGATTGCCTTGATTCCTGTCTGAAGCGGGGTATCCACGCTTTTTCTCGTGATGACGCCGCTTGCCACGCGCTCAATCTTACGGTATTTCTCGGTCTGCACGGGTCCTTTTCCGTCGATGGGCTGGCCCAGGGCGTTAACCACACGTCCCAGCATGGCATCGCCTACGGGCACCTCCACCACGCGCCCCGTCGTCTTTACCGTGTCTCCTTCATTTATATTCCTTGTGCTGCCCAGCAGCACTGCGCCTACATTGTCCTCTTCCAGGTTCAGCACCATGCCGTACACATCGCCGGGAAATTCCAGCAGTTCTCCCTGCATGGCATTTTCCAGTCCATGTACGCGCGCGATCCCGTCGGCCACCTGGATGACGGTACCCACATCAGACACGTCAAGCACAGAGGAATATTTCCTGATCTGCTCCTTGATCACCGAACTTATCTCTTCTGGTCTTAAATTCATGGATCTGTCGCACCTTTCTTTCAGCAGGTCACCCCAGCTGAATCTGTAATAATTGTTTTGTCAGGCCGTCCAGCTTTGTGCGGATACTGCTGTCAACCACCCTGCCGTTCATGCGGATGATCATACCGCCAATGATATCGGGCTCAACGCTGTAATGCATTTCCATTTCAAGGCAGCCGCTCGTCTCCAGAAGCCTGGCCTCCACCGCGTTTTTCTGTCCTGCGGTGAGCTCCACAGCCGTGGTTACATAGGCAATGCCGATCTTGCGCTGTTCCTTTACCTTGTCAATATAACAGGAAAATATAGCGTCCAGATCCCGATAGCGTTCCTTGGATACGACGATCTCCAGAAAACTCTCCAGCTCATCGCTGACACGTCCCAGAAACACATCTTTCACCACCCGTATCTTCTCCTGCTTCGGAATGACAGGATGCCTCATCAGGCCGTCAAACTCCGGATTTTCCGCCAATACCTTACGGACGGTCAAAATTTCCTCCATCATTTCGGCAGCTTTGGCAGGACCGGTTTCCATGGCCGCATCGAACAGCGCTTCTGCGTATGTTCCGGAAACTAACTTAGCCATGTCTTTTCACCCATTTCCTTTAAGGTTTCGTCGATCAGCCGGTTCTGGGCGGCGGTATCGATGGAAGAGGCGACAAACTTTCCGGCCATCAGCGCGGAAACCGTAATGATCTCCCGTTTCACCTCGTCGGCCACCTTCTGTTTCTCAAGCTCTGCCTCCACGCGGGCTCTATCCAGAATACGGGCCGCTTCCTCCCTTGCCTCGGCAACGATCTGTTTTTCATTGTCAAGCGCTTTTCTGCGCGCCTCTCCAAGGATCGCCTCCGCTTCCTTGTCGATCTCTTTGATCTTTGTCTCGTACTCCTGCTTCAGACGGTCCGCTTCCTCCATATTCTGCTTTGCTGTCTCCAGCTCGCCGCGGATCTTATCCCGGCGGTCGTTCAGAAACTTTCTCGCAGGGTTGAAGAGCAGATAGCTCATCAAAAGAAACAGGACAAAAACGGCAATGATCATCAGGACAGAGTCCGCAACCAGCTGCCAATCCAAATCAAACAGTCTCGACATGGACTGTCCTTCTGTCAATAGTATCATTCTTCCTCTTTTCTGCTGCTTAAAAGCAGCCGGCAAACTCATTCGGGACCTGCGCTTCGGCGCAGGCTCCGGGATGGAACCCCCGCTCCGCTGCGATCAGGGAAGAAGAGGATGTACGAAAAGCAGCAGGATCGCCACCAGAAGGCCATACAGACCTGTGGTTTCAGCCACTGCCTGACCCAGAAGCATCATGGATCTGATCTGTCCGGAAGCACCGGGATTCCGCCCTACCGCCGCTGCGGCGTGGCCTGCGGCGATACCCTGTCCTACGCCGGGTCCGATACCGGCGATCACCGCAAGACCGGCACCGATAGCAGAGCACCCCAGAATAAAGCTGTCATTGAATTCCATAGTTTTTTCCTCCTGAATAAATTTATTTTGGATTGTTTCCTGTCTTGATCTTTTACCGCCGGGTCCCGTCCCCGATCTCGTTTGAGATATAGGTCATGGTCAGCATACAGAACACATAGGTCTGTATGGCGCCCGAAAACAGGTCGAAGTACACATGAAGTGCCGCGGGCCAGGCCGTGGCGAACCATTGCAGCAGCCCATAGAGCAGCGCCATCATCGCCGTCCCCGAAAGCACGTTTGCAAAAAGACGCAGGGACAGGGAGATCGGAACCGCCACGGTACTGATCAGGTTGATCGGCATCCAGATGGGCAGCCACTTCGGCAGCGGCGAACACAGATCTTCCCAGATCGTCGCCGGCTTCTGGTATTTCCACTTGCTGAACCGGATCATGGCAAACGTGATCAGCGCAAGCGGCAGCGTCACGCCATAGTCTGCCGTGGGCGGCCGCAACCCCAGAAGGCCTGAGATATTGCTGAACAGGATAAAGATAAACACCGTCCCGATATAGTTGTAATATCTGGGCGCCGCCTTCTCCATGGAACCGTCCACCATGCCGTCCAGCTTCTCCACGATCAGTTCCACAACATTCTGAAAAGGTCCCGGCACATCAGAGCCCTTTTTCATAGCCCTGTTTGCCGCTATGGCAAAACCCACGAGGATCAGCATTACGATCAGAATACATACATGGGACGTCGTAATCCAGACCTGGTGCCCAAAAAAGGAATACTGAAAAACGCCATGGATCATAAAGTCTACGTCAGCACCTGACATCAGAATTCCATGCTCCATATTTTCACCTCCTCCGTCTGTGATTTTAAGATTGAATGTTTCCTTCGGAAAGCGCCTGCTCTTCTTCCTGGGCGCCCTCTTCCGGCAAAGGCTCCGGGACGGGATCCGTCTCATGGAACAGCCGGTTCAATCCTTTATGGGTAAGCGGCTGCAGATACGCCGTTACTTTCATGCTCATATATCCCAGAAAAACCACCAGCGGGTTCAGCACACCGGAAACCGCAGAAACCGCTGTCACAAAAAGAATCACGGCATAGCGGAAAAAATACCCTCTGGAAATGATCTTTGCCCCGGCTTCCCCCAAAGGCAGCGCCCGGTCCAGCGTATGCGCCATGTGAAGAACACCAGCCATGGAAAACGCCACACCGATCCACAGACTCGCCGCGTACTGGGCCTGATTCCTTACGAAAAAAACGCCCGCGAACTGACAGACAGCTCCGAAAAACAACTGTCCCAGATGCATTTCCAAAACCGTTCTGTCACTGTTTTTTAACGTCTGGATAATCTTCACCGGATGAATCCCGCTCCTTCTTCTGCTCCGGTTCATAGATCTTCCGGATCATGCGGTACGCGCTCTGGCCTCCCGCAGCCGTTCCCATCACGAACAGCACCGCCGTAATCCATGACGTACCCAGCTTCCTGTCCAGCCAGACCCCCACAGCCGTCGCTATCCCTATAGCGGTGATCATGGTAATCCCCAGCTGGGAAACCAGAGCAAGCGTCTGAAACGTCGTTCTGTTGTCTTCCTTTTTATGCTTCATAGTATGACAGGAACACCTTCTTAAATTTTAATCACTTTTACCATTATACTCAAATTCCCATAAATTGTCCAGTGCCACATGCGTAAAACAGCGAACGGTTTTTGTCCGCTTTCTGTCCATTTCTCATTGACTTCCCCCGCCTGTCGCTGTAGTATCTTTATAAAGAAATTTTTATATCTTGATACATATGATTTTGACATAGGAAAGGATTTTTCCCATGAAGATACGCATTGTCTCACCAGAAGACGCACCGGCGCTGCTTGAGATCTACGCGCCCTATGTGCGGGAAACCGCCGTCTCCTTTGAACACGAGGTCCCCTCCCTTGCGGAATTTAGGGACCGTATCCTGCATACTCTCAAGGATTACCCCTATCTCGCCGCAGAAGAAGACGGCCGCCTTCTGGGCTATACCTATGCTTCACGCTTTAAGTCGAGGGCAGCCTACGACTGGTCGGTGGAGACCACCATCTATGTACGCCGGGATGAACGGCACCGCGGAACAGGAAGCGCCCTGTACCGGTCTCTGGAGGACTGCCTGCGCAGACAGAATGTCTGTAACCTCTGCGCCTGCATCGCGTATCCAAACCCTGACAGCATCGCCTTTCACAAGGCTTTCGGCTATGTCGAAGCCGCCCATTTTCATCAATCCGGCTATAAGCTTGGCGCCTGGCAGGATATGATCTGGATGGAACGCACGCTCTGTCCCCATTCCATTCCCCCGGCGCCATTTGTCCCGTTTTCGCAGCTTGATCCCGATTTTCCCGACACACGAAAGGAGCTTTTATAAGCATGCATATTTCAAGCCTGTACCGCCGAAGGCTCATTCCCGCGGAGCACACCCTGCTGAAGGACGATGTCATCGTATTTCTGGATGATGAAGTTCTCATAACAAAATGGAAAACGCTGAAGCCGAAAACAGAATTTACCCACGGGTGCTCCTGTTATTTCCTGAATCGCGGAATCAAGGTCAGCAAGATCTACCGGGGGGACGGCTCCCTGCTGCACTGGTACTGCGATATTGTGGAATACTCCTATCACGAAGAGGAAGCGTCTCTCACCGTGACCGATCTTCTGGCCGACGTGATCATCTCCCCGGATGGCCGCATGAAGGTCGTGGATCTGGACGAGCTGGCGGAAGCGGCGGAACGCGGTCTCATCACAAAAGAGCAGCTGACCTCCTGCCTCCGCAATCTGAATCAGCTGCTCACACTTGTCTATCAGGGCAGATTTGACCGGCTGCAGGCCCGTCTGGACGAACTTGGGCTTTGATCCGGACTTCCGGTCTGCGGGACGTCATTTAATAAAAGACGTGGCCGCCGATATTAATCCCTGTCAGCCCGGGCACAGGCGTCCGGAAAAACACACAGCTGCCCACGTTTGTAGCCCCGGACATGGCCTCGTCAGCGGCCCTGTAGCAGTCTGCCGTCGCCTTGTTGGTCTCCAGCGCCAGCTGAAACCGGCCGCTGGCCACCGGCGAAAACTGCTTCTTCTGATAGATGACACCGACCACCGTATCCGGAAATTTCGAGCTGAGCACGCGGTTGATGACGACAGCTCCCACCGCCAGCTGGCCCGCATAAGGCTCCGAACCCGCCTCGCAGTAGATCAGGTTTGCCAGCAGATACCGGTCGCCCTCCGCAAACGTGACCTCGGAGATATCTCTCCAGGCTGCGTTGGCCGCCGCCTGGGAAAGGGCAATCTCCTCCGCCAGCTTTTTCCGAAGATATTCCAGATCTTCTTCCTTCTTCTTAATCTCCTCTTCATATTCCCGGGCCTTCTGCTCCGCATCTTCAATCTGCTCCGCAGTGGCCTTCATCGTGCTGGCCGTCTGGCCGATCAGACCGGAAACCTTGCTTTTTTCCGCTTCCGCATCCACCTTCAGACTGTCAAGCTCTATCTTTTCCTGCTGGAGCCTGGCTTTATGCTCCTCGATCAGAATCCTGTTTTCCTTATAATCCTCCATCAGCTTCCTGTCGGCGGCGGCGACCCGCTCAATGTACCCGGCAACATTCAGGACATCGGACAGGCTGCCCGCGCTGAGCAGCTCGCTTAAAAAATTATCCTCCTGATACTCATACATCGCCCTGGCGCGCATTACCATACATTCGTACTGCCATTTTTCCGTGGCGACCGCCTCTTCCAGAGCAGCCTGCGTTTCCGCGATCTCCTGCTCCTTATCCCGGATCTGCTGCTCCAGCCTTTCCAGGTTCGCAACCACCTCATTCAGCTGGGCGTTCAGCTTATCCATGTCTTTCTTCAGATCACTCTGTACGTCCTTCAGCCCCTCCAGCTCATTTTCGTTCTGCTGCTGTCTGTTTTCAAGGTCTGCCTTTTCCTGTTCCGCCTGATGGATCTGTTCCTGTGTCGTAGGTGCCGCAGCCACAAAAAGAGTGCCCGGCACGGCAAGAACCGCCCCGGTAAACAGCGCTACGGTAAGCAAAAGCGCCAGCTCTCTTTTTCTACTGACCTTCTTCAATATAAGCTCCTCTCTGCTACACCTGTATATGAATGCTGCGTCCCGTTCTGGAATAAGGCACATACACAACGCCCGCAGCGTCAAACATCCGTTTTGACGCTCTGTTTTCCATGGAACCGACGTACTTGTCACTGTCATACACCACAGTCTTGATACCTGACTGGATGATCGCCTTTGCACACTCATTGCAGGGGAAAAGCGACACATACAGCTTCGTTCCCTCCAGAGAGCCGCCCCGGTAATTCAATATGGCGTTCAGCTCACCGTGGGTCACAAAGGGGTACTTGGTGTCAAGCGCCTCGCCTTCCCTTGCCCAGGGAAAATCCTCATCGGAGCACCCGCTTGGGAACCCATTGTAGCCCATGGACAGAATCTTGTTGTCACTGCTGACAATACAAGCGCCCACCTGCGTGTTGGGATCCTTGGAACGCATACCGGACAGCTGTGCGACCCCCATAAAATACTCGTCCCAGCTGATATAGTCAGACCTCTTCCCGCTCATGCTCCATCTCCTTCGTTTCCTTCGTACTTCCCCGGTTTCCCGCGCCCGCAAAAAGGGACCTCGCTTATTGCTCCTCCATCTGGCTGATCCGGCGGCAGTGCTTTTCTTCCCCGGAAAACGCCGTGTCAAGGAATGTATCCACAATGTCCAGAGCCAGGTTCGGTCCTACAATGCCACCGCCCAGCGCGAGTACATTGGCGTCGTTGTGAAGCCTCGTCATTCTGGCTGTAAGGGAATCCGCGCAGACCGCGCAGCGCACACCCTTTACCTTGTTTGCCACAATACTGATCCCGATTCCGGTGGTACAGATCACAATGCCCTTCTCGCAGCGGCCTTCCGCCACAGCCCTGGCAACCGCCTTTCCATAGACCGGGTAATCACAGCTTTCCCTGCTGAAGCATCCCATATCCTCATACGCAATGCCCCTCTTCTCCAGATGGCGCATCACATGCTGCTTCAGCTCATATCCGCCGTGGTCGCTTCCGATTGCAATCATCTCATCTTCCTCCTTATTTTGTGGGGTCTGGACTCTCCAACCCCCGTTTTATACCTTCACCACCCTGTGCCCGGCGGCCTTGAGAAGACGGTTCATAATGGCCTGTCCCAATCCCGAGACGGAAAAGCTTTCCGCATATATTTTCGTAACCCTTTCCTCATCCATCCGCCGCAAGGCCGCGTAAAGATTCCGGGCGATAGACGCTTCATCAAAGCGTGAGCCCAGACATTCCGCCACATCCGCCCGACATTTATCCAGAAGCTCTTCCGTCACAATGATACCTGTCCGTTCACCCTCCGCGCCGTCCTCCGCTGTCTTCCGGTTCATGTAGGCCGCCACCCGTTCAGGAGTTCCCTCCACCAGAGTCAGCTCGCCCTTCGGCGCGTAATGCCGGTACTTCATGCCTGGGGCCCTCGGCGCCTGCCCGCTGTCGTCCGCAAGGATCGTAACATCCATGTCAACTTTTCCCAGAACGTGCTCCAGCATCTTTGCCGTCACATACCCCGGCCGCAGGATCTGGGGCGTCTGCACGGTCAGGTCCACGATAGTAGACTCCAGGCCGATCCCCACCTTTCCGCCATCCAGAATCATGTCGATACGGCCATCCATATCCTCCAGCACGGCCTCCGCCGTAGTGGGACTGGGCCGGCCCGAGAGATTCGCGCTGGGTGCGGCAAGATATCCCCCGCTGTATTCGATCAGCTTTCGGACTGACGCATAAGCCGGCAGCCGTACCGCCACGGTATCCAGACCACCGGTGGTCTCGGTCGGAACCAGCCCGGATTTTGGCAGGATCATGGTCAACGGCCCCGGCCAGAAGGCTTCCGCAATACGGACGGCTTCCTCCGGAACTTTCGACACAATCCGTTCCATGTCTTCAAAACGGCTGATATGCACAATGAGAGGATTGTCCGAAGGCCGTCCCTTCGCCGCATAAATCCGCCTGGAAGACTCCCTGTTCAAGGCATCTCCCCCAAGGCCGTAGACCGTCTCGGTGGGAAACGCTACCAGCCCCCCTGAACGTATAATGCTGCCGGCCCGGCGCAGCGTCTCTTCCTCCCTTTCGGTAAGATGCGCCGCGTCCTGCCGGATCTTTTCCGTTATGGTTTTCATGGCACAACCACTTTCCCTTTTCTCACAGCACGCATCCATACTCCCACTCAGATGAGTGGCAGAAATAGTATAACATATTTTTTCGGAAAGGAAAAGCCCTGCTCCCGAAAAGGTCAGAAGCGGTCAGTCAGAACTTTTTTCCGGTTCTCCCTTCTTTTTCTTCTTTTTCTTCCGATGCCTGATCCATACGGCTGCCGCCGCTGCGACACATACAGCCGCCCCGGCGCCGGTCCAGACGATCCAGGCGGAATTTTCCTTTCTGGCAATACAGAAGGTCTCTGTCGGCCCGGTCATATCCACCTGCAGATACGTTCCCCGTTCCTTGCAGGCAAGCCGCACCCATTCTCCGTCAGTCCTCCCCCAGACCTCCGCCTCATCATAAGGATTCAGCAGCCGTACCGCAAACACATCCGAAGCCCCGACGCCCCCGTTTTCCAGAACAACATCATAGACGACATATTCCCTGTCTCCGATCTCTTCCGGCGGCTGCGCGTTTCCGGGACCTGCCCTCAGTACGGTATCTTCCGTAAATTTCCGTTCCACAAGCGCATACGGCTTCTCATACGCGCCGTCGTCCTCTTCCTGTTTTTCTCCGCTCTCCACTACTAGAACATTGTCCTTGTATTCGCCCCGGATCACAAGGTCTCCCTTCATGACACGGTCGGAATAATCCGGCCACGCGCCGTAACATCCCTCCTGTTCCGGGATCTCAGGATACTGCAGTACCGACAGGCTCTTCCCGTAGGCAACCTCCTGAACGCCCAGGCACGTGTCCCCGATCCAGAACGCAACCTGCAGGTGCCGGAACCGCTCCGGCACTCCCTCGATCTCAAGCAGTTCTTCATATTCCAAAGGCTCCGCAATTCCGGCATAGCTGATACCGTCAATACCATAAGGCTCTCCACCCACATAATAATTCTGGGAGATCATGGGATCCTCCGCGTCTTCCGTCTCCACGGGGACCGCGGCCCATCCCGCAATACTTCCTTTTCTGCCGGAGGACGCCTCCACATTGACAATGGCGCAGCAGTCTTTCAGCGTACAGGCATATCCGGCGATGCCGCCCACATATCTGTTTCCTGACACATCGCACAGCGCATAGCAGTTTTTCAGCACCGTCAGGGACTGTCCGCATACACCGCCCACATAGTTTCCCTCTGTGCTCTCCACGCTGCCGTATCCGCTGGAGTCCGCAGCGATTCCGTGTTCCATATATCCCACGATACCGCCTGCGCCGTCCTTTTTGGCGATGACACGGCCCTGATTCTCACAGTGTCCGATCACGCATTTCATGACAAACCGGCGGCCGATCTCATAATCGATGCTCCCTGCGGCATTGTCCTCGGGATCCTCCTGATCAATGGACATGGAGCCCGATATCCCGCCCACATTGATATCACCTCTGACGGTCCCCCTGTTCGTGCAGGAATCGGTCCGCCCCGCCGTAATATCATACATCTCCTCGTAAGAGATCTCCTCATAGGCTTCTTCCACGCTGAGTCCGCTGTAGCCGGACAGATGATCCGCCAGAAGCTGAAAGACCACATTCAGCTGGTCGTTTACCGCCTTCAGATCTTCGTTCACAAGATCGGAATAATCGGAGGCATGGGCAGTCAGGCTCTTCAGGCTTTCCGAAACGCCCTTCAGCTCAAGATTCAGGTTTTCCCGCTGCTGATCGAACTGCTCTCCCAGAGCCGTAAAATGCAGCTTTGGCTGGGCGTTTATGTAAACGGCAATGTCCTTTGCCCTGTTGCCTGCGTTTTTCAGAGACTCTGACATGCTCCGCAACGCTTCCGCAGATTCCTCAGTCAGCGCGGCACCGCCTGCTTCCGTCAGGACCTTAGAGACTGCGCTGGACCATTCGGCGGCATTTCCCGCAAGATCCGCCAGCTCCGTCAGAACCTGTTCCCGCTGCTCAGTCGTCAGGCTGTTCCACTCTTTTACGGTGCCGTCCTCTTTTTTAATGATTCCATTGATCCTGTCCGCAGACTCCTTCACCCGGTCAGAGACTGTCTGAAGCTCCTTCAGGGCACTCTCGGTCTGCTCCGGATCCTCCTGGCCGCCGGCGGATCCGTTGCCATCGCTGACGCTTCCCGGATCCTTTACCGACAGCTTCACACTGTCGCAGAAACGGCCGAAGGCAGTCTGCGCCGCCGTCATGTTGTCCAGCACAGCCGGCAGCTGTTCCGTCACATATTCCATGCGCGCTCCCATCGCCCGGACCTGCTCCGTATTTGCGTCCACAAAATCTGTCAGCTGGTCCGCAAGCGCATGACCGGAATCCCGGGCCGCATCCCCGTGTGCAGTAAGACGGTCCACATCCCCTTTCACGACGTCCTTGCCCTCCTGCAGATGATCCAGCGTCCGGTTGATCAGATTGTGCAGTTTGTTGACGGCGTTCCGCAGTGATTCCGCCTCGTCCACTTCAATATAGGGCTCCATCTGCCCCACGATTCCGCCTACATCCTTACGGCCGAAAATGTCCCCCCTGTTTGTGCACAGCATTACCGTTCCGGCATGTCTGCCTGCAATGCCGCCGATATTATATCCCGTATGTTCATAACCGATCCGGCCATCATTGGTACAGCTGGCGATAACGCCGTCGGAATAGCCTGCGATTCCTCCCGTATCCACGCCGCTGAACAGATCCACCTCCGAACCGGAACCGTTCATGCTCTGAAAAAGCTCCGGTCCCCGCTCGTCATCCGTTTCCACCCATTCGCTGTCATCGTTGATATTGGAATCGTTCTTACAACCGATTATCGTGCCGTGATTAAAACCAACAATACCGCCTGTCATATTGTATCCCAATACATGACCGCGCATTGTACAGTTTTTGATCACCCCGGTCCCCTCGTTGGTTCCGGCGATACCGCCCACCGTTCTGACACCCTTTATGGTTCCATCAAAGCTGCAGTCCCGGATCGTACCGTAATTCACCCCGCAGATACCGCCCATGCATTCGTCCGTTTCGGCGCCCTGAACGCTTCCGCTGAGCTTCAGGTTCTTTACCTCGCCCTGTACTCCCACATAGCGGAAAAAGCCCTCCACATAGCCGTCCCCCACGTTGCGAAATCCGGAGACAGTATGCCCCTGTCCGTCGAAGGTCCCGCAGAAGATTGGTATCATCTCAAAATCCATTCCCGTCAGGTCGATGTCCTGCTTCAGCACCACCCATTTTCCCGCCGACCAGGAATCTATATGGCACTGATCGGCAAATGCAAGCAGTTCCTCTGCGGTACTAATCTCTATCACTTCCACCGGGGCCACGGCTTCCGTCTCATCCACGCCCTGTTCCTTGGATGCCGTACTTTCCGCCCCTTCCGCCGCCGTTCCCATGGGAAAGGCCATACTGCACACAAGCGCAGCCGTTATTCCCAGGGAAAAGAGTTTTGTACCGATTCCCATTCTTCTCATTTCGTCACCTCTGTCTCTTCGCCGCCGCGTTCCTTCTGCATCAGATCCGCCAGATCGCCGCCGTCATCCTCACGCTGCTCCAGCTTCCCCATATTGACAAACAGACTCGCGTCGCCCCGCACAAGCCCGTGGACCTCGCCGATAATGGTTCCGTTGATATGTCCCTGAACCATGCCGTCCACCCGCATCAGGCCGGAGGTCCGCTCCAGCTTCAGCGGGATCGACACTGCGAACGACGTCTTATCTATGATCTTTTCTCCCAGCAGCAGGATCTGTGGCAGAACAAACATGACGATGATAATGGAAATAATCGTCCCTCTTCCCAGACACTGACCGATACCGCAGATTGCGCCGTCCGACGACATCCGGCCGATAAAGATGCCTGCCAGGGCAAGCATGGAACCGGAGGTTACGATCGTGGGAAACGCAAAGTTCATGGTCTCGATGATCGCATCCCGCTTCGACATCTTATCCTTCAGCTCCATGAAACGGCCTGAGATCACGATGGCATAGTCTATGTTCGCACCCATCTGAATGGAGCTGACGATCAGATAGCTCATAAAGAACAGATTCTTTTCCTGGATGGCAGGGAAGGAAAAGTTGACCCAGATAGCGCCCTGGATAATCATGATCAGCAATACAGGCATACCAGCCGACATAAAGGTAAACAGCAGCACGACCAGCACCGCCAGAATGGAGACGACGTTCACCACCGTGTTGTCCGTCTGGAACGTCTTGTACAGATCATACTGGCTGGTGGCTTCCCCTGGTATCAGCACAGTCCCTTCATAATACTTGCCTGCAATTTCATGCATCCTGTCGAGGAAGGCAAAAGTCTCGTCTCCTTCCTCCGGCAGGTTCAGATAGACCAGCATACGGCTGTACTCCTGACCCTGCAGCTGGTCCAGCGCAATCTGCATCTTAGAATGCGCATCCTCCAGAGTCTCCATCATATCGTCCTCCAGAGTCACGTACCCCTCCTGTACTTCATCATATAAGAACATGAAAATATCAATGAGAGGCACACTGTATGTGGACAGACCGTTGACAATCTTTGCGTAATTCTCATCATTTACCGCGTATGCCATATAAAGCATTTCGGCGACTTCGTAGTCCAGCTCCAGCAGTTCGGAAAAATCCCGGGCGGTCAGCTTGTCAGTGAGCATATACCCGTCCATAGCCTCCGTGTTGGCAAGCCCCATGGTGTAATCCACCTCCGGCAGGGCATCCAGCTCCTTCAGAAGCTGTTTTTCTTTTTCATAGCTGCCGGCAGGCACGATCAGCGCCACCATATTGGAAGATCCGAAGCTTTCCTCGATCCTCTCATCGACAATCATGGCGTCGCTCTGGACCGGCGTCTCCAGCATCGAATACCCATAGACATAAGGACATTTGGAAGAAATCAGATAGGCTCCCACGATGAGCACCACAAACAGAGGCGGCATGACGTACCGCGTCTTGTAGGCAAACTTTCCCACAAAAGGAATCTTGGGGATAAAGCTTCTGTGGTGCGTCTTATCCATGGCGCGCCCGAACAGCATGATCAGGCCCGGCATCAGCAGGAATACCGCCAGCAGGCTCAGCAGAATGGCCCGGATCAGGCACAGCGCCATATCCCGTCCTATGCCAAACTGCATGAACATCATGGCGATCAGGCCGCCGATGGTCGTAAGAGAGCTGGAGGAAATCTCTGGAATTGCTTTGCTCAGCGCTACAATATCGGCTTCCCGGATGGGAAGCGTTTGATGTTCTTCTTTATAGCGGTTACAGAAGATCACCGCATAGTCTATGGACAGCGCCAGCTGCAGCACAATGGTCACCGAATTTGACACGAAAGAGATCGTTCCCATAAAAAAGTTGGTTCCCTTCGTAATCAGCGCCGCCGCGATGAATGTCAAAAGCAGCACCGGCACTTCCGCCCATGTCTGGGACGTCAAAAGCAGCACGGATACTACCACCACCGCCACCAGGACACTGATCACCTGCATCTCACTGGCGATCTGCTCCGCGGAAGCGTTTCCCATGGAAGTGGAAACATAAATATCATAATCCGCCAGCAGATCCTTCACCTCATCCAGGGCATCCAGCGCGCGCTCGTCGGTTTCTACATAGCGGAAGGTAATATCATAGAGAGCCGAAAAATTATTGTAATGCTCCGCCGTCTTGTCGAAGGTGAGCATCGCCACCGTGTCCAGTGCCTCCAGTTTGTCCGCGATTTTCTCCGCCTCGCTGTACGGAATGTTCGTGACCATAACCTTCGCGGTCCCATAGGTAAGAAACTGCTCTTCCATGCGGTCCAGCCCCTGTCTGGTCTCTGTTGTATCGGGAAGATACGCAGACATGGCGTTCTCTACACTTACCCAGTTCATGGATATGACGGAAAATATGATCGCGATACCGAACAGCAGGAAAAAGAGATTTCGTCTGTCCACAACAAAGGTAGCGACCTTTGTCATAAATCCGTCGTTTTTTTCACCGTTCTTTTCCTTTGCATCTTCTGCCATTTCCCCACCTCTTTGTACTTTTTCCTTCTTTTTTCTGTCAGCCTTTTCCGACTTAAGATTATACAACTCTTTTTTCGTGCTGTCATTCCCTTTCTGTAAATCTTTACTGAAGAAAACATGAAAAATATATAAATCTCAGTAAATCGATGCGCTTTACTGGTTCAGATACTGCAGGATCCCCATATGGATCGCCCAGGCTGCCCTGTCCTGATAATCTTCGCTGCAGAGCAGCCGGGCCTCTTCGCTGTTTGACAGAAATCCGCATTCCACGATTACGATCGGAAATTCCGTCTTCTTCAGCAGATAATAACTGTCATTGGCTTTGATCTTCCGCCTGTTTTCCGGATCTGTTTTTTCCACCATCTGATCCTGTATGTACTGTGCCAGCTTCTCCCCCTTTACACTGCCGTCATAATAGAATACCTGGGCTCCGTGTACATACTCCTCATGATAACTGTTCTGGTGAATGCTGACCGCTGCGTCGGGAGCCGTCTGGTCGATCAATGCGACCCGGCGTTTCATGTCCTGCACCTTTTTGTTGGATGCATTGGAATCATAAAGTCCCGCATCCTCCTCCCGCGTCATCACCACCCTGACGCCTGCTGCCTCCAGATAGTCTCTGACCCGCATTGCGATCTGAAGGTTAACGTCCTTTTCATATGCGCCGTTGATTCCCACTTTTCCAGGATCAGCACCGCCGTGTCCAGCGTCAATGACCACGCATGGCCCTTCCTGGAGACTGCCCGATCCGGCGCCGTCTACATAAAAAACCGCCTCCCGCCCTGCGTATACCAGCGCCGCAGCCAGCAGGATTCCAAACGCAAAAAGCAGGGTCCTGTTTTGGTATTGCTTCATTTTCGCCTTCCTTAGAGATTTCTCTTAAACAATGTATGCTTCTTAATTTTTCTTTAAAACCTCCAAAACGGTTGCAAACAGCGACATATTTGATTTATAATGATATTGGTCGGAAGGGGGCTGTGTGAGATATCCATGAAAAACATCAAAAAATGCCTGCCGGCGCTGTTGTTCTGTATGGGCGCCGCGCTCCTGATCGGCGCCCTGTTCCTGATCTTCAGGCAGTTTGCTGACGACAGGAGTACACGCAACACGGTACGCGAGCTCCAGGCTTCCGCGGAAGCCTCCCCCGAGTCCGTTTCCTTCAGCAGCACTCCTGCTCCCCCTGAAAACACACGCGCACCAAAACCGGAGCCTTCCGCCAGTCCGGAGCCCGATCCGGCGCCGACGGAAAATCCCTACCGCGACAGTTTTCTGGCAAATCCCGACATGGCCGCCTGGCTGCAGATTCCGGACACGGTCATAGATTACCCTGTCATGTGGACACCGGAGGACGAAAATTACTATCTCCGGCGCGGCTTTGACGGTTCCAAAAACCAGAATGGCTGTCTGATCCTGGACACGGACAGCTGCGTTGACCCCTTGACCACAAATTTGATCATACACGGCCACAACATGAAATCCGGAGCAATGTTCGGGACCTTGAAAAAATATGAAGACGAGGATTTCTTCCGGAATCATCGCACTGTCATATTATACACGGAAAAATGCATGCGCAGCTATGAAGTGATCGCAGTGTTCCGTTCCCAAGTATATAAGAAATCAGAGTCCGTATTCAAATATTACAAATTTTTTCAGGCGGATACCGAAGAGGAATTTAATGACTTTTATGAAAATATCAAGGCGCTTTCCCTGTATGACACCGGAGTGACCGCCGCGTTCGGCGACCGTTTTCTCACGCTCTCTACCTGTTCCTACCACGTGGAGCAGGGCCGCCTCGTAGTGGTGGCCAAGGAAGTGGAAAGCGGCGATTCTTATCTGCCGCTGCAGACAGCAGAGGATGGAACGCTCTGACACTACATTTATTCTATACTATATTAAAGGAGGAATCACGATGAAAAAAATCAGGAAACTTGCAGGCGTGCTTGCAGCTGTAACGGCTCTGGTCCTTCTGCCAAAAGCCAGTGTCCTTCCCGCAAAGGCCGCGGAGCCCGTCACCTATGCCGTAAAGTATGTGTCGGATGAACTGGGCTGGAGATTTCAGGCCAATACCTCCGTATTTGACAGCAGCAACAACGGCAGGGAAATGTATTATCTGATGCAGGACATCAAGGACGGCGATCTTGTCGTCATCTACAACGACAGCGACAATGCCAGCGATCTGAATCTGGGGAATGTGCACCTGAGCAATGTGACATATGTACAGGGCTGCCACTTTACCATCGTATTTGCCGGGGGCGTCGATGACTGCTATGTTTTGGGCGGAAGCAGCGGAACAATGAACTGTGACGTTAAAAATGCCTATGTGTACGATACGGTAACCTTCAATTTCAATAATAATGTAGATAACCTTTACCTGTACGCCGCCGATAAATTCAATTCCAATCTTGGCGTGTCCGGCACAGTAGGACATCTGACAGCCTCCACCCTTCCCGGACAGGAGCCGTACCGCGTGGCTTTCGATTATTATGATTTTCCTGCCGGTGCGCTTTACTTTAAGGACGGCGCTTTCCAGCCGACTGCCTCTGGGTACAAGACTCCCGAGGAACATGCCCAGCAGTCGCCACAGCCCCAGCCCGAGGCTCCCCAGCCTGAAGTAACCCAAACGGATTCGCCGGATCCCTCCGACGAATATGATGAAGTGCCCAAGACCGGCCAGAACAGCCTTTATCTCTGGCTCCTGCTTGGGGCGGGGATATGCTTTACCGGCAGCTTCCTGTTGAGGCGCTCTGAGGGATAAATATCCCATAAGAACCATAAGAAAAAATAAGAAATGCCGCCTGCCCGTTCTTCACACCAGGGCAGGCGGCATTTTTACATTGCCGAACATTTCTCTATGTCTCAGGAACCGATATAATTCCTCACAAGCTCCCAGGCTCCGGCATTGCCGTAACCCAGGCACCATACCGCCGCACCTCCCAGATCCTTGGCATTCATCACATTCAGCTTGATCCGCAGGCTCTCTTCGTTTTCTATCCAGATCCGGAAAGTCGCCTCCCCTTCCTGCCATTCGGCATAATACTGGCCCAGTTCCTCATCCCATACCGCCTTATCCATATAATCGGATGCTTTTTTGAGCCTGACAGAGGCGTCCGTGACTTTAGTTCCTTCTGTCTTCCACAGAAGCATATAGAAGGGGAGCGCATTTACAACCTTCTTTGCAGGCACCTTTTCCAGCGTTCTGTCAAGACCGCCGGAGACAAATCCGATACTGGCCGTGCTGCCGGGATCACCGCTGCCGCTCCAGTGCTCGTCATATCCCATGATGATCACATAGTCCGCGATCTGTCCCTGTATATCCAGACGGTAATAATCATTATAATCGTAAGGCACATGGTTCGCCACGGACAGAAACAATCCGTTCTCCTGGCAAAGGACCGACAATTCCCGCAAAAACTGAATAAAATGCTCTCCGCAATCCTGTGTCAGACCTTCAAAATCAATGTTGACGCCATCCATACCGTATTCCAGAGTCGTGCTTACCATGTCCGAAACCAGCTTCTGCCGGACGGATGTAGAAGAAAGGATCCCCAGCGTACTTACCTCCGCTCCCTCCACCTCCGCGGCGTAATTAAAATTATCCCAGGTGCCCCAGACCTGCAGGCCCTGGTCATGGGCCTTCTTTACATAATCCGCGTCGGCATAGGACCGGAATCCGCCGGCGTTGTCCGACAGGCTGAACCAGACGGGCGCAAGTACATTGATGGCATAGCTTCCGTCGGAAGTCCTGCACTCCGCAAGCGCATCGCTCAGGGAGGAACTCCAGACGGGATGCCACCCCAGACTCAGCTTCCCTTCCAGGGCCAGATCCGTATGCCGGGGTTCCACATAATCCGTCACCGGAGTCTCTATCTCCGTGCTCAGTCCCCCCAGCCGCTTGTTCTCTACATAGCCGATGACCGCGTCCGAAGTCTTTACCAGGCTCCATTTATCCATCTGCTTCAGAAGCTCCACGGTCTCTCCCTTCTTCAGTTCCCGCAGGATCGGGCTCTTTATGCCGCCGCGGGTACGGACCTGGGTGTTTTTCGACACCGTCATGACTTCCTTTACCCCCCACTCCGTGTAAACCTGCAGATGCCTGTCATACCGGACATACTCATAGTTGGTAAACTGCCTGACATAATCTGCCGCCACATAAAGGGCCCCCTCTTCCAGAAAGCAGACCGTGTAGGGCGTCTGTATATCCTCGCCCGCAGCATTTTTATATCCTGTCTGCCCGAACATCGCGGCGGCGGTGCCTTCCGCGGTAGTATAGAGCAGTTTTTGTTCGTTGTAATCGGCGTAAAAGCCTTCATTCAGGTACTGATGCACCGTACCCAGGTCAAAATAGACGATATCGCCCTGCAGCAGGGCCTTTTCCTCCACCATCCCGTCCTGCAGGATGATGGCCAGTCTGCCGTCCGTCACACCGTAATATTCGTCCAGATCGGCAGTCTCTTTTCCGTAAGAATACTTGTCCAGAAGCTGTCCTCCAAAATAGACGCCGCCGATTATCACGATCAGCAGCAATGCAACAATTACAGGTATTATCCGTTTCATCCTGACGCATTCCTTCCTGAATTATTATGGTATCTCCCTGCAGGCGCTGCCTGCCGGAACCCTCTTCCGGCGCGCGTCTGCGGATATGATGTAACTGCCGCAAGATGCGGTCAATTACATCATACCACACGAATCGCAAGACGTCATTACCCTTTTTTGCGCCGGCGGTTTCAGCACGAGAGGCAGCCCGATTTCTGCAGCTGCCGGCGCATTTTTCGTTTGATCGGAGGTCATCTGACCTAACAGCGTGTCACCCTGTCAAAGCGCACCTGCTCAATGTTGCCTTCGTCCCCAAGCACATAGTCCGCCATATAGGGGCTGTTTTCCCGCACGGTCCTGGCCGCAGCTTCCCCGGGAAGCACGGCACGGCCGTCTACAAAGAGCTTTACTCCCCGGCCGCACAGCAGTTCCAGCTGTACGGTATACGCTTCCCTGGCAAACTCCCATTCCATTACCTTATTATACCTGTCATCCAAAACATTCCTCCGTTTTCTGTGCTCTTCCGGCCAAAAGGATCCGTGATGAATCAATTCCGGAAGTTTTCCAAAAGTTTCAAAGATATTAATATTTGCAAGTTCCTTCAGCAGTACGTCACACGCCCGCCAGGCGCCCTGCCAGACAATTACCATTCTTTGGCAGGTTTAAAATGAATTATATTGGTGATGATTAGTTGAAATACTATGACCAAGCAGATAAACGGCGAAAACCAGCCCTGACTTGTAAGACATCCTTTGGAATATATGTCAGAATCTAAGATCTGTCATATAATGTGATATAAACACTGGAAAAATAAGGATGAAAAGGAACGATCGTTCCACAATCATTAAATCAGCTTGATATAAAATGTGACTGTTGCCTCCTTCCCCGTACAAGAGTACCGAAGGAGCTTACAAAATGTATTATAACCTATGTTCCTAATTTTGACAAGACATAGTCTGATAAATATTAAAAAAATTTAAACTCAAATCCTGCTATTGACTAAAAGGCGGCAAGAGTATAAGATACAGGTATCCAAACAGGATATCACTCGCATGCCTGAATGCAGAAAGGAAGGTCTGTCGTATGAAAATAGAGAAGGTAAATGAAAACCAGATCCGCTGTACCCTGACGAAAGAAGACCTGATAAGCCGTGAGCTGAAAATCAGCGAGCTGGCTTACGGCACGGAAAAGGCCAAAAACCTTTTTCGGGATATGATGCGTCAGGCCAACTTTGAATTTGGCTTTGAAGCCGAGGACATCCCTCTGATGATAGAAGCGATTCCCCTGAACGCCGAGTGCATCGTACTGATCATCACGAAAGTGGAGGATCCGGAGGAACTGGATACCCGTTTTTCACGGTTTGCCCCCTCCGTCACCGAGGACAGCGAATATGACGAAGAAACGGAAGAATATGGCGAAACCGCCTCGGACGGTGCCGCAGATCTTTTGCAGAATCTGCAGCCCGATGCCCGGGAAACCGTTCAGGGCGGCGGGGCTGCCGACGATAACGCCGCCGCAGACGGGCGCATGCGGACAAGAATTTTCCGGATCCGCACCCTGCAGCTTGTGATGGAAGTATCTGCAGTCATCGCGGACCACTATCACGGTCTGAGTTCTCTGTACAAGGATGCCTCTTCCGGCCAGTATCTGCTGCTGATGACGCAGGGAGACGAGAGCCGGGAAGGGTTTGACCGCTCCTGCAACATTATCTCCGAATACGGCACCCTCCTTCGGGCCATGTCGTCCGGAGGTACTTTTCTCGAAGAACACAGCGAAGCTCTGGTTAGGGAAAACGCCGTTCAGACTTTGGGAAAGCTGTAAAAAATACACCCCGGCATAAAAACTGCCGCTCTGTTACAGAGCGGCAATTTTTGTCATTAAATCATCGATATCCATACCGTGTACCATCGCAGCTTCCTCCAGGGTTTCTCCCTGTGCGGAAGGGCACCCGAGACAGTGCATGCCCGCCTCCATCAAAACCGGCGCCACATCCGGATTGACGCGCAGGATCTCACCGATGGTCATTTCCTTGGTGATCTTATTCATCGTGTCACCTCCTTTTGCATAATCAGTATAATACTTTCTCTCATGCTTGACAAGCAGTTCCATAAAAGAACAAATTATAAAAGGTTTATAAAACCGGTGCAAAATCGTCACATGTACCCGAAAAAATACACGTCTGCGCTTGACTCGATTTCCCGTTTTACATATAATGAAGCTAAGGATTAGAAGCAACGTTTTTTACTACCAAACTAATTCAAATACTTATAGGAGGCTATTCAAAATGAGAGCAGAATGGACAGATTTTGTAACTGGCAAGTGGGACAAAGAAATCAATGTCCGCGACTTCATCCAGAGAAACTATCATCCCTATGACGGCGATGAGAGCTTTCTGGCCGGCCCTACTCAGAACACCAAGGATCTGTGGGCACAGGTGCTTGACCTGCAGAAAAAAGAGAGAGAAGCGGGCGGCGTTCTGGACATGGACACCAAGGTGGTATCTACCATCACCTCCCACGGCCCCGGATATCTTGACAAGAGCAAGGAAACCATCGTAGGCTTCCAGACCGACAAGCCCTTCAAGCGTTCCCTGCAGCCTTACGGCGGTATCCGCATGGCGGAGAAGGCGTGCGCAGACAACGGCTATGAAGTGGATCCTGAGATTTCCGAGTTTTTCACGGTTCACAGAAAGACTCACAACGCAGGCTGCTTTGACGCTTACAATCAGGAAATGAGAGCATGCCGTTCTTCCCATATCATCACCGGCCTTCCTGACGCTTACGGCCGCGGCCGTATCATCGGCGACTACAGACGTGTCGCTCTGTACGGCATTGACAGACTGATCGAGGATAAGCAGGCTCAGAAGGATTCCACCGGCCGCGTGATGACCGATGACGTAATCCGTCTGCGCGAGGAGATCTCCGAGCAGATGACCGCTCTGAAGCTGATGAAGGAGATGGCTGCATCCTACGGCTGCGATATTTCCAAGCCCGCCGCAAATGTAAAAGAGGCAATCCAGTGGACCTACTTCGGATATCTGTGCGCTGTAAAGGAGCAGAACGGCGCCGCAATGTCTCTGGGACGTACCTCCACCTTCCTCGACTGCTATGCAGAGAGAGATTTAAAGAACGGCACCTTTACCGAGGAACAGATCCAGGAGTTCGTGGATCACTTCATCATGAAGCTTCGCTGCATCAAGTTTGCACGTACTCCCGAGTACAACCAGATCTTCGCGGGCGATCCCGTTTGGGTCACCGAGTCTCTGGGCGGTGTAGGCGTTGACGGCAGACCCATGGTTACAAAGATGAGCTTCCGTTACCTGAATACCTTAACCAACCTCGGACCTTCTCCCGAGCCCAACCTTACCGTTCTCTGGTCCACAAGACTTCCCGAGAACTGGAAGAGATACTGCGCGAAGATGTCCATTCAGACCTCTTCCATCCAGTACGAGAATGACGACCTGATGAGAGTGGTTCACGGCGATGACTATGGTATCGCATGCTGCGTATCCTCCATGGTAATCGGCAAGGAGATGCAGTTCTTCGGTGCCCGCGCCAATGTCGCGAAGTGCCTGCTTTACGCTTTGAACGGCGGTGTGGACGAAGTTACCAAGAAGCAGGTCGGCCCCAAGTACCGCCCTGTTACCGGCGACGTTCTGGATTACGACGACGTTTACAGCAAGTTTATGGATATGCTGGAATGGCAGGCGGATGTGTATGTAAATACCCTGAACATCATACACTATATGCATGACAAATACTGCTATGAGAGAGCAGAGATGGCACTGCATGACAGAGACGTAAAGCGCTACTTTGCAACCGGTGTCGCAGGTCTTTCCATCGTAGCCGACTCCCTTTCCGCCATCAAGTATGCGAAGGTGGAGCCCATCCGTGACGAGGACGGCATTATCGTAGACTTTAAGACGACCGGCGACTTCCCGAAATACGGCAACGACGACGACCGTGTTGACGAGATCGCTCAGGATGTGGTACACAAGTTCATGACCGCTGTAAGAAGACATCACACCTACAGAAACGGCATCCCTACCACCTCCATCCTGACCATTACCTCTAACGTTACCTATGGTAAGGCTACCGGTAATACACCCGACGGACGTAAGAAGGGCCAGCCTTTCGCTCCCGGTGCGAACCCCATGCACGGCCGCGATACCCACGGCGCAGTCGCTTCCCTTTCCTCCGTCTCCAAGCTGCCCTTCAATGATGCGCAGGATGGTATCTCCAATACCTTCACCATCATTCCCGGCGCTCTGGGCAAGGAAGATAAGGTGTTCGCAGGCGACATCGAACTGGATCTGAACAAATAATTCTGCTTTGAATAAAATATGTTTCAGGAGGCACTATGGACGAAAAAAATATGATTGACGACCTGGTTAAAATGCTCGATTCCGGCATGGCTGACGGCGTCGGCCATGTGAATGTGGACTATGACGGACAGGGCGAACAGTCAAAAAACGTTCAGACAATGGGCTGCACGGATTGCTCCAGAACGCCGCTGGCCTGCAGCGTGCCCACCCTTGAACAGGGACTGGACGATTATCAATGACCGGGCCCGCAAAAAAGGAACCAGCCGGGGAACGGGTTTCCCCGCTCCCCGGAAACAAAACAACTTTCATACTACCAATACTATCATAAGGAGGACAAAACTATGGCAGCAAGCACAGCACAGGTTGACAACCTTGTAAACTTATTGGATGGATACGCAACAAAAGGCGGCCATCACCTGAACGTGAACGTTCTGAACAGAGACACGCTTCTGGACGCTCAGAAGCATCCGGAGAATTATCCTCAGCTTACCATCCGGGTATCCGGATATGCAGTCAACTTCATCAAGCTGACTCCTGAACAGCAGGCTGACGTTATCTCCCGTACCTTCCATGAGTCGATCTGAGATACTTCGGCTTAAAAATCAGTTAGGATAACTGACACAGAAGGAGCACCGCCAGCCGGTGCTCCTTTTCAGTTCCTTGGGGAATACGATAAACAGGAAAATGAAAGGAGAAATGCGCTATGCAGGGCAGGATCCACTCTTTGGAAAGTTTCGGCACAGTCGACGGCCCCGGCACCCGTTTTGTGGTATTTGTGCAGGGCTGTCCCATGCGATGCGCTTACTGCCACAATCCCGATACCTGGGACATGAACGGCGGCACGATGATGGAGCCATCCTATATCATCGAACAGTACGAACGAAACAGCCCTTTTTATGAACACGGAGGCGGGCTGACCGTCACCGGCGGAGAACCTCTGATGCAGATTGATTTCCTGATCGATCTTTTCACCCTTGCAAAGGAAAAGGATATTCATACCTGTATCGACACCTCCGGAATTGCCTTTAATCCTGAGAGCGACACGCAGCAGGAAAAACTGGACCGGCTCATGAAGCTGACAGATCTTGTTATGCTCGATATCAAACACATTGACCCGGAAAAGCACAAGGACCTGACCGGACAGCCCAATAAGAATATTCTGAAATTTGCCGAATATCTGAACGAGAAAAAGGTTGACATGTGGATCCGTCATGTAGTCGTTCCGGGCATTACAGACGATGACAAATACCTGTTTGATCTGGGATATTATATCGGCCAGTTTGAAAATCTGAAGGCTCTGGATGTTCTCCCGTATCATACCATGGGAGAGAAAAAATATCAGAGTCTGGGAATGGAATACCGGCTGAAGGGCGTTCCGCCCATGGACCAGAAAAAGCTGCTGGAGAAAAAACAGGTGATCCTGGAAGGCATCAAAAAGCGGCGGGCGCAAATTTAAAATAATCCTTGTAATTGCCCGAGGATTATATTACAATAAGAAAGATGACTGACTTACATGGTTTAGTTTTAATAAAAGGAGGATTCATAGTATGGCATACGTAATCAGCGATGCTTGTGTGGCCTGCGGCGCATGCGAGGCTCAGTGCCCCGTAGGTGCGATCAGCATGGGGGACGGAAAGTTCGAGATCGACCCCGAAAAGTGCATTGACTGCGGTTCCTGCGCAGGCACCTGCCCTACCGGATCTATCTCTCAGGGTTAATAAAAATTCTGAAAGTTAAGGCACCTCATTGCGAGGTGCCTTTCTTTTTTTTCCCAAGACCAAACTGTCTGGATTTCGTTTTTTTCCTCAACAGCTCGTCCATCCTTTTATAATGCTCCTCATCCCGTTCCGCGAGCATCTTATCCCGGAGTTCCTCCCGTTCTTCCTGCATTCTGAACTGATAGTCCAGTTCCTTTACGACGCTTTCCTTGATCTCTTGACAGAGCTCGCCGTTATTTTCCCTGAGTGTCTCCCGTATCAGCTGCTGCAGGAGCCACTGCAGCCTTCTGGACTTGTCCTCTCTGCTCTCAGTCGTAACCCGGCGGTCTCTGCTGTCTACAATGTCTATGGCAAGGCCCGTTTCTTCCTGTTCGTATTCCGGTTCCGCATTTTTCTGTTCCTCCGTCTTTGGCATGCTTTCAGGTATGTCTGTCCCCCTGCCCTGCTCTCCGTCAGGAAGTACATCCAGCTTTCCATCGCGCAGGATCATTTTAATCGCTTTCAACTGCAACCCTCTCTCCTTCATTCCTTTAATCTGTTTAAACCGCTCTACATCCTCCTGAGTATAGTAGCGATGGCCGAGCTCATTGCGCTTGATCGGCAGATGCAGTTCTTCTTCCCAATAGCGCAGCACATGGCTTTCGACCTTCACTTCTTTTGCAGCGTCAGAAATAAACAGATAGTCACCCATAGCCTCTCCTTTCGACAAATTTTGTAACAAAAAAGAGAATGGAAAATGGCTCCATCCTCTTTTGTACTGCACATGTTAAGATCAAAACTCCGCTTTTCCTCTCCTGTGTTCCAGATTGGCAAATCTGGTATATTCCGGCAGCCAGGCCAGCTCAACAGTGCCGATAGGGCCGTTTCTCTGCTTGGCTATAATGATTTCCGAAATTCCCTTTTTGTCCGTATCATGATTATAATAATCATCCCGGTAAATGAACATCACCACATCCGCGTCCTGCTCAATGGCGCCGGATTCACGCAGATCTGAAAGCATCGGCCTGTGATCCGGTCTCTGCTCTACCGCGCGGGAGAGCTGGGAGAGCGCGATCAATGGCACATTCAGCTCTCTTGCAATGGCCTTCAGCGATCTGGAAATATCAGAAATCTCCTGCTGTCTGGAATCGGTTCTGCCGCTCCCCGTCATCAGCTGCAGGTAGTCGATAATAATCATGGATAAATTCTGCTCCAGTTTATACTTCCTGCATTTGGATCTCAGCTCCGAGACGGAAATTCCAGGAGTATCATCAATGATCAGATTGGATTTCCCGATAATGCCCGCACTTTCAATCAGCCGTTCCCACTCCTGATCGTTCAGCTGGCCCGTGCGAAGCTTTTGTGCATCCACGCTGGATTCCAGAGAAAACATTCGGTTGACAAGCTGTTCCTTACTCATCTCCAGACTGAAAATGGCAACGGGCAGATTTTTTTTAAAAGCCACATACTGCGCAATATTCAGCGCCAGCGCTGTCTTTCCCATGGAGGGACGTGCCGCGATCAGAATAAGATCCGAGGGCTGCATGCCCGCCGTCCGGTAGTCCAGGTCAATAAATCCCGTAGGGACTCCTGTCACGTTTCCCTTATTCTTAGACGCAATCTCGATTTTGTCCAGAGCGTTCATGACCACCTGACGAATAGGCACATAATCATCCGTGCTGCGTTTCTGAATCAGCTGAAATACCTTTTTTTCTGTGTCATCCAGTATGTATTCCAGAGATTCCTTCCCCGCGTAACAGGTGTTCGCAATTTCTTCATTCAGTCGTATCAGCCGGCGCAGCGTGGCCTTCTCCGCCACAATATTGGCATAATATTTTATATTCGCCGAGGTAGGAACCACCGTGATCAGTTCTCTGACAAATTCCAGACTGCTGACTTCCGGCGGAACATCCTTCTCCCGCAGCCGGTTCTGAAGCGTCACAAGATCCACAGGACTGCCCGCATCGTTCAGCTCCACCATGGTTTCAAAAAGCACACCGTACTGTCTGTTATAGAAATCCTCCCCGGTAATGAGTTCGGATGCGACTACAATAGCCTCCCGGTCCATAATCATAGATCCGATGACAGACTGCTCTGCCTCCAGGCTGTGAGGCAATATTCTCTTTAATACATTCTCTTCCGTGGCAGGCATGTCCGGCTACCTCTTCTCTTTCTTTCCGCCATTCCATCAGCCGTCTCTCACAGACCAGCGTCCGCCCTTGTCATCTATCAAAAACCGCGTTCAGGCTTCCGTCACCTTGACCGTCAGTGTCGCCGTCACCTGGGGATGCAGCTTCACACTGACCTGATAAGATCCGAAATTTTTCAGACTCTCCGGAAGCTGAATTTTCTTTTTATCAATATCAAGATTGTGCTGCTCCTTATAAGCGGCTGCAATCTCTTTGCTGGACACGGATCCAAAAGCCTTTCCGCCTTCACCGGCCTTGATCTTTACCGTAACCTGCTTATTCTCCAGCTCAGCCGCCAGCGCCTTCGCGGCGTCAAGCTGTTCCTGAGCGATCCTGCTCTCTTTCGCCTTCTGAAGCTTTAAGTCATTCAGGTTTTTCGCGGTAGCCTCTACCCCGATCTTCTTTGGCAGAATATAATTTCTGGCGTATCCTTCACTGGTCTCAACTATGTCGCCCTTTTTTCCCAATTTTTTTTCATCCTGCAGCAAAATGATCTTCATGTTCCAATCCTCTCATCCTATAATTCGTTGTTTTCCAGCATACTGTCAATGGTCCGCTTCAGTACGCCTATCGCCTCAATGATACCCATACCTTCCATCTGACAGGCCGCGGTGTTCATATGTCCGCCCCCGCCCATGCGTTCCATGATGACCTGAACGTTCACCTCATCAATGGAGCGGGCGCTAATGTAAATCTTACTCTGATAGTCCGTCAGCACAAAGCTGGCCTTGACCCCGCGGATATTCAGGAGTTCATTTGCCGCCTGGGCGCCGATCACAGTCGGGCTTGGAAGCTCGTCGGCGGTACAGATGGAAATGGCAAAGAACTGTTTGTAGATTTCCGCCTGGCTGACCGCATCCGCTCTCGCCTTATATTCCTGGGCATCTTCGCGGAAAAGCTTCCGCACTCTGGTCACATCCGCACCGTTTCTTCTTAAGAAAGCGGCAGCCTCAAAAGTACGGACACCGGTCTTTGTCATAAAGTTGTTGGTATCTATCATAATACCGGAGTACATGCAGTCCGCTTCCTCCGCATGAATCTTGATATTGTCATAAGTATACTGCAATATCTCCGAAACCATCTCACAGGCCGAGGACGCATAGGGCTCCACATAGGACAGCGTCGCATTTTCAATTGTTTCCGTTCCCTGTCTGTGATGATCCAGCACTACTACCGACTTGCAGAACCTCAGAAGCTCCGGACACTCCGTGATGGAAGGCTTGTTTACGTCCACCACCACCAGCACACAATTGCTGTTCGCCGCCTCCACAGCCGCCTGGTTATTGACGATCATGTCCTCCTCATACTCCGGATTGTTCCGGAACAAGTCTACCATAGGCGCAATAGCGGGGGTCACATCATTCAGCACAATGTGTGCTTTACGGCCCAGCGTCTGCGCGATCCGGTAAATTCCCACCGCAGCGCCGAAGCTGTCCACATCCGGCATCCGGTGTCCCATGACAAGCACAAGATCCTTGCTCGTAATGATTTCACGCAGGGCATGAGCCTTCACACGTGCCTTTACCCGGGTATTCTTTTCCACCTGCTGGCTCTTTCCGCCGAAATAGGTCACGCTTTCCGGCGTCTTGATCACCGCCTGGTCACCGCCGCGTCCCAGCGCAAGATCAATGGCATTTCGCGAAAATTCATAGTTCTGCGCCGTGGTAAGGCCATCCAGCCCCACGCCAATACTGATGGTCACCGCCATCTCGTTTCCGATATTGACAGTCTTTACATCCTCCAGCAGATCAAAACGGGTCTCCTGCAGCTGAGATACCGCTTTTTTGCGCAGTATCACCAAATACTTATCCTTTTCCAGCTTCTTACAGATCCCGTCATAACCGGAGATATACTTGTTCACTTTTCTGTCAATCAGCGCGATCAGCAGAGAGCGGCGGACTTCCTCCACGCTCTCCAGGGCCTCCTCGTAATTGTCCAGGTAGATCATGCCGACAGCCAGACTCTGGTCGTCCACCTCCTGCAGCGCAATGTGAAGCGCCGTCTCATCGTAAAGATACATGGCGATCAGGTAGCCGTCATAGTCTCTGGAATCTATGATATCACTGTTTTCTGCCATTTCCTTCAGGGAAATTTTCCGGAATTTGGCCACATATTCGTTTCCCTCATACTCCAGCTCATACTGGGTTTCATCCACGCCGCTGTCGTCAGGCAGTCTGTCCCGGGTAATGGCAGGAAAAAGCGAAGTGATCGATTTGGTATAACCCTTGGGCTGGTGTACGACCCCTTCAAAGGCAATGTTTGTCCAGATCACCTTGCCGGCGTCATCCAGAAGCGCGTAGGGCAGATCCATCTCCCTGAGCAGTTTCCTCTGGATCTGTCCATATTCCGTAGCAAAGCTGATCAATTCGTTCATCAGGATCGGCTTATTGTAAAAATACAGGGAAAGCGCAATGGCAAAATAAAAGACGGTAAACCCTGCCAGCAGAAACCCCGCCCGGAGATCCAGCATAAACACGGCAACATCAACCACAGCAAGAAGAACACCCAGATAGATGCCAAACTGTACATAACTCTTGATATGTCCTTTTAATCTGATCCTTTTCTTCATGTAAACCCCTGATTTCTGCAGTGAAGTTTTCCACTTACTCCCCTATTTTATCATACTTAACTACACTATGCCACAATTTAATTTGTCAAATAATAGATTGTTCTGTCGTCCGGACACTGAAAACGCTGTGCAGCGGTTCTTTCCGCACGCACAGCGTTTTGTTTTTCTGAAACTTTCCTGTTGAAAATTAGTCCTGAACGTAAGGCATCAGAGCAATGTGGCGAGCTCTCTTAATTGCAACTGTCAGCGCTCTCTGATGCTTTGCACAGTTTCCGGTAATGCGGCGGGGAAGAATCTTTCCTCTCTCGGAAACGTACTTCTTCAGCTTGTTGGTATCCTTATAATCGATCACATTGTCCTTGCCGCAGAATACACAGACCTTTTTCCTTCTGCGGACTCCGCCTTTCTTTCTAACCGGAGCATCGGGTTTCTCTGCTTTATTGTAAGCCATTTTACTGCCTCCTATCTCACTTGATCAAACTTAGTTAAAGGGTAATTCTTCGTCGATTCCGTCAGGAATGTTCATGAAGCCGTCGCCTGCGCCGGCAGGTGCGGGCGCGCTTCCGCTTCCTCCGAAACCGCCGCCATTATTGTAACCGCCGTCGTTTCCGCCGCCTGACGCATTCTTGCTCTCGGCAAATTCGATCTCATCCACCATGATCCGGACACTGTAGACCATCTGTCCTTCCTTATTGGTGTAATTGTCGTTCTGCACTCTGCCGCTTAAGACAACCTTGGTTCCCTTGTGAAGATACCTCTCCACAAATTCGGCCTGCCTGCCGAAGGAAGTACAGTTGAAGAAGTCTGCGTCCGGTTCACCCTCGCGCTTGAACCTTCTGTCAACCGCCACGGAAAATCTTGCGACCGCGGTCTGGCTGGCGCCCTGAGAGTACCTCACTTCCGGATCCCTCGTCAAACGTCCCATAAGAATTACTTTATTCATATTTTTCTTCTCGCTTTCTAATTAAGCCTCATCCTGTCTGACGACTAAGTATCTGATGACATTGTCCATAATACGGACACGGCTTTCGATCTCGGCGGGAACGGTGCTGTCCGCCTCAAAGCTGATGAAGTAGTAGAATGCTTCTTTCATCTTCTGAATTTCGTAAGCCAGGCGCTTCTTGCCCCAATCATCCACGTTGGTCACTGTGCCGCCAAATCTCTCGATGAGCGCCTTGCATTTCTCGACAACCTCCGCTCTCTGCTCATCTTCAATCTTAGCCGTGACAATGATCGCTAATTCATACTTGTTCATTGTGCTACCTCCTTTTGGTCTCTGGCCCGCACCGAAGGTACGAGCAAGGAAATTGATTCATCACAGATTAATATCTTAGCACAAATATTCAGGCATTTCAAGCTTTTTCCAAAATATCTTTCACGTTTTTTTCGAGAAGCTTCCGCGCGATCATGATCTGATGGCCGCAGCCTCTGCATTTCAGCCGGAAATCCGCACCCACACGCAGCACCTCCCATTCATGGCTGCCGCAGGGGTGCTGTTTTTTTAACTTTAAAACGTCGCCTACATGAATCTCCATACCGCACCTTCTCCCTTCCGGAATAGCCGTCCTCCTAGAGATTTCCCATCACAAAATCCTTCACCACGCCCAAAAACTCTCTTAAAAGGTTGTTAGGCACCAGTCCTGCCACAGCGCTGGCCGCAAGTCCCTCCGTATTTTTATACCCCTGCTTTTCCGCGATTTTAAGCGCTCGGAACATATGAAAATTGTTCGTAACGATCACGACCCGGTCACCGGACGCATCCAGCAGCCTTCCGCTGAACGCCAGATTTTCAGCCGTGTTCGTGGAACGGTCCTCCGTCAGGATCCTTTCGTCACTGATTCCGGCATCCACAAGATACTGCCGCATTCCTGCGGCTTCGCTGACCGGCTCGTTGCTTCCCTGCCCGCCGGAAACTATGACAATTGTGTCAGGATTTTCCCGCAGATACTCCAGGGCCCTGTCAAGCCGCCTCCGCAGCACCTCGCTGGGCCCGCTCATCTTCCACTGAGCGCCCAGAATAATCATATAATCCGCTCCCGGCTGCGGCTTTGCATGATACTGCGAAAAGATCAGCCCTTCCACCGCGCAGAACAGGATCACCCCTGCGAGAAATACCGTCACCGCCGCACCCCGCAGCCATCCCGGCAGCCTGCGTACCCGTTCCCGGTCAGCTAAGAACGTTCCCACCAGGAGGGCGCCCGCTCCCAGCCCTCCCCATACCAGAAAGAAATATGTTCCGAATCCGATCACGGCAACGCCGGCACAGTACAAAATACAGCATACTCCCAGAATCCAGAAAAAGACAGCGCTGAAGGGAAGCCTGCGCTCTGGCCTGCCGCGCCGCTCCAGATAGATAACCTTCCTCGATTTCTCAAAGGGGGTCAGCTCGTTTTTCTGCCGTCGCATTTTTATCCCTTTCCTTCTTTGTCCCCGTTTCTCCCTTTACAGGTCCAATCCTATAAGGATATACAATATAAGTATAGCATACCCCCATTGCTTCGCTCAATAGCTGCGGGAAAGTATTTCTTAAGATTTTCTGATCCTAGAGCATTTTCCTGCAAAAAGTGGTAAAATGAAAAATGTCACAATACAATAGAAATATCTGCCAGACGCGGAGGTATCCCTTATGAAAGATTACCAGAAAGAAATCGATGAACTGCGGGAGATCGTCAAAAAATATGACAACATTGTCTTTTTTGGAGGCGCCGGTGTCTCCACAGAGAGCGGGATCCCGGATTTCAGGAGTGTGGACGGCCTGTACCACCAGCAGTATGACTACCCGCCGGAAACCATTCTGAGCCACACCTTTTACCGCAGCAATCCGAAAGAATTTTATCGCTTTTACCGCAACAAGATGCTTTTCCCCAATGCCCTGCCCAACGCGGCCCACAAAAAACTGGCGCAGCTGGAAGAACAGGGAAAGCTGAAGGCCATAATCACCCAGAACATCGACGGTCTTCACCAGGCAGCCGGCAGCAAGGTGGTGCTGGAACTCCATGGCTCCGTTCTCCGCAATTACTGTGTAAGCTGCGGCCGTTTTCACAGCCTGCAGTACATTTTGGACTCTGACAGCATTCCTGTCTGCGAAAAATGTGCAAACCCCATCAAACCTGACGTGGTGCTATATGAAGAGGGCCTGAACCAGAAAACCATCAATGACGCCGTTCGATATATCAGCCAGGCTCAGGTTCTGATCATCGGGGGTACATCCCTTGCCGTTTATCCCGCTGCAGGGCTTATCGACTATTTTACCGGCGAAAAGCTGGTTGTAATCAACAAGGCCCCCACCCCCCGGGACGCCCATGCGGACCTTCTGATCCAGGCGCCCATCGGGGAAGTGTTTTCCCAGATATAAAATCCGGCCGTCTTACATAGCCAGCATTTTCCGAAAATCCGCGAGAGCCTCTGAAATCTTAATCTGCTGAGGACATACAGCCTCACAGCTGCGACAGCCCACGCAGGCCTGCGGCCGTTTGTCCTCCGGCAGTGCCATCAGTGCCATAGGCGCCAGAAAACCGCCGCCGGTAAAAGAATGCTCATTGTACAGCTCCAGAAGAGTCGGGATATCCAGCCCTCTGGGACAATGGCTCACACAATAGCGGCAGGCCGTACATGGCAGATTATTCCGCTTAAGCATTTGGTCCGCCACCTGGAAGAGAGCCGCCAGCTCCTGATCGTTAAGCGGCTTTTCCGTCTCGAAGGTGTGCAGATTGTCCCGCATTTGTTCTTCGTTTGACATGCCGGAGAGGATCACCGTCACCTCCGGGATGGACTGCAGGAAACGGAAGGCCCAGGAGGCAATCCCCTCTTCCGGCCGGAATCCTTTCAGCTTTTCTTCCTGTTCCTTGGACAAAGCCGCAAGCTTTCCGCCCCGCAAGGGCTCCATCACCCAAATGGGAAGGTGATGCTTTTTCAATAGCTCCACCTTTTCCTTTGCATCCTGAAACTCCCAATCCAGCCAGTTCAGCTGGATCTGGCAGAACTCCATGGCATCCCCATATCTGTTCAGGAACCGCTCCATCACCTCGCAGCTGCCATGGGCGGAAAAGCCAAGATGACGAATGCGCCCGTTCTTTGTCTGCTTCACAAGATACTCGTAAATTCCGTACTTTTCGTCCAGATACTGGTTAATGTTCATCTCACAGACATTGTGGACAAGATAAAAGTCAAAATAGTCCACGCCGCACTTTTCCAGCTGTTTTTCAAAAATCTCCTCCACCTTGTCCATGTTGGCAAGATCATAGCCCGGGAATTTTGTCGCCAGATAAAAGCTTTCTCTCGGATACCGGCTCAGTGCCTTCCCAACCACAAGTTCAGAGTTACCGTCGTGGTATCCCCATGCGGTGTCATAATAATTGATGCCATTCTCCATGGCGATATCCACCAGCTTTGCAGCTGCAGTCTCATCAATTTTTCCGTCATTTCCATCAATGACCGGAAGACGCATGGTTCCCATTCCCAGTGCCGACAGCTTCATCCCTTTGAAATCTTTGTAGATCATACACAATCCTCCACTTGAAAATTTATTTTCCCCTCTTTTTAATTATATTGTAAAATATCCCAGACTGTCAATGTTATTCCCGGGTGCAGGCATGACGGAACGTTTTCATCCCTCCACTCCGGTGCAGATAACAAAAATCTCGGAGCCACAGACTCCGAGATTTTCTGAGTAAACTTAAGAGGTGCGAGCCGGATTTGAACCGGCGGTAACGGAGTTGCAGTCCGGGGCCTTACCACTTGGCTATCGCACCATATTCAGTTAAATGACTCCAACGGGAATCGAACCCGTGTTACCGCCGTGAAAGGGCGATGTCTTAACCGCTTGACCATGGAGCCGCGATTTCATGCGTCCTGACCCCCTGCGGCGTCCATGCAGGAACACAGAGCATACTGTTTTCAACGAAAACCAGTGTACCACGAATATGCGCTTCCGTCAAGAGAAAACTTACGTTTTTTCAACCGCTGAAGCAGGACCAACAATAACACTATAAACAAGAATCCCGTAAGCATAAATGTTTACGGGATCTTTGACTGCCGCTCCTGCGGCAAGTTTCGCTCCCCGAGCAGGGCTCGAACCTGCAACAACTCGGTTAACAGCCGAGTGCTCTACCATTGAGCTATCGAGGATGATACATCCATACACACCACTCCATAATACACCGGATGGCTGCGGTATCTTCAGGGTTTGCACCCTCAAAACCGAACATTGAATCTTCTCTCTTTCGACATTCCCCTTCCTCTTGGTTAAGCTTACGATTG
>CANQWM010000006.1 GCA_947627535.1 uncultured Acetatifactor sp.
ATTAATAAAAGCCGGTTTTCCCTTATTTTATGGGAAAATCCGGCTCTTACTGACTGCTTAAGTGTCGAAGACGGGATCATAATACATCGCCCGGAAAAAAGCAAGTACTTTTTTAATTTTTTTGTCTCCACAGTTCAACCGGCAGCCGTATGGGGCGGAAAATCGTGCTCGCACGAATTTTCAGGCCCATACGACTGCCGAGGGAGCGCCATTTTATGAGCAAAGGCAGGCGCACAGCGCCGGACAGCGCGCAAGCGCGGCTTTGCGAATGGCGCGGGTTGAACTGTTGCCCGGCAGGCGCTACAGATCAAACAGGCTTAACTGGTTGGATTCCGGAAGGCTTCCAAGCAGGTTCAGGGAATCCATCAGGTCCACCACCGTCTTGGAAACCTTGGTGCGCTCCCGGAAATCGTCCTTGGACAGGAAGGGGCCGTCCTTCGCCGCCTCCACGATGGCATCCGCCGCCTTTTCCCCCAGACCCTCGATGCTGTTGATGGAAGGCATCAGCTTTCCGTCCACGATCTGAAAACTCCGGGACTGGGCGCGGAAAATGTCGATGGGCGTAAATTCAAAGCCTCTGGCGTACATTTCCTGTACGATCCTCATGTCGCTGTAGGCGGCTTCCTCCCGGTTGGACAGCGGCGCCGCTCCCGCCTCCTTATTGGCGGCCGCCTCCATACGCCGCCTGTACTCTCCCATGACGGCTTCCAGATGCTCCTTCCCCTGACACATGAGCTCATAGGAAAACGCCTTTGCCCGGATGCTGAAAAACGCGCCGTAATAAGCCAGCGGATAATGGATCTTGCAGTATCCGATCCGCCACGCCATCATCACATAGGCCGCGGCGTGCGCCTTGGGGAACATGTACTTGATCTTTTCGCAGGACCAGATATACCAGTCCGGCACGTTATGCGCCTTCATGTCCTCCTTCCACTCCGGCCACTTTTCGCACTTTCCCTTGGCTACAACCCCTTTTCTTACCGCCTCCATGATCTTGAATGCCTTCTCCGACTCCATTCCCATCTGGATCAGATAGGTCATGATATCGTCTCTGGTGCAGACAGCGGTGGAAAGGGTCGCCTTTCCCTCCTGGATCAGCGTCTTCGCATTCCCAAGCCACACGTCCGTGCCGTGGGAAAGACCGGAGATCCTCACCAGATCAGAAAAGGACTGGGGCTTTGCGTCAATAACCATCTGCATGGCAAAATCCGTGCCGAACTCCGGCAGCCCCAGGGCACCCAGCTTTGTGCCCCCGATCTGGTCCGGTGTGATGCCAAGGGCTTCCGTACTCTGGAACAGGGACATAACCTCCGGCCCGTCCAGGGGAATGGTCAGGGGATCCACGCCCGTCATATCCTGCAGCGCACGGATCATGGTGGGATCATCGTGTCCCAGGATGTCAAGCTTCAGCAGGTTATGGTCGATGGAATGGTAGTCAAAATGAGTGGTGACTGTGTCCGTCTCCATATCGTTCGCGGGATGCTGTACCGGGGTGAAGGAATTGATATCCTGCCCCAGAGGGAGCACCACAATGCCGCCGGGATGCTGCCCCGTGCTCCTACGCACACCGGTGCAGCCCAGCGCAAGCCGCTCCAGCTCACTGCGGCGCTTCATCTTTCCCTGTTCCTCAAAATATTTCCTCACATAGCCGTAAGCGGTCTTGTCCGCCAGCGTTGCGATGGTGCCGGCCCGGAAGGTCTGGCCGGCGCCGAAGATCACTTCCGTATATTTATGGGCCTTGGACTGATACTCCCCGGAAAAATTCAGGTCAATGTCAGGCTCCTTGTCCCCCTTAAATCCCAGAAATGTCTCAAAGGGAATGTCAAAACCATCCTTGTGCAGCGGCTCCCCGCAGACGGGGCACTTTTTATCCGGCATATCCACGCCGGCCTTGCCTGCGTAAGCCTTCACCTCGTCGCTGTCAAAATCCACATAATGGCATTTGCTGCAGTAATAATGGGGACTTAAGGGGTTCACCTCCGTGATTCCCGCCATGGTAGCCACGAAGGAGCTGCCCACGGATCCCCGGGATCCTACCAGATAGCCGTCCTCCACAGATTTCCAGACCAGCTTCTGGGCGATGATGTACATCACGGCAAACCCGTTGCTGATAATGGAGTGCAGTTCCCTCTCCAGTCTCTCTTCCACAACGGCGGGAAGCTCAGGCCCGTAGATCTCATGCGCCCTGGTATAGCAGATGTTGGTCAACGTCTTGTCGCTGTCCGGGATCACGGGGGCGCACTTGTCCGGGCGCACCGGTGAAATGGTCTCCACCATGTCCGCGATCATGTTGGTATTCCTTACCACCACCTCGTAAGCCTTGTCGCTGCCAAGATAGGAAAATTCCTCCAGCATCTCCTCCGTGGTATGCAGAAACAGGGGCGCCTGATTGTCCGCATCGTTATAGCCCCAGCCCGCCATGATAATACGGCGGTAGATCTCGTCCTCGGGGTTTAAAAAGTGAACGTCGCAGGTAGCGGCCACCGGCTTGTGGAACTGCTCTCCCAGCTTTACGATCCGGCGGTTGATCTCCAGAATATCTTCCATGGAGTTGACGTTTCTCATCCGCTCCGAGGCGATCATGAACCTGTTGTTGTCCCGGGGCTGTATCTCGAGATAATCATAAAAGGATACGATCCTCGCAATCTGCATGTCGTTCTGGCCGTCCAGAAGCGCCCGGTAAAGCTCTCCCGCTTCGCAGGCGCTTCCCACGATCAGCCCGTCCCGGTATTTCATGACAAGGCTCTTCGGAATCCTGGGATGCCTGTTTGCATAATAGGTCAGATGGGATTCCGACACCAGCTTGTAGAGATGGATGCGCCCAAGGTCATTCTTCGCCAGAATAATCGTGTGGTAGGAAGGAAGCTTTTTCACCAGTTCCACGCTGGATTTTCCCAGCTCGTTCACCTGAGCCAGCGTCCGGATGCCCCGTTCCTCAAGCATACAGATAAAGCGTTCAAAAATCAGCGCCGTACACTCGGCGTCATCCACCGCTCTGTGATGGTTCTCCAGAGAAATGTTCAGCGTCTTTGCCACCGCGTCCAGCGTGTGCTTCGCCTGGTTGGGAAGAAGCACTCTCGCGATGCCCACGGTATCCACGTACGTGTACTCCCAGGGAAGGCCCTGTCTTCTGGCATTCTCCTGGATAAAGCTCATGTCGAAATTCGCGTTATGGGCCACCAGGACACAGCCCTCGCAGAACGCCAGAAACTGGGGAAGCACCTCTTCGATCACAGCCGCCTGCGCCACCATGTCATCCCGGATCCCGGTGAGTTTTTCGATTTCAAAAGGAATGGGCACCTGGGGATTTACGAAAACGGAAAAGCGGTCCACAATAGCGCCGCCGCTCACCTTCACCGCGCCGATCTCAATGATCCTGTTGTTGACAGGGGAAAATCCCGTGGTCTCGATATCGAACACCACAAAATCATCCTGCAGGCTTCCGCCGCCGTCCCCCGGCGCCCCTGTGACGATCTCCTTCAGATCATCCACCAGATAAGCCTCCACCCCGTAAAGGATCTTAAAAAAGTCCTGCCGGTCGGGGTGCTCGTCGCCCGCCGCCTGCCGCTTTGCCTTTTCCGCCTTCCAGAGATCCTCCCAGACATGGTTCGCGTCCGTAAAGCCCTGGACCACGCCGTGATCCGTTATGGCGATGGCCTTATGGCCCCACTTGTAAGCCTGTTTTACAATGTCGGAGGCCTCCGATACCCCGTCCATATCGCTCATCTTGGTGTGGCAGTGGAGCTCCACCCGCCTGCGGGCCGCGGTGTCCATGCGGTGCACGGTGAAATCCGGAATTTTCCTGATCCCCCACAGAGAGCCTATGGTCAGCTCGTGGTCATATCTGTCCAGGGAGACCACGCCCCTTACCTTCACAAATCCTCCGATCTTCAGGGCGCCTGTAAACTCCTTGCAGTCCTCGTTCCGCAAAAAAAGCTTTACGGTTATCGTATCCGTAAAATCGGTGATATCAAAGATCACGATGCTCCGCTCGTTCCTGATCTCTCTGGTATCCACCTTGGTCACTTTCCCGCGGACGGTCACTTCCCCGATCTCGCCCTCTATTTCTTCTATCCGGATCGCTTCATCGTCAAAATCCCTGCCGTAGATCACATCCGGATTCTCAGATGTCTTAAGGGGTCTCTGCCTGTCGCCGTATCTTACGCCCTCGCCCCTTCCTTTCTCGCCCCTTCCTTTCTCGCCCCCCGCCGGAGCTCCCTCCTGGATGTCGGCCGTTTTCTCCTTCCGGGGACGATCCGCGGCCGCACTGCCGGCAGCGGCGGTTTCAGGCTCCGCGCCGCCTTCCCCTCCTGCGCGCCGCATAATCTCGCTGACCTTCCGCTGCAGCCTCAGTTCATCATCCTGTGCAAACCTGCCGGTTTCCGCCTCCCGATAGGCGATCTCCACGCCGGCTTTCAGGCCGCATCTTTCCACCAGGATCTTCTCCAGTATTCTGACAAGCTCCTCCTCTCTGCTGCGGTTTAGCACCGTGTCCTCCAGGGTGAGCGAAAGAGTATCCGGTGTAGGATACGCGATCTGCGCCGTCCGGAACGCATTGTATTCAATATGCCCGTATTCCCGAAATTCCGCGAGAAGGCTGTCCCGGTAGATCGTCATGAGATTTTCCAGCGTATACTGGGAAGAAAGCGAAAAACGCTCCTGAATCCGCACAGCCATGCCGACGCCCGGAAAGAGCTGTTTTTTGATTTCCTCCTGCGCCGTCAAGATATCCTCTTTCAGGATCAGCCTTGTGCTGAACAGGTAAACGCGCATGGAATCCTTATTTTTTGTGGCGCTGACCCGCTCCACACAGGTCTCGGCCAGCCTGTCATGCAGGGGATTGTCTATTTTTAAAGTGGGAAATACGTCAAAAAACGGTTTCGACATCACATTCCGCTCCAGTTGTCCAATTCTTCCTTCAGCGCCGCAAGAAGCTGGTCCTCCGGCACCTTTTTTACAATCTCGCCTTTCCGGATCAAAAGGCCCTCTCCCTGGCCGCCCGCTATACCGATATCCGCTTCCCTGGCTTCCCCGGGCCCGTTCACCGCGCATCCCATGACCGCCACCTTGATATCCAGCGGATAATCCTCCACCAGTCTTTCCACCTTCGCCGCAAGCCCGATGAGATCGATTTTCGTCCTGCCGCAGGTGGGACAGGACACCACCTCGATTCCGCCCTTTCGCAGGCCAAGGGTCCGCAGGATCAGCCTGGCGGCGCGGACTTCCTCTACGGGATCCCCGGTCAGGGATACCCGGACGGTATCGCCGATCCCCTGATTCAAAATCAGCCCAAGCCCAATGGCAGACTTGATACTGCCGCTTAAAACGGTGCCGGCCTCCGTGATCCCCACATGCAGGGGATAGCGCGTCTGCCCTGCAAGGATCTCATGCGCCTTCACACACATCAGTACATCCGAAGACTTAATGCTGATCACAAGGTTGTCATACCCCTGTTCCTCGATCATTTTCACCTTGTCCAAAGCGCTTTCCACAATGCCTTCCGCGGTGACGCCGCCGTATTTCTGAAGAATATCCTTTTCCAGGGAGCCGCCGTTGACGCCCACGCGGATGGGAATGTTTCCTGCCCTGGCCGCCTCCACCACAGCCCGGACCTTCTCAGGCCCCCCGATATTGCCGGGATTGATGCGGATTTTGTCGGCCCCGTTCTCAATAGCCGCAATGGCCATCTTATAGTCAAAGTGGATATCCGCCACCAGCGGAATGTGAATCTGCCGCTTGATCTGTGAGATGGCCTGCGCCGCCTCCAGATTCGGCACGGTACAGCGTATGATCTCGCAGCCGGCCGCCTCCAGGCGCAGGATCTGCGCCACAGTGGCGGCGACATCCTCCGTCTTCGTATTTGTCATGGACTGGATCCGGACAGGATTTCCCCCGCCGATCACCACGTTTCCGATCTGTACCTTACGAGTGCTCTCCCTGTGCATGGTCTGTTTCTCCTTCTCACAAAGCGCCGAAAGCCCGAATCTTTCCCAAGCGCTGCTGATACCTATTATGATAATGGAAAGAGGAAAAATGTGCAAGGCGTTTTCCTTCCAAATTCTGTCCTCCGGTCATTCTCCGGCCCGTCTGTACAGGCATCCCCGGCATTGACAGAAAAAGTGTAAGGCGCCAGCCGCCGTCTCTACTCAGGCCCCGTTCCCCTGACGCAAAAGTGCCCGGGGCTGATCTGTACCGCCATGCCTTCCACACACAGACGGATCAGGCAGGCGCTCAGGCTGATCTCCCGAAACCGTTCCGGCAGGCCCTCCCGGATTTGGGCTACAGACCTGGGACAAAGGTCCAGCGCTTGATAGACCGCGGCAAGCTCCGGCGGCAGTCCGGGCCGTTCCGCGCGCTCCCCGCTTCCCGCGTTTTCACGGGACCGCCTTCCCTGGCGCGCCCCCGGCGCAGCCGGCTTCGTCTGGACGCCCCGCCTGGGCACCTGCCCCAGCGCCTCCACAAGCTCTTCCGGATTTAAGAGCGGCGACGCTCCCTGGCGGATCAGCCGGTTGCAGCCGTCGCTCAGTCTGTCGGTGATCCGCCCCGGCACGGCGTATACCTCCCTGCCCTGGTCCAGCGCCATGTCCACCGTGATCAACGTCCCGCTCTTCTCCCGCGCCTCCACAACCACCACCGCGTCCGCCAGTCCGCTGACGATCCGGTTTCTGGGCGGAAAATTTCTGGCGAGGGCCTGGGTCCCCGGCGGATAGGAGGACAGAAGACACCCCTGTCCCGGCAGCTTTTCGTAAAGTTCCCTGTTCTGCTTCGGATAACAGACGTCAACCCCGCATCCCAGGACGCCCCAGGACCTTCCTCCCGCCTCCAGGGCGGCCCGCTGGCTGATCCCGTCCACGCCTCTGGCAAGACCGCTGACTACCGTGATCCCGCTCCTTCCCAGCAGTTCTCCCAGCCTCCTGGCCACAAAGCTCCCATACTGGGAACAATCCCTCGCCCCGACCACCGCCACGGCAGGTTCCTCCCCCGGCAATGTTCCTCTGTAAAACAGCCCGTAGGGCGCGTCCGGAATCTGCCGCAGCCTCTCCGGATAACAGCCGTCCGCCAGAGTTACAAGCCCGATGTTCTCCGCCGCCAGCCTTTCATATTCCTGCCTCGGTCTCCATGCTTCCGTAAACCCTTTCAGCTTCTGTGCCTGCTCTTCCGTCAGCGCCTGCCGCCATCTGTCCATCCCGGCATAATAGACCGCCTCCGCGCTTCCGCATAGCTCCACAAGCTTCCGCACCTGCCGGTTTCCCATGTTCGGAAAACTGCAAAGCCACAGTTCGTAAGGCATCTCCTCTTCCCTGTATCTCTCCCGGTCGAAAATTGTTTCCCGCTCCATGCGCTCCCGCCTCCCCGAAATTTTCCATATACTCTCCGTCATTTTTCTTAATTCATGGCCTTCAGTTCCAACTCAGCTCCAATATTCCTGCACCGGTCTGTAAAATGCCGCCTCCATCAGGTGTTCCTCCCCGATTCGGTCCTCCCCCGCCAGATCCGCAATGGTCCTCGCCACCTTCAGGAGCCTGTGGTAAGCCCTGGCGCTGAGATGAAGGGAGCGGTACAGACGCTCCATGCACGCCTTCTCCTTCCCGCCGAGGGCGCAGTAACGATCTATATCCGCCGCGGCGATATCCGCATTAAAGCGGCAGGCTGTTCCGGCAAACCGCCTGATCTGGCGTTCCCTTGCCAAGAGGACGCGCTTTCGTATGGCGGCGCTTTCCTCGCCCCGCTTTCCTCCCAGGCCGGTGATATCCACGGGCTGCAGTTCCACGCACAGATCGATCCTGTCCAGGATCGGCCCCGACACCCGGCTCAGATATTTTCTCACCTGCGTCTCCGTGCACCGGCACCGGTTTCTGTCCGGGAAGTAGCCGCAGGGGCAGGGATTCATGGCGCAGACCAGCATAAAATCGCTGGGATAGGTTATGCTGCCGCCTGTCCGGGAAACCGTTACCCTGTGTTCTTCCAGAGGCTGGCGGAGACTGTCCAGCACCTCTCTCCGAAACTCCGGCAGCTCGTCCAGAAACAGCACGCCCCTGTGGGCCAGAGAGATCACCCCAGGCTTTGGGACAGTGCCGCCTCCCACCATCGCCGCCAGCGAGACGGCAGGATGAGGACTCTGGAAGGGCCTTTTCGTCACCAGCGCCGCTCCCTCTCCGGTAAGTCCCGCCACGCTTGCGACGGAAGTCGTCTCCAGACATTCCTCCGCCGTCAGCCGCGGCAGAATCCCCGGAATGCGCTTCGCGATCATGGATTTCCCCGCGCCGGGCGGTCCCGCCATCAGGAGGTTATGAAAGCCCGCCGCTGCGATCTCCGCCGCGCGCCGGGCGCTTTCCTGCCCGTTTACCTCATCGAAATCCGGCGCGCCCCTCCCGTCCTCCCTGTCCAGAAGGCTCTCCAGATCCTGCCTGCAAAGGGGCAGGATCTCCTCCCGCTCACTTTCTTTCGCCCGCAGAAAATTCAGCACCTGACAGATATGAGAGGCTCCCCGCACCATGATCCCGGGAATCACGGCACCCTCGGCGGCATTCTCCTGCGGTACAATACACTGGCGGATTCCCTTTCGGGCAGCCTCCCGCACGATAGGCAGCACACCCCGCGCCCGCTTTACCTCGCCGTTTAGGCCAAGCTCTCCCAAAAACAGCGTGTCCTTAACCGCGTCCGGCGAAAAATAGGATAAGGACGCCAGCATACCCACGCCGATGGCAAGGTCAAAGGCAGTCCCCTCCTTGCGTCGGTCCCCAGGGGAAAGATTGACCGTGACACGGTTCGGCGGCAGATCAAATCCTGCATTTTTCAAAGCCACGCTGACCCGCTCTCTGGATTCCCGCGCCTCGCAGCTTAGAGAACCCACCATGGAAAAAGAGGGAAGCCCTCTCGCAATATCAACTTCCACCGCCACCAGATAGGCGCGTACACCCCAGAGCGCGCCTGAACAGATCGTACTGAACATAAAGATACCTCCTTTGGATGTGTCATAAGATGTGTCATAAAACCTTTGAGAACACTCAGAAAAATAACGATTCGCAAAAAGAGAAACATAAGACAAACAAGACGGCATTGAAAAAATCAAAAGAATCCTGCCCACTTAAGATAAAAAATAACAGAGAATCAGACAGACCCTTGGGGCATACTGCTCATGATGTACCGGTTGTCCAGAGTTTTCATAATGTCAACCACATAGATATCCCTGTTCTCCAGAGCGGCCAGGTCCAGGATGGAGTTATCTGAGAAGGTAAGCACTCTCGGCCTTAAGATATCTCCCGGATTTTCTCCCACCACCAGGGCCTTTTCGCCCGTGTTCAGCTCCACGCTGACCCCGGGGAACAGAGTATTGACACAGCGGACCAGAGCGGCCACCACCTCCCGGTCATACACATCCGGATGGTCATAAAATTCCTGCAGCGCCTTGACCTCAGATTCCGCATTTCCCTGCAGATTGACGGCAGTGATCTCATCATAACGGTTTGCCACCAGCAGGATCTTTGCCTTCAGGGACATCTTCATCTTCGACTTAAACTCGCCTGAGGCGTCGAACTCCTGCTGGGCCAGCAGCGCCTGGTTGCAGATCCGTTTCAGATTCAGTCCTGCCGCGGAAAGATTTTCCAGCACATCCAGACCGGCAAGCTGTGCCCGGTAAACCCGATCCTGCCGTTCCTGTGCTTCCCCGCTCCGGTCAAACAGGACCTCCTTCGGGATCCTCAGCTTGCCGATATCATGCAGCACGGCGGCCTGCACGGTCTGAAGCTGTTCGTCTACCATGACGTTCATGGCGTGTGTGATCATGGCGCAGAAGATTGCGGTGTTCAGGGAATGCCTGCAGACAAAGTCATCCTGTCCTCTGAGATTTTGATAGAAACTGATCTTGTTTTCCAGATGTCCGTAATTTTTCAGGATCGTGGCCACAATGCTGTCCAGACGGCTCTTATGTCCTGTCTCGAGAATCTTTTCCAGCTCATCCTGAATAGAAAAGACCGTTGTGATCTGAAACCGTTCAAACTCCAGATCCTCCTCCGACATGGGCGGAAGGGGTTCCGCCGGATCCAGAATATACACCCCGAGCAGTCCGAAATTTTTTACGCTTTCTATGGTCAGCGGCGTCAGCCGGGAATCCCTCTCGAAAAGCAGTACACCGTTTTTGTTGTAAATGGGCCTTGCCAGACGCATCCCCGTTTTCAGATCAGCCGTTTCCACAAATTTCATGCTTGCCTTTTTCCTCCGTACATCTTCCCACATCCTTTATTATATACGTACCATTGGAAAAACACAATTAAAAATTAGTGTTTTTCAGACAAATTTAATGTTTATCAGACAAATCTGTCCCTGAGCTTCTGCAGGGCCTTTTTTTCGATGCGGGAAACATAGCTGCGGGAGATTCCGAGTTTCGCGCCGATCTGGCTCTGTGTGGCCTCCGGCGCGCCGTTGAGGCCGTACCGCAGGACCAGGATCTCCTTCTCCCTTTCGGTCAGCGTCTCGTCCAAAAGCAGAAACAGCTTTCGGATATTGCCGGACAGTTCCATGCTCTCAATAATATCGGGCTGCTGCTGTTCGATCACGTCAACCAGGTGAATCTCGTTTCCCTCCTTATCCTGACCAATGGGTTCAAACAGAGACACTTCCCGGGAGGTTTTCTTTTTGCCCCGCAACAGCATCAGAAGCTCATTGTCGATGCACCGGCAGGCATAAGTGGCAAGTCTCCCTTTTTTGTCGTCGAAGGTATCTATGGCCTTGATCAGGCCAATACAGCCGATGGAGATCAAATCCTCCATATCCTCTTCCGCATTCTGATATTTTTTTGCTATATGCGCCACCAGCCGCAGGTTGCGTTCGATCAGAATCTCCTTTGCCCGTCTGGCTTCCGCAGGGGTTCCCTCCCGCAGCAGACGGCATTGCTCGGCTTCTTCCGCTGAGGTCAGCGGTTTCAGGAATGTCTTCAAAGCTCCCTCCGGGGATTGCTCTCAACAATAGTCTATGAGCTTTTTTTCTCCCCGGTGCCTGTCACCGCGGCAAAAGCGGCGTCCTCTTTCGCTGTCCGCCGCCTGCGCCGCTTAAAACAGAAACCCCTGCATCACATAATTGCTCACATCAAGCCCCCGGGAGGTCAGGGCAAGCCGCTCTTCCCTTCCCCCTGTGCCGTCGGGACGATGGGTCCGGTACAAAAGCTTCATGGCAAGGTATTTTTCGATCACCTCTTTATAGACATCCTCCATCCTCTGTCCAAAGCAGCGCTGAAACTCTTCTCCGCTTACGCCCTCCGTCAGCCGCAGGCCAAGGAACATGAACTCTTCCATCTGCTCCTGCCTTGAGAGGGCCTGTACCTCCCCGCGGCATCCCAGGGGGTCTTCCAGATAACGCTCCAGATCCTCTCCGTTTTTAAAACGCACATTCTCTATCAGGGAAGACGCCCCCAGACCGAGGCCGAGGTACTCTCTCCGTTTCCAGTAGCCGCAGTTGTGCCGGCAGGCATACCCCGCCCGGGCATAATTTGAAATCTCATACCGTTTATATCCCGCGCGCTCCAGAATCCGCCCTGTCTCATGATACATGGCACGGTCCGTCTCCTCGTCGGGAAGCATACTCTTCCCCTGCGCCGCCAGTTCCTCCTCCCGCCGAAAAAGCGGCGTCCCTTCCTCCAGGATCAGGCTGTAGGCGGAGATATGCTCCGGCGGCGGATCCAGCCCAAGCACCTTCTCCAGCGTCCTGCGGCAGTCTGAAAGGCTCTGCCCCGGCAGCGCGCTCATCACATCCACATTCACATTGGAAAACCCCGCTTCTCTGGCCTTTGCATAACACTCCAAAAACTGTTCCCAGGTATGGATCCTGCCCAGAGCCTCCAGCAGCCTGTCCTCCGCGGACTGAAGCCCGATGCTGATACGGTTTATCCCCGCCCTCCGAAACCGGGCCAGCTTTTCACCGTCCACGGTTCCCGGGTTGACCTCTATGGTAAGCTCCGCCTCCCCGGAAAGCCGGTAGCTGCGCCGTACCTCATCCAACAGCTCCTCCACCTGGTCCGTGTCCGCCAGGGAAGGCGTCCCGCCGCCTATAAAAACGGAGGTGACCCCGCAGTCCCGGTACGCCTCCGCCCGTTCCTTCGTCTCCCGGACCAGTGCCTCCATGTACCGTCTTCTCACCGCCGGATGCGCAGGAGCGGACAAAAAATCGCAGTACAGGCATTTCCGAACACAAAAGGGAATATGAAAATACAATTCCAGTTCTCTATTTTCTGTCATCCAGCTTCAACACGCTCATAAAGGCTTTCTGGGGAATCTCCACGCTGCCGATCTGGCGCATACGCTTCTTTCCCTCCTTCTGTTTCTCCAGCAGCTTCTTTTTCCGGGTAATATCTCCGCCGTAGCACTTGGCAAGAACGTCCTTGCGCATGGCCTTCACCGTTTCTCTGGCAATGATCTTTCCTCCCACCGCCGCCTGGATGGGAATCTCAAAAAGATGTCTCGGGATCTCATCCTTCAGCTTTTCACACATCTTCCTCCCCCGCTCATAGGCGGAGTCGGCGTGGACGATGAAGGACAGGGCATCCACCTCCTCCCGGTTGATCAGGATATCAAGCTTCACCAGCTTCGCGGGCTCATAGCCCTTGATGTCATAGTCAAAGGAGGCATACCCCCTGGACCGGGATTTCAGGGCGTCAAAGAAATCATATATGATCTCGTTCAGCGGAAGTTCATATCTCAGAAGCGCCCTGGTCCCTTCCATATATTCCATTCCCAGATACCTTCCCCTCCGTTCCTGACACAGCTCCATGATGGAACCCACATATTCGCTGGTCACCATGATCTCGGCGCTCACGATGGGCTCCTCCATGTGTTCGATGACAGAAGGGTCCGGCAGATTGGAGGGATTGGTCAGCTCTATCATCTCCCCGTCGGTCTTATAAACCCTGTACACCACACCGGGGGCCGTTGTCACCAGATCCAGATTGTACTCCCGCTCCAGCCGTTCCTGAACGATCTCGAGGTGGAGCAGCCCCAGAAATCCGCATCGGAAGCCGAATCCCAACGCAACAGAGGTCTCCGGCTCATAGTACAGGGAAGCGTCATTCAGCTTCAGTTTCTCCAGCGCGTCCCGCAGATCCGGATACCTTGCCCCGTCCGCGGGATACATGCCGCAGTAGACCATGGACTGCACCTTCTTATAACCGGGCAGCGGTTCTGCGCAGGGGTTGTCCGCATCCGTCACCGTATCGCCGACGGCGGTATCCTTCACGTTTTTGATGGAAGCCGTAATATAACCCACCATCCCCGCGGACAGCTCCTCACAGGGGATGAACTGCCCCGCGCCGAAATACCCTACCTCCACCACTTCCTCTTTCGCTCCGGTAGCCATCATGCGGATCACGGTTCCCTTTTTTACAGTGCCTTCCATGATCCTGCAGAAAATGATGACACCCTTATAGGAATCATAGATACAGTCGAAGATCAGGGCCTTAAGGGGATTGGAGGGATCCCCCTTGGGCGCCGGGATCTTCGCCACGATCTGTTCCAGCACCTCTTCAATGCCGATCCCGTTCTTGGCGGAGATCAGCGGAGCGTCCTGGGCCTCGATCCCGATCACATCCTCGATCTCCTCGATGACACGTTTGGGATCGGCGCTGGGAAGATCAATCTTATTGATGACAGGGAACACATCCAGGTTGTGGTCCAGCGCAAGGTATACGTTCGCCAGTGTCTGGGCCTCGATTCCCTGGGCGGCATCCACCACCAGGATCGCGCCGTCGCAGGCCGCCAGAGAGCGGCTCACCTCATAATTAAAATCCACATGGCCAGGCGTATCAATCAGGTTAAAAATATATTCTTCTCCGTTCCTTGCCTTATAGACCGTTCTGACTGCCTGCGCCTTGATGGTGATTCCCCTCTCCCGCTCCAGCTCCATATTGTCCAGCACCTGATCCTGCATCTCCCTGCTGGTAAGCAGGCCGGTCATCTCAATGATGCGGTCCGCCAGCGTGGATTTGCCGTGATCGATATGGGCGACAATACAAAAGTTACGGATCCTGCTCTGATCTGCTGCCATTGAAAACTCCTCATTTCCCGCAGAACAGCCGGACTTTATCTTCCGAAAGCCGCTCTGCGCGCACTGATACACAATACGGTTATTGTATCAGAATTTTTCCGGATTGTCCAGACACACAGGAAACGGCGTCTGACTGTGGCGCCTACTCTCCCGACAAAACCATATCCAGAATATGCGCCAGCGGGTCGCAGGCATTCATGGCTTCTTCCAGCGTGTTGTTCTGCGCCCCCAGTTCTATCAGCAGCGTTCTCGGTCTCAGGTGCATGTTATAGCGGTAACCCTTGAGATAGATCTTGCGGGTCAGGCCGGGATAATATTCCGCCGCCTTCAGCTGCATCTGAAAGGAAAAGGCCAGATTATCGGCCAGGTTTTCATTATAGAGATAGGAAATGTCCCCCGTTGTTTTTGTCCGGCTGAGACCGTTAAAAAACATAAATCTTGCAGTGGGCCTTCCGTCCAGATCCGTGACCAGTCTGGTCTGTTCCGGCATCTGATCCCTGTGGAGATCGATAACCACCTGAATGGAAGGATTCTCCGCAAGGACACGCTCCACTCCCGGCAGGGCGTTTGCATATGCGTCGTCTCTTCCGTCAATATCATATTCCCCGGTGTGATGGAGCACCCGGTAGCCGTATGTATTTTCCAATATCTGCGCCAGATGCTCCCCCACCGCCTGGATGTTGGTGGCATCATCCCCGGGGACAGAATCCGCGAACCCTTCCTGAGAATGAGTATGGTAAATCAGAATCTGGGGGCCCTCCCCGTCTTTTGCTATCGACATGTCCCTGCCCGTCAGGCTGTCCACATTCAGCTGATCGCTGCCGGCCATGGTATTGGCATCGACAGTGTAAAACTCCTTTACCAGTGTTTCATAATTTTCCAGCCTGGAAAGATCCACCTGTGCCTGTCTGTTATGAGGGACAAATCCGTCTGTCCACTCCCCGGCCGCTGCAGGATCCGTTATCATCGCGGCCTCATTTTCCGCCTTCAGAAGCTCCTGGAGACTGCTCTCCGCGCCCTCCTCCGCTTCCGCGTCCGGCACCTCCTGGGGCATCGGAAGGACGGAGGGTGCAGCTTTCTCCTGTCCGTTTTCTTCCTCCCTCTCCGCCATCAGCGTTTCCTCCATACCGGCGCTGTCAGGTCCTGTGCCACGCTCCTGCGCAAGATAGCCGTAAAAGGGCAGCAGGCTGTCGATCTGCTCCTGCAGGATCCAGGAGGTCTTGTGATCCGGCTCCAGCGCGTATAAAAGACCTGGCATGTATGTTCCGTACAGCGCTTTTTCCGCCGTTTCGGCCAGCTCCCCGAGCATGGCTTTGCCGAAAGGGCCGGATTCCTTCGCGTGTTCCTCTTCCCGTTCTGCCGCACCCGCCGTAACCGTCTGAAAACTAAGCATCAGAAAAACGGCGGCGGCAAGCTTTACCAACGGAACCAGGCGGCTTTTGCCTTCTCTACCTACGGTGAACACTTCCCTTCCCGATACATCGGTTGCAGACTCCTTTTAATATATGTCCGTCCGCCTCATTCCATTCGCGTCATTCCCATTTCCATCGCGATGTTGATTCCCTCGGAAACCGTGTAGCTTACACGTTTTATCACCGCGTCGATATCTTTTCCCGTCATGTACATGTTGTTCAGCTCCGGAAAATTTGTCTGCTGCCTGCTCACAAGCTTCACCGCGTCCACTTCCTTTTCCTCTTCCAGGAGTTTTTCCATGGCGTCGGCCACGATGGTTGCCGCGTCCACCACTGTCGGAATGCCGATGGCGATCACAGGCACGCCAAGGCTCTCCTTCGTCAGAGCGTTCCTGTGGTTACCTACGCCGGACCCCGGCTGTATGCCGGTATTCGTGATCTGAATGGTACGGTTCAGGCGCCGGATGCTGCGGGCAGCCAGCGCGTCAATCACGATCAATACATCCGGGTCGGTCTCACGGACCACGCCCTTTACAATCTCCGCCGTCTCCATGCCCGTTTTTGCCATGACCCCGGGCTCCAGCGCACTGACCAGATTCATCTTCTCACAGTTATAGGCGGCTTTCCCGTATTCCCTGACGATATGACGTGTGATCAATAAATTGTCCACAGCCTGCGGCCCCAGCGAATCCGCCGTCACCTCCCGGTTTCCCAGCCCTACCACCAGGACGGACTGCTCTTCTTCGGAACCCGGCAGCAGATTCAGAAGCTCTCTCGCCAGGCACTCCGATATTTCCCTGTGATAATCTTCATCCGGCTCCACCATGGCAGGCGCCTCCATCGTCACATAAATCCCTACCGGTTTTCCCATCGCCTTTGCTGCGTTCCTGGTATCGATCATGACCTTTGTGACCCGGACATCCTCCTCGTCCTTATAATACTCTTCTACCCTGACGCCCCGAAGTTCGCCGTCCGCTTCCCCGATGCTCTCTCTGGCTTCCAGCGCCAGATCGGTCCTCACCTGAAAATTTCCCATCACTGTTTTCCTCGCAAGGTTGACTGGTTGCTCTACAAAACAGTTTTCTCAAAAAATGATGGATTATGTATTGACAAATATTCAAATATTTTATAAACTACAATGGTATGTTTGCCTCGGTTCCCCGTGTCTGACTGAGGCGGACCAGGCGTAACTCAATTCAGTTTATACAAGATGGAGGTGTACAAAACTTGGCTAATATCAAATCCGCAAAGAAGAGGATCTTAGTAAACCGCACAAAGGCTGACAGAAATAAAGCCATCAGGTCCGGCGTGAAGACCGCAATCAAAAAGGTCTACGCCGCTATCGAGTCCGGAGATAAGGCTGCCGCAAACGCACAGCTTGTATCCGCTACCAAGACGATCGAGATGGCCTGCAGCAAGGGCGTTTACCATAAGAACAACGCGGCCCGCAAGGTTTCCCGCATCAGCAGGGCAGTAAACCAGATGGCTTAATTTTGAAACATAAAACGCAGAAAAAGAGCGCCTATCCCTCTACATAGGCGCTCTTTTTGTATGCCGATGTTCAATGCCTGTGGCTTGTGCCGCCGTGGCTGGCTCCGCTGCTGCTGCGGTGACTGCCGCCTCCGCTGGAACCGCCTCTGCTGGAACCACCGCCGCTGTCCCTCTGAATATGCCGGCTGGACACGTGCTTATGCAGGAACGCATCCGTCTGGCCATTTATCACAGGCTTTCCGTCTGTTATATAAGCCTTTGGGGAAACAGCGTATTTTTCGGAATTCTGGCTTTGACAGCTGGACGCGAAAACCACAGCGATCAATACAGGCACAACGACTACGATGAACCAGGGTATCGGCGTCCTGCCAAGCTGCCTCTCCGCCTCTTTTATAAATTCGGAATAGGCCCGGCAGGGATCAGCTGCATAATAATTGTCCACCTGATACAAGATCTCGTCCAGCCGGTCGATGTCTGCAAGCTTTTTCATCGCCTTCCCGCTGGTACTCAGATGCTCGCCGTTCTGTCCGGGATACCAGTTGTGGAGCAGAAGGATACCGTCCCCTTCATAGCTCCGGTTATAGCCGTACCCATTCCGGTCCCAGAAATCATCCGCAAGCGCCTGCATGTTATCCTCCCAGCGCGTATACGGAAGCTCATACTCCTTCATCACCCTGCTTCCCAAAACGTCGGCGCCCTCCACAGACTCCCGGAACGTTACGATCACAATATCCATCCTAAGACGTTTCTGCGCTTTTTCAATCTGGTTCCTCAGCTTTTCTTCCTCTCCGTCGGTCAGCACGTCGGCATAATCGTAAACCCGCTCCGCCGGCGCTCCTTCGTTCCCCCGGGGCCTGACATTTCTGGACACAGCCAGACCGATCCCGACCGCCGCAAACAGACCTGCCGCCACGAACCACACCCGGAAAAATCTTATGTACTGTCTCAGTGCTTCTCTTTTCAACTCCTTATCCATATCTCCTCTTTCCTGTCACAGCTGCTCTACAGCATCCTCCCGATCATCTGGATCATCACCAGGATCAGAGTTAGACACGCCCAGACCGTCCCCGCGTAAGCCCACACTTTCTTTTTTGAAATCGGCGCGTTTCCCACGATCTTGCCTGTCTGGCCATTCACATAAAAGGGATACGTCTGCCCCCCGTACTGATAGAAATACTTCCACACAGGAAGCATGCCGTATCCGCAGGAGCTGTTATACAGGTTCAGATTTTTTTTTATCACCTTCACAGAATTATACTGGCCGGAATATGTACCCTGAAGGATATTTTCGGCGTCATCCGTCATCTTTTTCTTCGCCCGTTCCTCCACCGTCTGTGCAGGCATATTATATTTTTCGGCGTAAAAGCCGGACATATACCGGGGATCAAAGTCCTCCATCTGCTGATATTGATAGGGTTCCATCAGATCCATCACATGATCGGGCATCTTCTCGGAAGCATCCACCGGGATCTTCCGGAACGGGATGTCCATATCCCGTCTCACGTCGTAAGTGGACGTCTCCGTATAGGCGGTGTCGCCGCTGGTCCAGCTTCTCACCTTCGTTCCCTCAGCCTGAAAATCCCAGTGGGTGTCATAGTCAAAAAACCAGAAGGGAACATAAACTCCCTCCATCTCATTCAGCCGGGCTTCACTTAAAAAATCCACAGGCGCAAAACGGCACTTTTTAAACTTTTCCCGCAGGGAAAGCTTACAGGTCTCCCTGCCCAGCTGAAAGGGAATGATGAACCGGGGCGCATACTCCCCCTCCACCCTTTCGTTAAGGATCAGATAACAGTCGCAGCTGGGACATTTTGTGGCGGAGGTGTGCTCCTCCACCTTTAGCTCTCCGCCGCAATTGGGACACACTGTGATCGAGCCCAGACTTTCGTCGGTTCTCTCCTCGCTACCCTCACTGTCACAGAACGGGCAGTACATTCCATGCCTTTCCGGACTATATACCGTATTTCCTCCACAGTTTTTGCATTTAAATATCATACAGTCTCCTTCCTCCCGCCGGAAGATAACACGTTACGCCTTTCTTATCTTTTCCCAGGCCGTCAAAAGATGGCCCACGGCAAATATGGCACTGCATATCATCAGCGCAGGATACCGCTGCGCGATTCCATGCAGGGAAAAAAGACAGACCGGCAGCACCGCCAGAACGATCTGAAGAATCTTCCTGCGCCTTCCGATCCCTGCGGATTTTTCTTCCCCCGGTACACCCCCGCGGGAAGGCCGGGACATGACAAGGTACAAAATCCATACCACCCAGTTCACAAGGATCAGCCCTATACTGCCCAGCCAGAAACAGAGAAACTCCTCAACGGAATAAAAGCCCCTGATCCGGCTATCCAGCCAGAACACCCCTGTAAACAAAGCGGCGGCTCCGCCCACGAGGTTCAAAAGCCAGATCAAAACATTTCCGGACCTGTACCGCTCCTGGGGCCTTATGAAAAAACAGATCAGATTCGGAATAAAAAACAGAACAATGAAGACCAGCGCAAACAAACTGATCCACGCACCTTTTCCCATGTCTCTTCTCCTGCTGCCATAAAATGAAATACAATTCCACAAATCAGCATATCACTTTTCGTTTTTTCCTGCAACTGCACAGGGAGCTGATTTTTACAAAAAAGTAACAGTTCAGCCCGCGCCATTCGCAAAGCCGCGCTAACGCGCTATTCGGCGCTACGCGCCTGCCTTTGCTCATGAAATGGCGCTCCCTCGGCAGTCGTATTCATCGAAAAATTCATGCGAGCATGATTTTTCGATGAATACGACTGCCGGCTGAACTGTTACACAAAAATAAAAACCTCCTTTCCGCAGCCTGTATCAGGCGATGGAAAAGGAGGTTTTCTGACCATTGTTACACAGACTGCTCCGCTGACCTTACTTACGGTAGTTTACAATCTGGCCAAAGTCGGGCTTCAGGGAAGCGCCGCCTACCAGACCGCCGTCGATATCGGGCTGAGCAAACAGCTCGGGAGCGCTGGAAGCGGATACGCTGCCGCCATACTGAATGCGGATCGCAGCCGCGGTGGCATCGTCATAAATTTCCGCGATGCAGTCACGGATGGCCTTGCAGACTTCCTGAGCCTGTTCCGTGGTAGCTACCTTGCCGGTGCCGATGGCCCAGATGGGCTCGTAAGCGATGACCGCTCCGGCCGCCTGCTCTGCGGTCACATTCAGGAATGCCACCTTGATCTGCTGACGAATAAAGTCGATGGTAACGCCCTGCTCCCTCTGGGTGAGCGTCTCGCCGCAACAGATAATCGGAGTCAGGCCGTGTTCAAACGCCTTCAGCACCTTCTTGTTGACCGTCTCATTAGTCTCCGCAAAATACTCTCTGCGCTCGGAATGGCCGATGATGACGTACTTTACGCCCGCGTCGGTGAGCATGTCGGGAGCGATCTCGCCGGTGAAAGCGCCCTTCTCCTCAAAATACATATTTTCTGCGCCGATCTGAATGTTGGTTCCCTTGGCAGCCTCTACCGCAGGGATAATGTCGATCGCGGGAACGCAGAAAACAACATCCACGTCATCGTTTTTTACCAGAGGCTTCAACGTGTTGATCAACTCTACGGCCTTGCTGGGAGTCATGTTCATCTTCCAGTTGCCGGCTATAATTTTCTTTCTTGCCATGATTTTTTCCTCATTTCATTTTATTCCTATCGCTCTTTCCGGTCGTCCTACTTGTCGTCAGCCGCCGCAACGCCGGGAAGCGTCTTGCCCTCCAGGAATTCCAGGGATGCGCCACCGCCGGTGGAAATATGGCTCATCTTGTCGCCGAAGCCAAGCTGATTCACGGCTGCCGCGGAATCACCGCCGCCGATGATGGTCGTCGCGTCCGTGTCCGCAAGCGCCTTCGCCACAGCGATGGTGCCCGCCGCCAGCGTAGGATTCTCGAACACGCCCATAGGACCGTTCCAAACCACAGTCTTTGCACTCTTTACCGCGTCTGCAAAAAGCTGCTGGGTCTTGGGGCCGATGTCAAGACCTTCCATATCGGAAGGGATCTTATCTACATCCACATAGGAAATCTCTACCGGTCCGTCGATGGGATCGGGGAAGCTCTTTGCGATGGTGGTGTCGATGGGAAGCAACATCTTTTTCCCCAGCTTCTTTGCCTTTTCCATCATTTCCTTACAATAGTCGATCTTCTCGTCATCCACAAGCGAATTGCCGACTTCCATTCCCTGTGCCTTTAAAAAGGTGTATGCCATACCGCCGCCGATGATCAGGGTATCACACTTCTCAAGCAGGTTGGAGATCACGTTCAGCTTGTCGGCCACCTTCGCGCCGCCCAGGATGGCAACAAAAGGTCTCACGGGATTCTCCACGGCATTGCCCAGGAAATTGATCTCTTTCTGCATCAGGTAGCCCACCACATTCTGGCCGCCTTTTGCAGTGATGAATTTCGTAACGCCTTCCACAGATGCGTGAGCCCTGTGGGACGAGCCGAATGCGTCGCATACATACAGGTCTGCCAGATCCGCCAGTTCCTTGCTGAACTGTTCGCCGTTCTTCGTTTCCTCCGAACCGCGGAAACGGGTATTCTGGAGCAGGACCACATCGCCGTCCTTCATCGCTTCCACAGCCTTTGTCGCAGCCTCACCGGTCACGTTGTAATCGCCTACAAAAACCACTTCCTTGCCCAGCTTCTCAGACAGTCTCTTTGCCACGGGAGCCAGGGATTCGCCCTCGTTGGGGCCGTTCTTTACCTTGCCCAGATGGGAGCAGAGGATCACCTTTCCGCCGTCGTTGATCAGCTTTTTGATGGTGGGAAGCGCCGCAACGATACGGGTCTCGTCTGTGATCTCGCCATTCTTTAAGGGAACGTTGAAATCACATCTCACCAGAACCCTCTTGCCCTTTGCGTTGATGTCGTCTACGGATTTTTTGTTCAAGCCCATTTTCTACCTTATACCTCCTTACGCGCATTTTGCGCCTATTCTTTCCTTATTCAGAAATTCTTTCCGCCATGGCCTCCGGCAGCATTTTGCCGCATCCGGCAGCGCAGGCCGTCCGCCTTACGAAAAAAGGGTCCGGTCCAATTGACCGGACCCTCTATAGGCCTTCGTTTCAGACGTCTTAGCGAAGCTCGCTGAAGTACTTGATGGTACGAACCATCTGAGAAGTATAGCTGTTCTCATTGTCATACCAGGAAACAACCTGAACCTGCGTGTTGCCGTCCTCCATAGGAGCAACCATGGTCTGGGTTGCGTCGAAGATGGAACCATAAGTGCTTCCCACAATATCGGAAGATACAATCTCATCGGTATTGTATGCGAAAGACTCGGTTGCCGCTGCCTTCATTGCCGCATTGATCTCATCCTTGGTCACAGCGCCCTTTACAACGGCTACCAGGATCGTGGTGGAACCGGTAGGGGTAGGAACACGCTGTGCGGAACCGATCAGCTTGCCGTTCAGCTCAGGGATAACAAGGCCGATGGCCTTTGCTGCGCCGGTGGAGTTGGGAACGATGTTGCATGCGCCTGCACGGCTTCTTCTCAGATCGCCCTTTCTCTGAGGTCCGTCAAGGATCATCTGGTCGCCGGTGTAAGCGTGAACGGTGGTCATGATACCGCTCATGATGGGTCTGCAGTCATTCAGAGCCTTAGCCATGGGAGCCAGGCAGTTTGTGGTGCAGGAAGCTGCGGAAATAACGGTATCTTCGGGCTTCAGGGTCTTGTGGTTTACATTGTATACGATGGTAGGAAGGTCATTTCCCGCAGGAGCGGAGATCACAACCTTGCGTGCGCCAGCGGTAATATGTGCGCTTGCCTTTTCCTTGGAGGTGTAGAAACCGGTGCACTCCAGAACAACGTCTACCTTCAGTTCACCCCAGGGAAGCTTGGATGCATCCGCTTCTTTATAGATGGTGATGGTCTTGCCGTTTACGGTGATGTTGTCCTCTCCTGCGACTACGGAGTCTGCATACTTGTACTTGCCCTGAGAGGAGTCATACTTCAGCAGATGCGCCAGCATGGTGGGGCTGGTCAGATCGTTGATCGCAACGACCTCATATCCTTCTGCGTCGAACATCTGTCTGAATGCCAGACGGCCGATACGGCCGAAACCGTTGATTGCTACTCTTACTGCCATTTTAGTTTCCTCCTAAAATATATTTTTTATAGATTCCGGCAATGCTGACAGAACCTGTCAGATTGTCAAAATTTTATCAGCAAGGATATTTTACATAATTTCCCGCTATAATTCAAGAGCAAATTAAAAATAATTCCGGTTTGTACAGAAATTTTACAGTTTGTTTATAAATATGCCCGGCGGAATATGCACCCGCTTGACAGATATGTTATACTGAAACCGATAAAACAGTAACCGAGAACAGTTTCCAAGGAGAACACAAATGCCTGTAAGATCAGACTGTCACCTTCATTCGTCCCACTCCGGCGACTCCCAGGCGCCGCTGGAGGAAATGGTACTGCGCGGCATCGGGCTGGGCCTTGATACCATGTGCTTTACCGAGCACCACGATATTGATTTCCCTGACTCCCCGGAGGGTCCCGGAGATCTTTTTCTGCTGAACACCGACTCCTATCTCTACGACCTTGCATGCCTGAAGGAAAAGTATGCCGGGAAGATCCGGCTTCTCTTCGGCGTGGAGCTGGGTCTTATGCCGGAAGCGTTCCGCCAGATCAGCGTCTACGCCAAATCCTACGAGTTCGACTTTGTGATCGGCTCCTCCCATATCTGCCACGGCCGCGATCCTTACTATCCCGCCTTCTATGAGGGGCGTTCCGAAGAAGCCGCCTATCGGGAATACTTTGAATCCGTTCTGGAAAACGCGAAAAAGTTTTCCTGCTTTGACGTATACGGCCATCTGGATTACGTTGTCCGCTATGGCCCCAATCGGGACAGAAATTACTCCTATGAAAAATACCGGGACCTGTTCGACGAGATCCTGAAGACGCTGATTGAAAAGGAAAAGGGCCTGGAACTCAATACAGGCGGACTGAAAAAAGGGATGCGCGAGGCACACCCCTGTGGAGAAATTCTGAAACGTTACCGGGAACTGGGGGGCGAGATCGTGACCGTTGGCTCCGACGCTCATACGCCTGAGGACATTGCCTCCTGCTTCGTGCGGGCATCGGAGCTGCTTGCGGCCTGCGGTTTCCGGTACTACACCGTATTTGAAAAAAGGACGCCGGAGTTTATTAAAATATAAAGCCTCTCAGCCGCAGAGCACCACGATCTTTTTGGGCGTGGTCTGGGCCGGAATGCTTCTTGTGGAAGTCTCGTAAATCACCACCAGATCGTGGTTTGCGGGACTTCCCTGAAAATACTGGTTGTTTATGGTCCGGATGTCTACGGATCCGTCCAGCTTTAGCTGCAGGGTGCGCTCCTGGTTCACCAGATTCTGCCCGTACCGGCTCACATCCACCATCCGGTCATTTCTGTCCCTTGCCGCCACCACCGCGTTGTACTGGGGCGGGTAGATCAGGATCATCGGCGCGTCTGCCAGATACCAGAACGTGCAGTTCATTCCCACCGACAGCGTTTCATAATCCACCACATAGGCTGCAGGGGACAATATGACGTTCACGGGATTTCCGTCCTCCGTCTCCAGAGATACAAGCTGCATACACCCGTCGCCGCGTCTTCCGCCCCGGCCCGCGGGCATCATGTCAACGATGGTCCCTCGCACAAAGCCAAATCCCGGACGCACAGGCGCCGCTGTCCCGTTGTTCATACCAAACTCCATACATAACTCCCTGTAAAGATTTCCTCTTCCTGCCAGATTATGCACACACCACCGCCGCGGTGCCGGTCCGGCGTTTTTTGGTCTTCGTTTCCGCAGATTTTTCCTCGGAACGTTTGTCTATCCGCATGAAAATTCAGAATCTTTTCACTCGTTTCCCCGTCTGAGAATAGTTCCTCCGCCCAACACATACTCTCCCTGATAAAATACCACAGCCTGCCCCGGCGTAACCGCCCGTACCGGCCGCACAAAACGGCATGCGATCTTTCCGTCCGACAGCTTTTCGATCCGGCATTCCTCTCCGCTGTGATTGTACCGTATCTTGGCCCGGACATCCAAGGGTGCCCCAATATCTTCCACCGCCATATAATTTACATCGTCACAGATCAATTCCCGGCAAAATACATCCTCGTTCCCTCCGATGACCACCTCGTTGGTTTCCGGCCTGATCTGGGTCACGTACACCCGCTCGCCCATGGGAAGCTCCAGCCCCCTTCTCTGCCCTATCGTGTAATGGATGATCCCCTTATGCCGTCCCAGCACCCTGCCGGACTGATCCACAAAATTGCCGGGCCCGGGAAGCCCGGCTCCCGCCTCCCGTTCAATAAAACCCGCGTAATCGCCGTCCGGCACAAAACAGATCTCCTGGCTGTCCGGCTTGTCCGCAACTGCCAGTCCCAGACCGGCCGCCAGCTCCCTGATCTGCTCCTTCGTGTACGCTCCCACAGGAAAAAGAGTCCGCGAAAGCTGTTCCTGCGTCAGGCTGTACAGCGCATAGGTCTGGTCCTTCGCGGCCGTGACAGCGCCGCGCAGAGCGAGCCGGCCGTTGGAAAGCCGCTCAATTCTGGCGTAATGCCCGGTAGCGATATAATCCGCCCCGATCTCCAGGCTGCGTCTTAAAAGCGCTTCCCATTTCACATACCGGTTACAGGCAATGCAGGGGTTCGGCGTTCTGCCCTTTCTATATTCCGCTGCGAAATAGTCTGTCACATGCCGTTTAAATTCCTCTTTGAAATTCATCACATAATGGGCAATGCCAAGCTGTTCCGCCACACGTCTCGCGTCTTCCACCGCCGACAGTCCGCAGCAGCCTCCGTTTTCCTGCACGGTATCCGCGTCTTCGTCCTGCCAGATCTGCATGGTGACGCCGATGACCTCATAACCCTGTTCTTTTAAAAGCCAGGCGGCGACGGAGGAATCCACCCCTCCTGACATACCTGTCACAACCTTCTTTTTCATAGTCCTTTCCTTCCGAACCTTTTCAACCAGCAGTACAGATGAAACCGGCCGCAAGTCCTGTCTCTGCAGAAACGTATCTGTTTTTGCTGCAGGCTTCAGCCTGTTTCCTGTCGCCCCAGACTGTTTTTGTCTGTCACCGGACTGTTGCCGGACAAAGAAAAGCCGCTACCTGAAAGGGGAAATGCTCCGCCTCTTACGGTTTTGCATTTCCCCTGAAATCCGGTACGGTTTCGATAAACGGCTATGTTCAGCAGGCCATCTTTTCCAGACGTGCGACCCGCTTTTCCAGTTCGTCATGCAGTTTCAGCAGGATTGCCGTGTTGTCGTCTTCCAATCTTCTGATCCTGTAATATTCCGCAATTTCCGAAACCTTTTCTTCCAGCGCATCAATGCGTTTTTCCAGAATACTGCGGACACGCTCCAGTTCTTCCATAAAGAATCTTTCCAGACGGTCCAGGCGGTCTACACGGCCTTCCAAGTGCTCCATTCGGCCGTTCAGCTGATTTACACAACCTTCCAGATGCTCCATTCGGCCTTCCAGGTGCTCCATCCGATCGTTCAGCTGATCTACACGACCTTCCAGTTGCTCCATTCGATCGTTCAGCTGATCTACACGACCTTCCAGTTGCTCCATTCGGCCTTCCAGGTGCTCCATACGATCGTTTAGCTGATCTACACAACCTTCCAGATGCTCCATTCGACCATCCAGTTGATCCATCCGGTCGTTCAGCTGATCTACACAACCTTCCAGGTGCTCCATTCGGCCTTCCAGGTGCTCCATCCGGTCGTTCAGCTGATCTACACAACCTTCCAGATGTTCCATCCGGCCTTCCATACGCTCCATCCGACCATCCAGTTGATCCAGGCGAACGACTACCGTTTTCTCAAACAGGTCCTTTATCGCCTGCAAATCCTCTGTACTCAGCATGCATACTCCTCCTTTCTTCTTATTTTGTTCCGTTCACCAATATAATTCTATTTCAGAATAGCACCTTTTCATTTGATGTGCAAGCATTATCGTTATTTCGTTTATTCTGGCATAACAACTCAGCCGTCAGCCATATTCGGCGAAAAATCGCGCTCGCACGAATTTTTCCGCTGAATATGGCTGACGAGGGCTGAAGTTGTTACATCCTGACAATTCCCATATTTTATCCCTTCAGTCTGACCGTGACATACTTCCGGTTCTCCGGCAGATCTTCTTCCGGCTCCAGACCCAGCACAGGTCTCCCCTTTGCATTGATCTGGAGACGGGTGATGGATGTATTCCGGTGTTCATCCTCCCCCAGCCTCTGGGCGTGACAGGCAAAGTAAGTCTTTCCGTCATCCCCCACAAAGAAACTGTTGTGGGCAGGACCTTCCCTGTCGCCAAACATCACGGAAGAACTCTCCGGACAGACAGACTTTTTCCAGCTTTCCGGCTTCAGCGGATCCTGTCCGTTTTCCAGCTCCAGATAACCCACCACATAGGAATATCCTCCCGCAGCCCCGCCAGAATAGGTCAAGTACAGCTTTTCTCCCACAAACAACGGATAAGGGCCCTCGTTGTTGACAGTGCCGGACTGGTTCTCCCAACCGTAAAGCGGACGGGAAAGCAGCACCGGCTCGGACTTTAAGATCCAGGGCGCAGCTTCATTCGTCTCCGCGATGTAGAGCATGGAGCCGGAATCCGGATTAAACCGGCGCTGGGACCAGCACAGATAATGCCTGCCCTGCACCTGAAAATACGTCATGTCCAGCGTGATCTTCCCCGGCGCCAGATCGCTTCCGTCCGCTCTCACTACCCGCACCGGTTCCTCCCAGGAAGCACTGTCTAAAAGGTCCTTTCCCTTTTTTAGTTTCATCATATGAGAATGGGGCGACCACTGCCTTCCGCCGATGGCAAGAAGGATATACAGCTCCCCGCCGATCTGGTGGAACTCAGGCGCCCAGAATGTCTGGATAAAATCCCGCTCCTCATCATAGGCCAGGATCAGACTTGGCTCGTTTTCCGCCGCAAAGAGCCCCTCCACGGAATCGGCGCGCCTGATATAAAGCCCTACATCCCCCGTGTTGTCGTTTGTGGCAAGAAAATACCACCGTCCCTCATACCGATAGATCACCGGATCCGCCCAGCCGCAGGCGCTGGGATACGGGTACTTGTTCTGCAGGACCTCCCCCGCCGCAGTTGTGCCGTCCCCGGAAATTTCCCATTTAACCGGCTTTCTGTCGGCGGAACCGTCCGTATAGACCACCTCCGCCTCCAGGGACGCCAGCTTGCTTTTCTCTACCTCATCCGGCAGATTGATATGAGAAAACGCCAGTCTGGAAAAACGGTGCAGAAGACGATCAAGCTCCGGAAGCGTGATGGAAAGCGTTTCTTCCGTCTCGGAAAGATCAAAGGGAAGGGCCGTCCTGTCCAGCAGCCCCCTGTCCTGGTACTCTTCAAAATCCTCCGTACTCCACAGATATATTTTATCCGGGGTCAGTTCAACGCCCTCCGCGTCCACAAACGCCGCGCAGATATAAACCATGTTCCCTTTTCTCACGATACGGGGATTTTTTGCTCCCCGCTCCAGGATCGTATCCTCCGGACTGATCTGAGCCTTCGGATAAAGGATCCCATAGTTATAATTCAGCGGCTCGTAACTGCCGCCGCAGATACTGACCGCAAAGTGGACACTCCTGGCCAGCGCGGACGGGTAGGTACGCGCATCCACGATCTCACGATTGTAAACTTTCAAAAAAGGCATCCTGTTTCCCTCCTCACCCGCACGACTCAGACATAACATAAAGTCTCTATCCTGCGGCGACACATTTATATGACAACCTATTTTTATATTACGGCCTATTTTTTTATTGCGGCACATCCGCGCCGCATTGCGGGCACTGCAGCAAGTCAGTATTGCTCTTCTTCCTCGCCCTCGCTGATGTCATTCTTCGGTTTTTCCAGGCCCTCAATCTTAATGTGATGCTTTTCGGCATAGTCCCAGAGCGCTGCATGAATGGCCTCCTCCGCCAGCAGGGAACAGTGCACCTTCACAGGCGGAAGCCCGTCCAGGGCTTCCATCACAGCCTTATTCGTGACCTGCAGAGCCTCCTGAATGGTCTTTCCCTTTACCATTTCCGTCGCCATGGAACTGGTAGCAACCGCCGCTCCACAGCCGAATGTCTTGAACTTTGCATCCCGCACCACGCCGTTATCGTCAATGTCCAGAAAGATGCGCATGATATCGCCGCACTTCGCGTTGCCGACGGTGCCCACGCCGCTGGCGTTCTCAATCTCTCCCACGTTTCTGGGATTCTGAAAATGATCCATCACTTTTTCGCTGTACATATATCCTCTTTTCCGCCGCCTTCCGGCAGGCACACTATTTTTGTTTTGCCATGAAATCCTGATACAGGGGGGACATCTCCCGCAGCTTCGCCACAATCTTTTTCAGCTCATCCACAACGATATCCATCTCTTCCTTTGTATTCTCCGCGGATAGCGTCAGCCGCAGAGAACCGTGGGCAATCTCATGTTTCAGCCCGATGGCAAGCAGCACATGGGAAGGATCCAGGGAACCCGATGTGCAGGCGGAACCGCTGGACGCGCAGATCCCCTTCATATCCAGCATGATCAGCATGGACTCCCCCTCGATAAAACGAAACGCGAAATTGACATTGCCGGGAAGCCGCTTTGTCCTGTGACCGTTCAGCCGACAGTATGGGATCTCTTTTTCAATGCGACCGATCAGGTAATCCCTCAGCTCGGTTTCTTTTTTTATCCTTTCCTCCATGGTCCGCACGGCACGCTCCACCGCCGCGCCAAAGCCCACGATTCCCGGAACGTTCTCCGTCCCCGCCCTGCGGCTGCGCTCCTGAGCCCCTCCGTGGACAAAGGAACGGATCTTTACGCCGGTACGGATATAAAGCATCCCGATTCCTTTTGGTCCGTTCAGCTTATGCGCGCTGGCGCTGAGCATATCCACATGCAGTTCGTCCACATTTAATGGCACCTGGCCGAAAGCCTGCACCGCATCCGTATGGAAAAGGATCCCCTTTTCCTTTGCAATAGCGCCAATCTCGGCAATGGGCTCTATGGTGCCGATCTCATTGTTTCCGTACATAACACTGATCAGGATTGTATCGGGACGGATGGCGGCTTTCAGCGCTTCCACGTCCACCAGGCCATCCCCGTCCACATCCAGATAAGTGACCTCAAAGCCCTGCTTTTCCAGATACTCGCAGGTATGGAGCATGGCGTGATGCTCGATCTTTGTGGTGATGATATGCTTCCCCTTCCCGCCGTAAGCCTCCGCCGTCGCCTTGACGGCCCAGTTGTCCGCCTCACTTCCTCCGGCTGTAAAATAAATCTCCTCCTGCTTTGCGCCAATCGCTTCGGCAATCGTGCGCCTCGCCTGATTTACGGCCTTCTTCGCGGCGGATCCAAGACTGTAGATGGTGCTGGGATTCCCATAGCTTTCCGTAAAGTAAGGCAGCATTGCCTCCAGGACCTCCGGGTCCGTTCTGGTCGTCGCCGCGTTATCCAGATATATCATGATCTGCTTCTCCACCTTTCTTTTTCTCTTTCATTCTTCCCTGAAAATCTTCCTCTTAAGGATCTTAATTGCCTTAATTTATACTATTTTACTAGGAATTAATTAATAATATAACACCATCCCGGGGTTCTGTCAACCGCCGGCTCAGAATATACATACACAAAAGGAAAGAGGCGCTCCCTCAGCAGCCAGACCCGTGCGGCGCGATTTTTTCTGAAACCGGACGCCGGCTGAACGGTTACACGCCAAAACCTCATCGGAGATTTATGAAAACAAGAAAAAGCCATCCACTGATCTTCGGAACCGTCATCCTGACCGCTACCGGATTTCTGACCCGCATTATCGGTTTCTTTTACCGCATCTACCTGTCACGCCTGTTCGGTGAAGAAGGCATGGGGATTTACCAGCTCTCAGGCCCTGTGCTGTCCCTCTCCTTCTCCCTGACCGCCGCCGGTTACCAGACCGCCATTTCCAAGCTTGTAGCGGAGCAGGCGGCGCGGGAAAGACGTCCTTCCTTCCGTCCGCTGGCCGTGGGGCTGAGCATTTCCCTCCCCCTGTCGGTAGTTTGCTGCCTTACGGTGTATCAGCTGGCAGACCCCATCGCCGCACTGCTTCTGCAGGAGCCGCGCACCGCCGGAATGCTGCGCATCCTCGCCCTTTCCATCCCCTTCAGCGCCGTACACGCCTGCGCAAACGGATACTTTTACGGCATCAAAAAAGCCGGCATTCCATCCGCTTCCCAGCTGCTGGAACAAGCCGTGCGGGTAGGCTGTGTGTACATAATCTCTTCCTCTTACCTTGCCGCCGGAAAAACACCCTCCATCTCCATCGCTGTGCTGGGCCTCACCGTGGGAGAATTTTTTTCCATGCTGGTATCCGCAGGCGCCGCATGGCAGCATTATCACAGGATTCACAAAGACCGGCGGCTGCCTGTTTCGGGATCCCACAGAATACTCGGTTCCTCCAAAAGCCTTTACGGACAGCTCCTCGCCATGGCGCTGCCCCTGACAGCGAACCGCATTATCTTAAATCTTCTGCAGAGCGTGGAATCCGTCTCCATTCCCGCCCGCCTGCGGCTCTACGGCTTTGACAATGTCACCGCCTTAAGCGTTTACGGCGTTCTCACGGGAATGGCGATGCCCTTTATCTTTTTCCCCAACGCCCTGACAAGCGCCGTCGCCGTCCTCCTGCTCCCCATGATCTCGGAGAGCTATGCTCTGGGGGATATCAATGCCGTGAAGAAATACTCTGTAAAAACGGTCAAATACTGCGGACTCATGGGTTTTGCCTGTCTCTGTATCTTTGTGTTCTGTGGGCAATGGGCGGGAAGCACCCTGTTTGACAGTCCTCTGGCCGGCTATTTTATCGCAACGCTGGGATTCATCTGTCCTTTTCTCTATCTGGACACCACCCTGTCCAGCATCCTGCAGGGTCTCGGTATGGCAGGCCACATCTTTGCGCTGAACGTGATCTGCCTGCTGATCCGCCTGGTTTTCGTCTTCCGGGCGGTTCCCGTCTTCGGGATCAAGGGCTATCTCTGGGGACTTCTCGCAAGCCAGCTGACACTTGGCGTTCTTTATCTGCTCTGCCTGCGGAACTTTTTTGTAAAGCACGGAAAGACCCAAAAAGACGCCGGTTAAATCCTTCCCGGAAATTCCGACTGGCGTTACAACATAAAAAACCTCTGCCCGCAGCCCGCACTCTCACATAAGACAGTTCCGGCTTCCGGGCAGAGTCCTTCTCCACATCCGCCTGCTGTACTCCGTCCCCAGGCGTTCTATTCCAACATCTTCTTCAGCTCGTCCATAAAGGTATTGACATCCTTAAATTCCCTGTACACAGAAGCAAAACGCACATACGCCACCGGGTCCAGATCCTTCAGCTTGTTCATCAAAAGCTCCCCGATGACCTGGCTCGATATCTCTTTCTCTTCCATGTTGGTGATCTCATTTTCCACTTCATCCACCAGCGCCGTGATCTGCTGGGCGCTGACCGGCCGTTTATGACACGCTCTGAGCACTCCGGCCTCGATCTTGGAACGGTCATAGGTTTCCCTGTTGTCATCCTTCTTAATAATGATCAAAGGAATCGTTTCCACCTTCTCATATGTAGTAAACCGCTTGCCGCATTCATCACAGACTCTCCGCCGCCGTATGGAATTATTGTCCTCCGCCGGTCTGGAGTCGATCACTCTGGTATTTTCATGGCTGCAAAAAGGACATTTCATGCCTGTATCCCCTTTCTTCCATTCGTAAATTCAACAACACCTGAGTATATTTTAAACTGTTTCAGCAGGAAATGTCAACCAGTATAATATCAGGTCCGATCTGGCATATATCCTTGAAAGGAATGACAATGTTTGGCTCACAGTTCAGAAAATTCAGGATTCTGTTACAGCCGGGCACCATGATCTTACAGATACAGCCGCTGCACGGATCAAATTCCAGATCACACACCTTTCCCAGTTTTTTACAGTCTCTGGTATTGATCACATCTTTACATTTTAATTCTGAAAACAGCATTTCTTAATTCCTTTTCCGTCGCTGTTTTTTCATTCCAGTATATGCGTTTCCCGCGGCGTTTATCACGGGAGCAGAACATTCTTTCCATCTCCAACATGCAAAACCCCGGAATATTTTTTCTCTTCAGGCACATACTACCACTGTGAACAAAAACACCCGTCCGTCAAAGACCGACAGGAAAGAACCAGAAACAGCAGGCGCCTGACCAGCCCGCGGAAAGAGGATGCATGACACAAGGAAAAGTTGAAATCTGCGGGGTAAACACCTCAAAACTCCCTCTGCTGAAAGCCGAGGAAAAGGAAGCGCTCTTCCAAAAGATCGGGGAGGGCGATACAAAAGCCAGAGAAGCATATATTGAGGGAAATTTAAGACTTGTCCTGAGCGTGATCAAGCGTTTTTCCTCTACCAACGAGAATGTGGACGACCTGTTTCAGATTGGCTGCATCGGTCTTATCAAGGCCATTGACAATTTTGACTCGTCCCTGAATGTCAAGTTTTCCACCTACGCCGTACCCATGATCATCGGGGAGATCCGCCGTTTTCTTCGAGACAACAGCAGCATCCGGGTATCCCGCTCTTTAAAGGACACCGCCTACAAAGCCATTTATGCCCGGGAAAGCCTGACCCGCAGGAACTTAAAAGAGCCTACTATCGAAGAAATCGCCGGAGAGATCGGCATCGCCAAAGAAGACATCGCCTACGCTCTGGACGCCATCCAGAACCCTATGAGTTTATATGAACCTATTTTTACCGACGGCGGGGATACCCTTTATGTCATGGACCAGATCAGCGACAAGAAAAACAAGGAAGAGACCTGGGTGGAACATCTGTCCCTGAGTGAAGCCATGAAGCGTCTGAACCCCCGGGAGCATGAAATCATCTCCCTTCGTTTTTTTGAGGGCAAGACACAGATGGAGGTAGCGGAATCCATCGGCATCTCCCAGGCCCAGGTGTCGCGGCTGGAGAAAAACGCCTTGCGGACCATGCGTAATTACCTGACGGCGTAAGGTGCGCCTGGACCAAAACCTGACAAGAGACGCTTATGAGGCTGATTCGTTTCAAATTGCTTGAGCAAAACTCCCCATAGAAAAAATGGGCCTTACACCTTAAAATCCCAATAATACAGGCAGCTACCAGCCACCACCTCAAGTGGTGGTTGAATTTTTCTTTCTATGCTTGGGAATAAAAACTATATGGACGCCTTCTATTTTTGCTTAAGCTAGTTCCCCCATGTACGAATATGTTCTACATCATCTAATATACACTTAAAAGAATTACTACTTAAAGGAATTACTTGGCATTCATATAGCTATCCGCTTGTATATGCCACATATTGTAATATATTCCATGCTTCTCCAATAATTCCTGATGCGTCCCCCACTCTGCAGCCTGTCCCTTATCCATTACATAAATAACATCAGCCATACGCGTTGTTGTCAAACGATGTGAAATAAAAATAACAGACTTATTTTTAAATGCCTCTGCTATTTTTTGATTAAACTCATATTCTGTAACAGGATCCAATGCTGTTGTTGGCTCATCAAGAATAATCACCTTACCTGTGTGATATAAAACCCTGGCCAATGCCAGTTTCTGCATTTCTCCTCCGGAAAGAATCTTTCCCTCTTCAAACCTTCTTAATAAACTGGTTTCAATCCCTAGTTCAAACTCGTTTACTTTATTCTCTAATCCACTTTCACGAATGCTTCTCCTTATTTCATTTGAATCATAATTGAAATCCATTGCAATATTTTCCGCAATTGTAGCTGCATATATCTGAAAATCCTGAAATAATACACTATAATCTTTTTGATATTGTCTTATCCCAATATCACAAATATTAATACCGTTTCTCTTTATCTGTCCATCCTTCACATCATATAAGCGTAATAATAATTTTATCAATGTAGATTTGCCGGCACCATTATATCCAACAATTGCAATCTTATCCCCATTTTTTATGTTCATAGAAATACCATCAATACAATTAACATCCGAACCGGGATAACAATATTGAACCTGCTGTAAAGTTAAACTATCAAATTCTTCCGTATTTTCTTTTTTCACATCTTTCATCTTTGGCACATACGCAAAAAATTCACGTAATTTTTTGATGTACTTTGCATTTTCCCGATAGGAAACCAAAAAACTTCCCAATACAAAACATAAACTTGCAAAAATACTTGATATACCGTTGTATATGGTAACAAAGTCTCCCATTTCTAAATTTCTTAAAATAATAATTCTATATCCTGTATAAAGCAATATCAAAAAATTAATGATGATCACATTCGGAATATAATTTTGTAAGACACTAAATAAGCACAATTTCTTGTTAAACAGCTTAAGAATTTGACCAGTCTTATCACATGCCAACCAGTAATCTTTTATGAGTCTTTTTGAAATATTAGTTATTTTCAGGTCTTTTGCATATTCGTGCAAATAAAAAATATTTCTTATATAGTCTCTCCTTCTGGAATAAATTTGTAATTCACAAAACTTTTGATACTGCAATTCCGAATTCTTTTTGTTCAGGCAAAAGTTACAATACACTGCCATTATGGTTAGAATCAGCATGATTATATCTATCTTTATAAATATGCCTGCAACCAGGAGCATACTGACAAAATTTCCCAAAAATGCAGCTATATTATGAAAGGCACTAAAAATAGTTTGTTTGGCAGCCTTTAATGCAATTACATAGTTATTATAAAAATTCGGATTGTCAAACGCCTCCAGATCCATCTCTATTATCTTATGAAAAAGCTGTTTCTCCATTATTACAGATATCTTTTCTTCCATTATAGGAGCCACCAGCGCCGTCATTATATTGCTTAACAATAAATCCAGCAACACCAAAATGAGATATCCAATAAACGCTAGGGCGAGGAACTTTAAATCTTTATGGTAAAAAACAGTATTTATGATCAGACTAATTAAAATAACATTGGTCCATACATCTCGTAGCCCACTTAAGATTTTTGAAACTATTGATAAAATGACATAGCCGGGAGCTTGCCTGAAAAGGTAATTGACTACATACAAATTATTATTGAAATTTTCACTCATATTGTAAACCACTCCTGTTATATGCTTCCGCTTGTAAACAAAACATCTGATAATATTTACCCTTTTGTTTCATCAGCTCATTATGAGTGCCTTGTTCAACGATAGTCCCTTTTTCCATATAGACTACTTTATCAGCTTTGGCAGCTGCTGACAGCCTATGTGAAATAAAGATCACCGTTTTTGTATTCGCAGCCTCAAACATAGTATGATACATTTCATTTTCAGCAATTGGATCCAACGCAGATGATGGTTCATCTAAAATTGCTATCTCGAAATCCTTAACATACATTCTCGAAATAGCCAACTTTTGACCTTCACCACCTGACAATACCTCGCCATCATGATCAAATTCTTTTGTAAGCATTGTTTTCAATCCATTACGAAATTGATTGACTTTACCCCATAAACCAACCTTACTTAAAGCATCTTTCGCTTTGGCATCTCCAGGTTCATGTTTATCCCCCATGAATATATTATCTTCAAGTGAAAGGGCATATAATTTGAAATCCTGGAAAACTGCCGCAAAATTCCTTCTATATTGTTCCAGCTTGTATTCCTTTATATTTTTCCCATTATATAGAATACAGCCTTCAACAACATCATAAAAACGCATAAGTAATTTTATCAGTGTTGTTTTTCCCGCGCCATTATAGCCAACAATCGCAATTTTCTCTCCACGCCTTATGGTTAAATCAATATTCTTCAGCGCATAGTCCTCACTGTTTTGATACTGAAACGCTACACCATTGAATACAATTTCCTCTACTCCTCCACACTCTTGTATTCCGTCTTTCATTTTACATTCATAATCCATAAATTCTTTTAAATCACTGATCTGTAAACTATGCTCTCCAGCTTTATTCACAAACAGCAATGCACGGTTCATCCTGTTATTAAATGTACGAATTGCGTTAATCAACACTACAAATTCCGCAGCCTGCAGATCCTTACAAAGAAACAATCTATACATTGCATATAAACAACCACCGGCAAAAACAAAAGTCTCTGAAAATAATTTTTCTAATATAGAAAACCCTAACATTTTTATACCGTAATATCTTTGTATTGAAACATTTTTCCCTGCTGCTTCATTGAATTTATTTTGCAGAACATTGCCGATATTAGTTAATTTCAGCTCTTTTATATAGTCTTTTTGATATATTGTTTCATCAACATAACTCTTTTGCCTGTCCCAACGTGTTTTTTCAATCGTACATTTGTACTTCAAATCATTATTCTTTCCTACAATGTAACTTGAGATAATAGGACATACTCCAAATAAGAGAATAACGCTATCCACATTCCACATATATGAAAATAAGATTATAGAAAGCAATACAAAACTAAACAGTGACGTAATATTAAACACAACATCTGCCGGCAAGCGGTTCATATTAGTCAAGACTCTGTTAAATTTGTTGTAATATTCTGGATTTTCATAGCATTCCAAATCTATTTTTCGGGCTTTTTCAAATAATAGTGCATCCATTCTTTTTTGAATTTTTAAATCCAAACGTTCATTGATATATTGAAAATAAAAAATACTGGCAAGAGACCTGATGCTTCCTAAAACAAGCAGGATCAGGATCCATTTCATAAACTCAGCAAACCCTTGTTCTTGTTCAAATATTTCAATAGCCTTTTTAATAAAATAAACATTACATACAAAGTCTAAAATAGCTTGTATTGTAAAAATAACTGTATGAAATATGATTTTTTCCGGTGCAGCCTTCCACACCATTTTCAACATATATAAATTATTTTTTATCACTTTATTTTTATTAATATGTAAAACCTCCCCTCTTTTAACTTTCCAAATAATCCATAACAATACTTCAGCAAAGGTTCTCCCTTTGTGATGGCATGATATCACTTCTTGAAAGCCAGTACCAGTCTTGTATTTCAGCACTTTTTATGGTATAATTATAGTGGAAAAAGGGAGCGGAGATCCGTTCCCTTTCATTTATTTGCAGGCCCAATTTAATTACTTTACTTTCCTAACTTCCCTCACCATTTTTACGCTTTCCATATAAACGCCTCCTTATAATTGGCCTCATCATCACAAGGCAAAATGCCTGCCCCCATGTCTATCCTAATTCAAATAAAAAACCTATAAAAACGCACTGTAATTTAACGCACAGATATACTGCGGCTAACTATAATGCAAATAAAAAAGTGTTATATCGTATATAGAATGTATTGTCAAATTTCGTCATTAATTATGATTGTCCTGTCAAGCATCGCTTGATTTTCAAGCGCAGAGGAATCTGCTATACTTTATCTTGCAGAAAAACGATTCCGGACGTATTCCTGTTTTATTCATTTTCATTTAGGAGGAAACCATAATGTTTGACACGATGCAAGTCGCAAGAAAACTGCGGGAAGCCAGGATTGCCCGCAACATGACCCAGGTAAACCTGGCAGATGCCATGGAAGTGAGTTATCAGGCCGTTTCCAATTGGGAACGAGGAAATTCCATGCCGGATATCTCTAAATTGAGCCAGCTCTGTGAAATCCTGGGCATCAGCATTGACGAACTGCTGGGGGCCCAGCCGGCCGCCGGCACCATCAAAAAGGTTTTAAAAAATGAGGAAAATAAAGAAATGAGGGAAGTGGAACCCGTTTCCCTGGAAGAGCTGGCGGAGGTTGCGCAGCTGCTGCCGCCCAAAGAAGTAAGCTCCATTGTGGAAGAAAACACCAAATGTTTCGGGGAAGAGCTTCCTCTGTCCGCCATCCTGACTCTGGCTCCTTTCCTGGACACCGAGTTACTGGATCAACTGGCGGAAAGAGCTGGTGATGCCGACATTCAGGGGCTCACCGGCCTGGCACCCTTTTTGAGCACAGAAACCCTGGATCGATTGGCGGAAAAAATCAGCGATGTCGATATCCATGCCCTCACCAGCCTGGCACCCTTCCTAAGCGAGGGCACCCTGGGAAAGCTGGCGGAAGCCAAACTGGCTTCCGGCGAACTCCAGAATCCGACCGGGCTTGCTCCGCTCGCTCCCTTCCTGCCCAAGGAAACTTTGCACAAACTGGCTGAATATCTGTTAACAAATGGGGATTATCAGGGATTACGGAACCTGGCGCCGTTTTGCTGAATAATCTGATCAATGACCTGAATACAGACGGGCCGGATCGGCCCGCCAATATCCCTCGTCCTTCCTCATGGTTCCGGCCGGGATGACTCCCTATGCCTGCCAAAGAATGGACGAGGGATCTGATTTACACCAGAGGAATGTGAGCATAGTATCCCGCCTGCGCGTCCCAGAGTTCCTTATACTTGCCGTCCCCGGCATACAGCCCCTCATGGCTTCCGTCCTGCACGATCTGTCCCTGATCGAACACCAGGATCCTTTCGCAGAAGCGGCAGCTCGACAGGCGGTGACTGATGAACACCGAGGTGCGGTCCTTTGAAATTTTGTTGAAATTCTCGTACACCGCGGCTTCGGCGAGGGGGTCAAGGGATGCGGTGGGCTCGTCTAAGATCACAAAGGGGGCCTCCTTGTAAAGCGCCCTTGCAAGGGCGGTCTTCTGTTCTTCGCCGCCTGAAAAATCAATGCCCTCAATATCGTACTCCCTGCCCATGCAGTAGTCCAGCGCGGATTTCCCTTCCTCCTTCGCCTTTTTGTCAAGATCGTTAAGCTTTTCCCCCATTCCCGCGCGAACAAGGCAGTCTCTTGCGCGCTTGTCATCATAACCAAAGCCTGCCGAAACATTGTCGCCCAGCGAAAAAGCGAGCAGCTGAAACTCCTGAAAAACTACCGAAAACAGCGACAGATACTCGTTGTAACGATACCGCGTAATGTCGATGCCGTTTAAGTAGATCCTGCCCTCAGTCGGGTCGTAGAGACGGCACAAAAGCTTGATAAAGGTGGATTTCCCCGAGCCGTTCTCGCCGACGATTGCGATCTTGTCCCCGATCTTAAACTTCATCGAGATATGTCTCAGCGCCCAGCTTTCGGTTCGCGGGTAGCGGAAGCTCACATCCTTAAACTCGATTTCATAGTCCAGATCGTCTCGCTTTTCCACCGCAAGCGTCCCCTGATACATCTTGTTCGGCAGGTCAAAAAATTCGTAGGTCGTCTGCAGGTAGCCGGTGTTGAACCTGATATCCGTAAAACCCGTAACCAGGTTGTCAATGGCGCCCACAAAGCGGTCGATGGCGCCCTCGTAGAGAACGAAGCTTCCGATTCCGAACGCTCCGCAAAACGCCTTTGCCGCAACGTAGAGGTGAATAAGAATCTGCATGACGGCGTCCTTCGGAACGTCCAGCGCACCGAAGACCAGCCCGATCTTCCGAATCTTTTGCAGCCATAGCGGATGCAGCGTATATTTTTTGTGTTCGTCCAGGACGATCCGGTGCAGGTTGAAAACGGTCATGTCCGAACCCCAGAGCCGGCCGTATGCCGCATAGCGGCGGCTTGTAAGCGAGATCTCGTTCCGCGCGTCGTTTTCCCGACTCTGCCTGCTTACCCGAAGCTTCGCCGTCAGGAAGGAGAACGCCGCGATGAGCAGGAGCATAATCGCCGCCGAACAGGGTGAATTGATCCCCTTCAATATTCCCGTAAACTGCCCCGAGGCCGTCGCAAAGAGCGCCGCGGCGGTGAGAGAAAGCGACAGTATCAGCTCAGTCAGCCCGTCTATAAGATTCGGAACGCTGTATAAAACCTGCCCAAGCCCACCGTAGATTGTCCGCGTAGTGGCGTCGATCCGCTCGCTTAACAGTCTGACATCGGGATTTTCGAGATGCTCGTATTGCAGCCTGCAGTTTTCATCAAACAGGATCTGTGAGTATCTGTAATAATTCTGGCTGTCCAGAACCTCGGTTTTCATCTGCATAACGCGGGTGACCACCGAAAACAGAAATCCGCCCAATACCGTCAGACACGCAAACAGGATCAGCCTGTCCTTCTCTTTGGCTCCCGAGATTTCGTCCAGGAGCAAAGCCGACATCGTCAGCGAAAAGTAAGCAGAAACCCGCTGCAGGATTCTTTGAATGACCGCGAAAGTCCAGTATCTCGGCGCATAGCTGTGCCAGATCCCAACTGCCCTCTTCAGGCAGGAAATGTCGTCTTTCAGAGTGATTTTAGCCATTTTGCGCGCCCTCCTCCTGATAATATCTGCTCTGGACATCAAACAGCTCACGGTATTTTCCGCCCTTCGCCATCAGCTCGTCATGGGTTCCGACCTCGGCAAAATCTGCGCCGTCCAACAGGAAGATCCGATCGCAGAAGCGCGTCGAGGCCAGACGGTGTGAAATAAATACCGAGGTGGAATTTTTCGAGATCTCGTTGTAGCGGCGATACATTTTGTCCTCGGCGATCGGATCCAGCGCCGCCGTCGGCTCATCCAAAATCATACAGAGAGGGCTTTTGTAAATGAGACGCGCAAGCAGCAGCTTCTGCTTTTCTCCCCCCGAAAGTTCCACCGCGTCGTCGTTTATCACGCGGTCCAGCGGCGTTTTCAGTCCCATCGGCAGACTGTCCGCTTTCTCCTTGAAGCCGGAAAGCTCCACCGCCCGTTCCAGCCGCCCGCGGTCGATCTCGTCCTCATTTACCGTGCAGGCAATATTCTTTTCCAGCGATACCGGCAGCAGGTTGTACCTCTGGGGGATGATCCCGAAAAGCGAATACATCTCGTCCCGGTTGTATTCAAAGAGCGTGTGGCCGTCCAGCAGCACCTCGCCCTCGTCGGGCAGGATCAGCCCGCACATTATCATGACGAGTGTGGTCTTTCCCGCGCCGTTGAGACCCACAAGCGCGATCTTCTCGCCCGCTTCCACCTTAAACGACACGTTCTCCAGGACATTTTTTTCGCCTTTTGGATATTTGAACGTGACATTTTTAAATTCGATGGAAAACGGCTTCCGGGGAACAGGTATGCCCTCCCCGTGGTTGAGTCTGCCTTCATATTCCAAAAGCTCCCGCAGGTCGCTTATCTGCGCCGATCCCTCTTTTACCTGCTGAAATTTCCACGCGATGCCGCCAAGAAGCCCCGCGAGGGAACTGATCGCCGAAAAATACAAAACAAACCCGGCCGCGTCAACCTCGCCCAGAAGCGCCTTATATATCAGGAACGTGTATGCCGTTCCATCGCGCAGCAGGACGATCAGGAAATCCACCAGCGAGACCAGGACTCCGCGGCGCTCGTGCTTTTTCTGCAGAGCAAGGGATGCATCAATCTGCGCTGAAAAGCGCCGGTGCAGGGGCTCCGCCATGTTGAAAAGACGGATCTCCTTCTGATAGCCGAGATTTTTGGCAATGTGAAAGACTATATAATTTCGCCTGCGCTCGGCGGCGTTTCGTTCATCCCGCTCCTGATAGTGCTTCCTCCACTGCCAGTTGGACATCCGACGGTTTACCACCGCGCCAATGAGTAAGATTACGAGGATCGCCGGGTGGAGCATTGAGACTGTGGCGCCGAAAAGAAAAAATTTTAATACCTCGCCCACCGTCTCCGCGAAGATCATCGGAAAATGCGTGGCGTGGGAATGGTCCCTTATGGCAGTATTTGCCCGTTCGCTGACCTCATTGTAATGCACGTCATAATTCAGGTACCAGTCGGCTGTGCGATACACAGATGTCCATTTATAGTTCAAAATATTCATAACATCCATCTCAGCATAACTTACGATTCCCTGGAGCATTTTGTTTGCCGAGTCAACGATTGCCCTTGCCAAAACCATACCCGCCACCACAAAGGCGATATAACCGAAGTCGCTATAGCTGCCGATGGCGTTAATGATCGCGGGAGAGACATAGAGCCCGAGGGCCGCCGCCAAAAGCGACAGCGGCACAACCGCCAGCCCAACAAACACCAGAAACCGCTGATTTTCCCACAGTACGCGGTAGATATATCTCACACAGGAGAACATGCCGTACTTTGGCTTTTGTTTCTGCTCTTTTTCTTCTTTTGACATTTTTCCTCCGTTTCCGCGCTGTTCTCTGCGCATAATAAGTTTGTGGCCGCGCCTTTCGCAAAGCCGCGCTGCGCGCCTTTCTTTGCTCATTAATTGGCGCTCCCTCGGCTGCCGTATCCAGAGGAAAATTGGTGCGAACACGATTTTCCTCTGAACACGGCAACCGGCTGAACTGTTACAAAGATAGCACAATCGGACGCGAAAAGGTTGATTCCGGGTACGAAATGTCTTTTTCAGGGTACCAAATGCAGACCGGAAGGCAGAGACCGGGAGAAATCGTAAAACAGAAGGCGGAGTCCGCGACAGATCAAAAAACGGATGGCCGGTATGGAAAAAGGAGCTGCGCACTTATTCATTTAGTGCGCCAGCCCCCTCATTCGTCATCCGTAATGGAATTAGCAGTTCCGCAGTAAACCCGCCGTCCTCGCTGTCTGCCGCGAAATAACCGCCGTACTTTTTGACCACCGTCTCCACCCGCGACAGCCCGAAGCCGTGATCCGCGCCCTTTGATGACGCAAACCGCGCGCCGCTCTTCGCCCGCTTTTTTCCCGCGGCATTTGTGACCGAAAGGTAAAACTGCGTGTTCTTCCTGCCGAGATAGACGCGGATAAAGCGGTCATCCTGCGCAAGGCGCTTGTTTTCCTCAATGGCGTTGTCCAAAAGGTTGCCGATAATGACACAGAGGTCAATGTCCGATACCGGCGTGCCGTCGGGAATTTTCGCCTTCGCGTTGACGGGGATCTCGTTCTGCGCCGCGATGTTGAGTTTCCCGTTTAAAATCGCGTCTACCATCACCCGACCCGTTTTTATGACCGTATCGACGGTCGTAAGATCGTTGTTGAGGTCAGAGAGATAGCGGTTCACCTCGTCATAGTTTCCAAGAGCCATCGAAGCCTGCATCGCCTGAATGTGGTTGTGATAGTCGTGTCTCCACCCGCGCATTTTGCGATACATTGACTCGACCTCGTCGCAGTACTTCTGCAGAAGCTCCGACTGGTACCGTTCGATTCTTTTGTTGATCAGTTTATCTAAAAGCATGCTCTCCACCTAAAACAGTTCGATAATTTTCTTTCCGATGACGTCCGCCATGCCCCGGCTGATCGGCACGGTCTCGCCGCTGTTCAGGATTACCCCGGCGCGGTTTATCTGCAGGACCTCCCGCAGATTCACGATAAAAGAGCGCTGGACGCGGAGAAAGCAGTCGTCGAGCCGCGTTTCCAGCTGCGAGATCGGGACCTTCAGCCGATACTCGCCCGATTCCGCGTGGATCACCGAATACTGCCGCTGCGCTTCGATATAGCGGATTTCCCGCAGGCTCAGCGCGGTCTCGCCGCCGTCCGAGGGCAGAAGGATCTTCCGCTCCGCCTGTGAGAGTTTCCCAAGCGCGCGGGTCAGCACCTCCGAGAGCTTCTGCGGCTTGACAGGCTTTAACAGGTAGTGCAGCGCCTCGACCTCGTACCCCTCCGCAATGAAATCGGGATAGCCCGTGATAAAAATGATCGGCGCCGTCTCCGCCCTGGCACGAAGCTTTTTTGCGAGCTCGACGCCGTTCATGCCCGCCATTTCTATATCAAGCAGCAAGATATCGGGCGGACAGTCCTCATACGCAAACAATAATGCCTCCGCCGACGGAAATTCCTGTACGCTGACCAAAACTCCGGACCGGGCGGCCCAGTCCAGCACAAGGCTTTTTATATATGCGCGTTCAGCAGAATTGTCGTCGCAGAGAAAGATACGCATGGTAAACTCCTTAACATTGCGTGAGACAGGTCAGCCGATCCCACTTACAGATGCCGCGTTTTCATATTTTGTATGACGCATCCGATAAATGGCCGCCAGCAGGTCCATTTTTCTCGGAAGCGCAAGAAACCTCTCGCAATCCGGAAAAAATCCTGAGTAGATCATGTCCAGCCCCTTTTCCTCTATTTCGTGATACAGGACGTCGACCGCAGACCTTAAATCTATGGTTTCCTGACCCGCTTTCGTAAACGGACTCTCCCCATATCGATTCTCCAAAAGCCTGATCAAAAACCCGGCCGCCGTTCTCTGTTCCTCACAGATCATCTCATAGATTTGACTGATATTTATTTTTTCCTGTCCGACAAAAATGTATCCGATATCGCGCACCGCAAGCGTTTCCGTCCTGCCGAACAACGGATAGGAAGAAAAGCCTTCCTTCCGCAGTCTCCTGTACTGTCTCCAGTCATCCGCCGGCGGTGCCGCGGAAATGTCTTCCGCCTGTTTGCCGTACCGGGTAAACAGCTCCTTTGCCTGTCCGGTCACCTCGACGATCTGAAAATTTTCGATCAGATAGATCGTGTCCGCTACCGGCAGATATTCGCCGCTTCCCCCGATTATAAGGATCGTTGAGATTCCCAGGGAATGATATATTTCATTTGCCCTCTCCGTATAAGGGATGATCGGATCTTTTCCGATCAGTTTTTTCATCATGACGTCCTTGATCATAAAATTCGCGGCGCTTCTATCTTCATCGATCAGCATCAGCCTTGCGCCGGAATCAATCGCCTCAAGAATATTGGCCGCCTGTGAAGTGGAGCCGGAAGCACACTGCGTAGAAAAATCCCTTGTGCTTTCCCCTGGAATTTCCGAGATAAACGACGAGATATCGAGGCTGTTGATGCATCTCCCGTCTTCCGCGGAAATGGATACCGCGCTGGAATCCGTGATGCACAATTCTCTGCCGTCTCCGGGGATATGATCATATATGCCGGCGGAAATGGCATTCAGAAGCGTTGACTTTCCGGAATATCCCCCGCCGGTAAAAACCGTGACCCCTCTTTTGATTCCCAGGCCTTTGATCCCGCAGATTTCCATTTCGGCATTTTGCGGCGCGCAAAAAGGAACCGCATTTTCTTTGCACTTTCCGGTTTGCGCATCTCTCGGAAGAATACTTCCGTTTGCGATGAATGCACAGTATTCGCTGTCTGCGAGCCACTGTCGCAATGCTTTTTGTTTTTCGGCAAGTTCCTCCGCCTTTTTGTTTTGCGCGGCGTCAAAATTTTTAAGAAAGGTTTCCACCGCCCGGGGCAGATTCTCTGTCAACAGCCTGATCGCTTTCTTCTTATTCCCGCTCTGAAGCTGCACCTGAAATCTCAGGCATAAACACATCTCCACCTCGCCCGTCTGCGCGGAAGAAAAATGTACAATCTTATTTCCGCCCCCATTGGCGTAATCTTTGGGCGCCCGCTCTTCAAAATATGCCGTGTTTCTCACCAGTATTTCCCCGCCCAGCGAAACGGCATAATACCATCCCGTCTCTTCGGGCGGTTTATTCCTGTTGTACAATTCTTCGTTCAGATCCGCCAGACATTTACTCCACTGGCGGTAGCAATCATCTGCGACCGCGGTGCTAAAAGTCTCAATTCCCAGATCTTTCACCGGGATCATGCACAAAACGGTTGGACGATCCAAAGAGAGCTTATTCGTGAGCTCCAGGTTAAAGGAAATATCACGAAACCAGTATGTGGAATCATTATAGAATACAGGAAACTCCGTCGGATTTCCCGGAGTGCCCGCGGGCACCATGACACGGCCCTCATACATCTCCTTCCAGCCCTTTGTTTTCTCGTCCATCGCAGACAGATAGCTTTTCAGTCTTATCACTAAATTCAATCTCCCCTTCCCATAAATCAGCAGCGCCGCGCTCCGTTTTCTTTCCACCCGGCGCCGCAATCCCGTACCATAAATTTTATCAGACCGCCGTCGGATGTCAAGCGATACTTGCGGATCCTGTCATATTCCTGTCAGTCGTGTCAGTAACAGTTCAGCCGCGCCATTCGCAAAGCCGCGCTGACGCGCTATCCGGCGCTGCGCGCCTGCCTTTGCTCATGAGATGGCGCTCCCTCGGCAGCAGGATGCATCAAAAAATTCATGCGAGCATGATTTTTTGATGCATCCTGCTGCCGGCTGAACTGTTATTCCTGTCATATTCTGTCGCACGATTTTTCTTTACTTTCTGATGTGGATATGCTACTCTCCTATTGTATTTCATATCACAGAATCCAATCAGGAGGTTGCGTATGCCAAGAGGAAGAAAACCGGCATTAACACTGGAGGAACAGCTGCAGAAAATTACGGAGGAAATTGACGATCTAAAGGCAAATATAAAAGAACTGGAAAAGGCAAAAGAAGATCTGGAAGAACAAATCCGGTTAAACCGCCTGTCGGAGCTGGATGACCTGATCACCGAAAGCGGATTAAGCTTTGAAGAAGTAAAAGAGCTGTTAAACAGAGAGCAGGATGAATGACGTCCTGCTCTTTTGTGTTCACCTATCTTACAGTCTGCCCTAATGCCAACAATGCTGCTCTGCCGGCTCCATTCTTCAGTAAAATATCCCGTCATGTGGCCTCAGACACAGGATACAGAAAGCCCACGCCTGGCATCCGAACATTACCTGTCAAACGTGAAACTGCTGAACTCGGCTTCTCCCTCGCCTGAAAACTCGAAATATATCGCCCTTCTGCCGATTATGCCTGAGACGAGCAGTGCGCTGAAGGCGGTATCCCCCTCTTTCATTTCAAATTCAGCAACAACTTTCCCGCGATAGCTATCAACGCGAACCCTGACGGTCATCTGCCCCTTGACCCTTGCGGATACGGAAACGGTTTTCGGGGAGTTTGTGCCAAACTGCAGGTATCTGAAACCGACGGTCGTGCCGCCTTTGATGTTCACAACAGGCGCTGAAACGCCGTCGGCCTGCTCATAGACAGGCTTTACATACGCCTGACGAAGAGGGCTTATGTGGCAGGCGTAGCCGGCGGAAATGATTTTATAAGCGTCTATACCGTTGACATTTGCACCCGATGAAGTCATTTCGACCGGCTTTGAGGAAACAGGCTCGCCGCCGACGTAGGTTATGTCGCCGATATAGATTTTTCCGTCCTTGCCAATCGCTATATCCACCGGTTCTATCATGCCCTGACGTGCGAACTCGTCGGTTCCCGTCTGGCGGTGATAGAAAATGTACCATTGGCCGTTTATCTCCACAAGGCCGCCGTGGTTGTTGCCCCAGCGGTATGTCTGCTGACCAGTTCCGTCGGGCAGCTTTAAGATTTCTCCACCGTTAAAGGATATGTCTCCGCCGTCCTGATAACCTTCCAGCGGACTGTCCGACCACTTATAGGACAAAAACCCGTTATTAGGCTCATAGACACCTAATTCCGGAACTGGCGTGACATATCTCTTTGAATACACATAAACATATTTCCCGCCTATTTTTCTCGGACTTGAAGCCTCAAAGAAAGCGTCCCGGAGGTCGATATGCGCGGTATCAGCGTTTTGGTTCCATGGGTCGGGAACATGCCCTATCGGGTGGGCTCTGAATGTTTCCTCTTTTATGGTCGCCATATCGTCCTCAAGCTCTGCGCAATAACATCCGCAGAATCCCCAGAATGCATACGCTCTGCCGTCGTCATCGACTAATACCCCGGGATCAAAACCAAGTTTTGTTTCAATCGGATTTTCAAAAGGCCCCGCGGGATTTTTTGAGGACGCTGCCATGATCTTCGCGCCCCGCCCTTCGGCAGCATAAAGGTAAAAAGTATCGCCCTTTTGCACAACATCGGGAGCGTAAAGAATCGAACCGTCGGTGGCTGTGTAGCAAACGCCGTGGTATGTCCAGTCGGTGAGATCGTCTACCGGAGCGCTCCAGACAACATAATCCCTGCCGCAATAGGAGCTGCGTTCGGTGTCGTGAGAACCGTAGACATAAAGCCGCTTTTCACCGCCCCACTCAAAAACCCGCGGTTCTCCGTCAGGAATATGCTCCCAAAGCGGCAGATAGGGATTGGCTGATTTCAAAATATCCTTCATAATGATTCTCCTTTCTATTTCAGGTGATAAACGCCCTGCGTCAATACATAATGCGCATAGCCGTCCCCGATGGTATAGTTGTATTTTCCGTCCTGTGGAAGATTGCCGTTTATAAGTGGAAGATAAACATTCGCGACGGAGTGCTCAGGCACCGTGACGGTCATTTCCACACGTTCTCCGAGGTTTTTCAGATCAAGCGCGATTTCGCCCCTTGCGGACGGAACCCGACACTTTATAAACGAAAGCCCGCAAAGCCTCGGCTTTATTTCAAACTCTCTGTACGCAATATCAACGGGATGTATGCCCGCGATATATTTTGACATCGTGATAAGCGGCCCGCCAGACCACGCATGATTAAAGGTGCCCTCCATACTCCAGTATTCCCAAAGCGTGGAACGGTCGTATTCCACCATCTGCCTGTACCGCTTTTTCATGCGCTCCACCGCCTTTTCAACCTCACCCATCTCACAGAGTGCGTCAAGGACATATTTTTCCATATATGGGCTTGCATTTTCGACCGATGTTAAAATCCTTGCTATGCCTTTATACCTGTCTTCACCCGCAAGCCCCGACAAAACTGCGAGCGCGTTTGCTCTGTCGTCGGGAATGCCGTTTTCAGTGCGGTCATAAAAGCAGTCGCCCTTCATAAACGCGGGCGCGAAATTGTCCTCTATCGACCTTAAGCTTTTGTCATAAATCGGAATATCCTCATCTTTCTTAAGAAGCGCCGCCATCTTTTTCAGCGCGCTGACAGCCATATAATACCATGCGTTCTCCATCGGAGCGATATCGGCATTGTCACCCCAGTCGGGCCAGTCCCAGCTGCCTGTTTTATGCTTTAGCAAGCCGTTATCCATAAAATCAAAGCTTAATACATATCTCTTTGACATTTCATACACGCGCCCGGGAACGGAAACGTCGCCCGAATACAGATAATAATACCAAAACCCCCATATTCCCGCAAGATTTTGAAACGGCAGTTCAAATTCCTCGGTTCCCGTCGGCACGACGGTCAACATATATTCTCCATCCTCCGCCCATCGCGCCATCTGAGCCGCGCCCTTTTTGTAGAGAAGCAGCGCCTTCTCATCCATGCAGTACAACAGCATCTGCATATCAATATTGACATCGCCCCACCACTGTGCGCGTTCCCTGTCGGGGCAGTCCATGAAATTATCCCTCATTGTGACGTAAAGTGTCCGCAGGGATTTTTGCCACAGCCTGTTCAAAAAATCATCATCGCATTCAAAGCTGCCGGCAAAATCCGTATCATAGCCCGTTTCACGGTATTTAAGCGCATGAACAGTCACTCCCGCGGGGATTGTATAGATAATGCGTTCTCCGTTTATCCAGCCGAAGGATTCATATTCCTGCCCGCCGTCCCTGGTATAATATACCATCATGACACTTTGAGATATAAACTTGTTTTCAGACCTTGCTGATACTCTTTTCCCTTTGGGTGCGGTTATTTTAAGATAAGGCATGAGCTGCGCGTTATAGGGAAGATAAAGCTCAAGCTCGGTATCTTCTTCTGCTGTAAATCCCTCAAAATCGGCGCTGTTCAAATAGTCCTTCAACCCATAGCTGCGAAACATCGGGATATCGCGCTTTACGAGCATACCCCAAACACCCGCGCCCGCGTCGCATATTTCATCGGCAAAATCCCAGTTGCCGGAATCAAAGCTCGGCAGGATCCATTCCTCCTCGGCTTTTTCGGCGTCATAATAAATATTCGGCTCCGAAAGCCTGAAGTTTGGCGGAATGTCAAATTCATCAGCTTTCATATAAGCGGGATTTTTCTTTACACGCCAGCTTAAATCGGAGGATACTATTTCACCGTTTATATCAGCCTCAAAAAGCAGGCCGCCCATTCCGCTCGAAATATGCGAAAACCCACTTTTCCCGAAATATTCAGCAAGTATCGCAAGTGTGTTTTCACCCTTTTTCAAATACCCTGATATTTCCACCTCGTCATAATAGGTTCCGTTTTTCGACGGGCCGCGTTTTAACCCGCCCTCTGGTACAGCCAACACGCCGTTTATGTAAAGCCGGTATTTTGAATCGACCGCGATGCAGGCGTAAGCAGTTTCGGGGACTTCTTCAACAGTGAACTTTTTAATGAAGTTCAGCCATGTGTTAGCCGTGCTTTCATTTTTCTTCCAAATCCATTTTGTACCGCCGTGCAAAGTTGATCACCCCCTTTTCGTTGGCTAACACTTTACAAACTGCTATGCCGTTTCAGCCTGACATACCAAATTTGTAAACCCTCACGCCGTGTTTCGGAACTGTCGCGGTAATCTTGTTTTCGCTGATTTTACAGCTGTCCGCTCCCCAGAGCTCTATACCTTCGCCGATGGCATTGGAGGGAAGATCAGCCGAAATTTCTGTGTCTTCATTGGACAAATTGAACAGCGCTATCCTCACGCAGTCACAGCCTTTGCTGAGCCAGACTGCCTCAGTATTGGAACGTCTTTGCTGACTTGCCCTGCCGTCGCTTAACATCGCTAAAATCTGAAGATTCGTCAATAATCCAAAGTCGCGCTCATTAAGCTGCGGGAGGTCGGTTCCAATCATCAACGGCGAACGACAGACGCACCAGAGAGTCATCATCGTTTTGAGTTCGTCCTCGGTGAAATTTGAAGTCCACTCATGTCCGTGACCCTTGCCTAGCCTGCCGATCGGCAGCATATCGCAGTCCGGCCAGCAGCCCGCTCTCGTATGATCCTGCCACTGCTCACAACGCCAAAACATGTTCTTTAAAAGCTCCCAGTTGTCCCAGAAATCATCTGTAATTCGCCACATATTCGCGTTTTCGGTATAGTGATACGCATTCTCAACGTGCGCCGGTCCGGGGGAGAGACTCAGAACAATCGGTCTGCCGCATTTATCAATCGCGCGTCTTAACATCCGTGTTTCTTCCCAGCCTGAAAAGCGTTCAACGGGGTACATCCAGCTGTCGCATATATCATCACACTTAATAAAATCCACACCCCAGTCAGCATACATCTGAATAATTGAATCGTAATATGCCTGACCATCAGCGTTGTGTTTAACGCCGTACATGTCTGGGTTCCAGCCGCATATCGATCCCGCGTCTGCGATGTCAGCGGCGGTTGCAGTTGTTCCCAAAACTTTCATGTGCCGATGCGCTGCCATTCTGGGTATACCCCTCATAATGTGTATGCCGAATTTCAGCCCGAGACCATGGATATAGTCTGCCAGCGGCTTGAAACCTTTGCCATTTTCAGAACTTGGAAAGCGCAGGTGCGATGGCTGCAGGCGCGAAAATTCGTCAATCTCGAAGTCTTCAAAAGGAATATACTGATATGTGGCGCGCTTTGTTCCCGCAGCGTTTGCATACCACTCGATATCGACAACGACATATTCATAGCCAAACTTTTTAAGGTTTTTCGCCATGTAGTCAGCGTTCGCCCTGACATCTTCTTCGGTTACTGTGGTGTCATAATAGTCATAGCTGTTCCACCCCATCGGCGGGGTTGGTGCAAAAAAATCTTTATTCATATCTTCATCTCCTTTCAAATATGTTATCACTACGATAACAAAGAAAGACGTTTGGGTAAATAGCAAAATTACAGAGCATAGATAACGAAACGTGCAAATTCAGGAGACAGACGGTAAAAATATCAAGGCGCAGCCTAACGGCGGCAGATTTAAAGCTGCTTACCCACAGGCTGGGATTTCCTGAACTCAGTCGGAGTGACTCCGACATACTGCTTGAACTGCCGCATGAACCCATAGCTGCTCTGGTAGCCACATTTTTCTCCTATCTCTGCCACACTGAAATTTGTTGACAAAAGAAGCCTTTTGGCACAGCTCATTCTGCTGTTGATGATATCCTGCTTGATGGATATCCCGAAAAACCTGGTGTAAAGATGCTCAAGACTTGAAAGGCTCATTCCAAATGACTTTGCAAGTATCGAAACAGTCGGAACATTTTTCGGTTCATGATATATCCATGTCCTGATATAATGCAGGTTTTCCCTCAGCGCAGTTGAAAGACCCCGCTCCGAAAACGTTCCCTCTATGATGCTCCGGGAAATCATGTTAAACAATATTTGTATGTATAGCTCAACCATTTCGCCGTGATAGATGTTTGTAGAATAAAATTCAACCGTGAGTGTGTAGATGATCCCCGAAACTGCGGTATAGCTTCCGATATAAATCGGTTCGTCTATGGAGATATTCATGTTTTTTAATCTCTCGGCTTCTTCATCGTCCATCCCTTCAAAATAAAACCAGTCGTCTGTATATTCGTCTTTTTTTGCACGATAGCTGCAAGGGGTACTCGGCGAAATGATGCAGACAGTTCCGGGCTTAACGACGTATTCCCTGCTGTTGAGCGTAAGGATCGCATCAGATTTTATCAAAAGGAAAAGCCACGCTCCCGGGCCGTTTGGATTATCCGCGCAAAAGTTATCTTTATGACAATAATTATATCCGATGGCGCCAATCTTTATCATCCTGAACCTCCAATTTTTTCTCTGAAATTTTCGGGACCTCCAACTGTCCGTTTCTTTCATTTTTCGGGCGTTTGATCCTTTTTAGGTTCGATTAAGTCCTCCCTCTTTCTTAAATCCATTCGAGATCCAAATATACGAATCTGTTTCCCCGCGCATCATAAAAACCCTTGCGAAACTCTGCATATTGTGGTATATTAAACATAAAGAGGGACATCTGCGCTAACAAATGCCCCACAGGAGCTACCGATAGACGGTTAGCCCGGATTATAAACAACTAAGAAATCAGCCGCTCAGTTTTCCAGACAGGGGCGGCTATTTCTGTGTCTTGTTACTATCTTTACCAAAAGAGTATCCGATTCCAAAGCAGGTCAAGCCGAAGCTCAGCACTGCAATCAGTCCCAAAATATCCATTTGGCTCAGCCCTCCTTTCCCAGATTCCCTTGCGGGTTTCTATGTAATCGGAGGGCGCACTGCGTCCGGTGGACGCAGGCTCTGCGCCGACCGAAACGGAGTGTAGATCACAGTCCCTCCGGAGAGGGCTAACCGCCTACCATCCTGGCAGTCCCAGGAACATATTACCATAATTCGACAGAAAGTGCAATTTGAACTTCGCCTTTTTTGTCAAATGCAGTCTCCCTGCTTTCGTCCATTCAATTTACATGCTGCATTTCGGCATCGGTAAACTGCCGGAGTTAATCAAGTAACTGTAACAGCTTATCCTTTTCCAGCCAGATACATCTGCCGCCATAAAGAGGTGTACTATTCGGTTCCCATGTTTCTATGAGTATATAGGTTATCTTTCCTGTCTCTAGATTTTCCACATACCACCCCGGGGCAATGAAATCTATGCAACCTTGTCAAGTGATGAATTGATTTTAACAATAAAAACGATATTTCATTCCATGATGTTTTTATGATGTTATACTGACTGCAAGGAGATAAAAATGAATCAAGAAGCAATAGTCATCGTTACTCTATCTACCGTAAAAATCAGTTGCATCGGAAAAGCTGCCTTGTCCACGATAGAGAACTACAAAAACGAAAAAAGGCACCACAGATAATAATCCGCAGTACCTTATGTTTTACAATATTTAGTATTTATATTATTTTGTTGAACTACTTATCCTTCGATTTATGAACGCTATCATCCTATTATATGCATCTTTTGCAGTTTCATCCACTCTTTCATTTGCCACAAAGCAATGCGGCATCTGGATATTTACCTCAGCCAGTGGATCTATAAGTTCATGTTCTACGCCGGCATCCTCAAGTGCTATGTCCATTTCACGCATATCAACATAATATTCGCTTCCCAAGAGAACCGACGGAATATAATCTTCCGTGATCCACATCGTATTGTTGTACTTCTTGATTTCTTCTTTACTCAGGAATATAGAACCTTTTACATAATTCCCGACCAGAATTTTTGTTCCGATTGAAAATTTATCATAAGCTAACGGCGCGTCGTCAATGACTAACGCTTTCACCTGTTCCGATCTCAAAGCCGGATCTATGCCAAGCAGCGCCGCATATTCGGGATTCGTTATTACGCTTCCGATCTGACTTGTGATGATCGCCCCCGCGGAAGAACCCATAATAACGATCTGCTCCATATCAAGATGGTATTCTTCCGCATGATCCATTAGAAACAGAAAAGCCTCATTAGCTTGTATAACCGGAGTCGGAAAGTGGTATTCGGGTACTAATGCATAGTCGATATTCACAAGGTTGAATCCCTCTGAGCAAATATCGTCGAGCAGCGAGGTCGCATCTGTCTCAGCCAAGGGATCGCCGTCACATTTGCTGCCTCCGAAAAAACCGCCTCCGTGAAAATAAATCATAGTCGGTCGCTGCACATCAACATTCCCGTCGGGATAAGTTATGTCTAAAAAGCTGTTTGGATAATCATCCGAATAACGAATCTCGGTTATAATTAACTGCCCATTGTCCTTTGTTGTCTGCACAGGATCACGCAAAGGTTCATATAAATTTTTCGTATTGACAATTCCTTGTGACGCATTTTGAATTGCTCCTACAATGATCTGCGTATGCGTCATAAGCAGAAAGAATGTTCCGATCACAAGAACAACGATCACGATAAGCGCGATCAGTAAGCCCTTCAATAGCCTGTGTTTCTTATTTACCTTCACCGTATTCATTGATTCTTCTCCACATCCTTCCAGTTTGAATTATTAAGAATTTCCGCATCGTCCCCTACAAATACCTTGGCAGCTTCTTCGTCGCCCGTTAGTTGATAGAGCATCCATGCGGTCATATATCCATCGCTACGGGCAAGCATATCTTCATGTTCCGCTCCCGCCGCTCTTCCCCTAATTTTGAAATTATCATCAGAAATCAGATTATAGTTTTCAATCAAAGAAGACAGCGGCGCAACCCCTGCAAATTCCTTACTGGGATCCTTTGCACCATTATCATCGGATTTCCCTGTTCCTGCTGCCATAAAATACGGAATATGTACTTTCGACACATCGTAGCGCCAACCCATATTCCCCGCGAGTAATGGGTATGCAGCGCTTCCTGTAAACATTGCTTTGTAAACGGCTCCATTCTCGTATTCAGTCACAGCGGCTAATGCGCCAGCCCCTCCTTGTGAGAAGCCTACAATGCCGATATTTTCAACGTCAAGCTTGCCGTAGAGGATATGATCCTCCGATAAATGAATCACATAGTCAAGTGTGATTGAAGTTGTCTCTCCCGTGCCTGTCTGAGGATCTTCGTTTCCGACAACCACAAACCCCCACGAGGCAAGGCGCTTAAACCACTCCTCATATTTATAAGCCGGTGTCCCGCTGGCATTGACAGCGATAATAACCGGGTACTGTTGATCTGTTGTTTCAAGTTCGACAGGATACCAAAAACGGTATTTTTGAATCGACGTGTTTTCTGACGGAAAATCTTTATTAGATACTACATACGGGCCAAGCTGTGAATATTTCTGCTCCAATGGAGCGGTGGAAATAAAATCCTTGTAATAGTCAGGTTTTACCGAGGATTTTTTCGAGTCATTCAGCCCTTTGAATATGAGAACTGCCACTACGATGATAAACACTAACAGGACAGCCCCAAGCATTTTAATCATTTTTTTCATATGCCCTTCCTTGACAATGCGTTGGTACAAATGTATCATATTATCGGTGATGAAACAAGTGTTTCGTCGAAAATGATACAATTTATGGAGGTTTGTATCGGCTCATGAACATGAACAACGAGCAAAAGAATACCTATGTAAAGCACCAGATTACAAACGCCCTGTTAGAGCTTTTGAAAGAGAAATCTATCGCTGATATTTCAATAACCGAATTAACACAGAAAGCGCAGATCGGCAGAGTTTCATTTTATCGTAATTTTCAAACAAAAGAAGATATTCTACGGGAAGAGTCTGATCGGCTCATTAAAGAATGGGGGAAACTCTACGAAACGAATCCTGAATCTTCACCGGAAACACTATTTCCCTCTTTGTTTGATTTTTACAGGGAACATAAAGAGTTTTACACCATTCTTTATCAAGCAGGAATGACCTTGATTATGCAGGAAACAATCCTTAATGCTATTCAAATAACCCCCGAAATGGCAAACATTGAAGCATACATGAAGTCTTTTTGGGCATATGGGATATATGGCTGGCTAATTGAATGGATGAAACGTGGGATGCCGGAGTCTGGTAGAGAACTGATCCAATTTTTCACTCAAGTTCCGTAATGGCAACATACCGTTTGATTTCTCCCATGAACATCTTGTACATTACCCTCTGAATGTTCTTCCTCGCTTCTATCTTGTGGCTTGTGCAGGCATTTTTGCCCAAGCGGTTATATGTCTGGCAGATATAATAAGCTTTGTCTATCGGCTCCCATTCTTCCCCTGTCCGGCGGTCTTTGTCCGTCCTGCCCACTTTTTCATAGCGTACCTGCATTGACTTTCCGCAAGTAGCACAATACACAATGCCATGAAAAATATTGTAATACGGGCAGTTGTTCCCTTTTATAATCAGCGGTCTGCCGTCTATGAGCTACTGAACTTTTTCCCACTCCGCTTATCCAAACTCTCTGTATCTACTATTATTTCCGCAGTGTGTTCCTTTCTCTCCTGATCTGCCTGCTGCTCATTCCTCTGCGGTTTTGCATCAAACACGTTTTTGCAATTATGAAAACAATAACGAGAATACCGAATGCCAGGATACCTTTCCCTTTCACCACACCACGCCTCCCTCTTCCTCAATCCGTTCAAGATCCACATATACGAATCCGTTTCCCCGGGCATAATTCTCCGCGCACGGATTACTCCCGTAAATCAGGTACAGTTTATCACATTTCATAAATGCAGACGGATTTATCTGCTCCATACTTTGGGGCAGGAACACCTTTTCCAGACAGGGACAATATGCACAGATACAAAACTCTTCCACATTCCATTCCTGCTGTAGCAGTCCCAGCTGCGTCATGCCCTCCGGCAGCCTCAGTTCTTTCAGATTGGGGCAGTACGAAAACGCATCCCGGCCAATGTTTTCCAGTCCTGTTCCCATTACAACATACTGCAGATTTGCGCAGCACGCAAAAGCCTGCGCTTCTATCCTTTCGATGCCCTGCGGCAGAACAATTTGTTCCACACTGCCGTTCCCCTGAAAGGCACCTTCTCCAATGATACTGACAGCCTTTCCATCCAGCATTTCCGGAACGAATACCAGTGTCTGATCTCCGAGATATTTCGTTATCGCTACAGTAGCTTCCGACCGATCCAGCAGGATAACATATTCATAATCTGATTCTGACTGTTCTGACTTTTCCGCCGGTTCTGTTTTCTCCAATGGATTTTCACTTAACTCCGGTCGAGCAATCCTGTCCCCCGCAGCATCCAAGACACTTTCGCCATTCCCTTTTCGTCCGCTGTAATACCCTGCTATATATACGATTCCGATGAGCAGAAGCAGAAGTCCCGCTTTCCTTATGCGCTTTTTATTCACTGTTTCACTTTCTCCCTATGGCATCTCATCTCCGCTTGCTGCTTCCACAAATTCCATTCCCCATGCTTTTGCCACTTCCTCTGCTCTGCTGCCGCTCTGTCCATAGATCACGAGGGGAACCTCATTCTCCACATATACGCGGAATATTTTCTCATCGTCTGTTACAGCGGCGCCTCCCGGAATATAAATCCTTCGCAGAGAAGGGATGAAAAATTGGCTCCCCTCCAACACCTGAAGACTTTCCGGAAACTGAAGCCGTTCCAGATTACTATAATTACAAATACTGACCGACATTGTTGAAATGCCTTCCTCGAACACAATATTGGAAAGTCTCTCACAACAATCAAAAGCGTACCGGCCGACATAACAGCCAGAACCCGGTATCACGATTTCTTCCAGATCTGTTCCGGAAAAAGCTCCCATTCCTATTTCGTTCAAGGTCTCAGGCAATTCTATCGCGGTAAGCGCCGCATCCGCAAAAGCCCAGTCCTCTATGGTCTTCAGCCCGCCTGGCAGTATCACTTCATCCAGTATGGCGTCCCGAAAAGCAAAGGTGCCAATCTCTCTGAGGCTTTCAGGAAAAATAATTCTGTCTATCTTTGTCCGGTTAAAGGAACCCTCGCCTAACCGCACCATCGTTTCAGGCAGCAGGATCTCTTCATACTGTATCTTGTCCCCATAGACCATATACTGTCCTATGACGGCATTTACATATCCTGATTCCGAAGGATGATCCATGGTTTTGGTGACACCATACGGAATTTCAAGAACTGCTCCTTCCCCTCCTTCGGCAGAAATCAAACAGCTTCCTCTGATCTGAAAATCTCCCTGATCCCGCAGTTCCTGCCACAGACTTCCCTCAAAAGCATATTCATCCACATGAGCCGTTTGGGGGAAGCGAATCGTTCCAAGCTTTGCACAGTCTCCAAAGGCATTTTCTCCGACAAATGCCATGCTGTCCGGCAGCCATATTTCCTCCAATACGCTGTCACCGAAGAACGCGCTCTCTCCTATGTACTGCAGTCCTTCCGCCAGCTTGACCGTTTTCAGCATTTCGCACCCCGCGAAAGCGTTTGCGCCCACATAGCGCACTCCCGGCGAGATAGTGACCGTTTCAATATCGGTTCGACCCAGAAACGCGTTTTCCCCAATCCCCGCCACAGGCATACCACCAATCTGGGCAGGAATGATGATTTCTGACCGATCCGGGCCTCCCGTTATGACGATCTCACCCTCTGCCGTTACAATATAATATAGATCTTCTTCCGTTTCTGTTTCACCTTCTGGCTCCTGCACACTAGCGCCAATGTTTTCTTCTATAGCTGCAACGGAAAGACAAAATACAGGCCACATCATTATCATCGTGAAACAGAAGCTCATAGCATATTTGACATTACTTTTCATATCTGTGCCACCCCATCACTCAAACTCATCTGTCTCCCAAATCTTCTTTTCGCTTAAATTACCCTGCTCATCATGGGAAAGCAGCCAGAACTCTATTACATCTGAAACCATCCTGTCGCCTTTCATGATCAGCATGTCGCCATTCTCCCGTATCATAAAAAACCCCACTCTATCATCGGCATAGACCATCTCTCTTTCGCCGCTTTTGAGATCCATGCGAAATATCCCCTGATTTATATCTCTATAATATATTTCACCAGAGTATACACTCCAATAATAATCATCAAATAAATGTTCAAAGACCTGTTTGGAGTCCATATCATATATCAGAATCTTGCTGCGTTTCTGATTCTGCGTAATCAAGAAATTTTCCCATTGCTCTAATGTGCCAGGATCCCAATCTTTCTCCTCCATACGGAACCACTCCCAGAGGTGTTCCTCAGTTCTTTTATAAATCCCGTTTTCTCTTCTGTAAACAAAATCTCCTATGACCAACAGATCTTTCCAGCACACATAATCTATCGGACCAACGGCACATGTACTCCACGATTGATGGTCCCCTAATTCCGGAATATACGGAACTTCTATGTCAGCCATTTTCGCATAGTTATACTCCGGTTCTCCGCCGTGTCCCCTTTCCAACAGGAAAAATTCGCCCATAGCATACAGCATGATTCTGCCGTCATCTAAAAGATACATCTCCGGCAGATAATTCAAGCCATTTATCTGACAGCCCGGAAACACTCTGACTTCAACATAGCTATCCTGCAACAGCTCTTCTCTTAATATTTCATCGTCCTTCAGGCCATACAGCTCGGCTCTGCTTTTCTCTTCTATCCGATAGTCCGGAGATATAATTTCGATTTGTTCCACCCGAAAATCGTCCATTGCCCGTCCCACATATTCCGAATTGGGCCGTCTCATATTATCATAGCTTATGAATGCATCCTCTCCTATCGTCACTTCTTTTCCCACCATCAATTCCGCTTCCTCCAGGGGCAGATAAATATCCCCGGCAGAATCGTTTGCGGGATAAAACTTTGTGGGCAGAAACTCCGTGATTACGTACGTCCCCATAAGCTCCTGCAATACTTTACTTTTTTCTTCTTCCGACAAAGAATGCTCTTCCTTCTGCTCCGGTTCCTGTTCAAGACGCTCCAGATAAAAATACTCGCCGTTTAGATCAGAAAACATTAACATACCGTCAGGCATCACATAATATGTCTGAGTCCCCCATGGCGCGGCTACAGACACCTCTATTTTCCCCTGAATCCTGTCAAGGTATGGAGCTATGTTGCTTCTGCCGATCGTATCTATGTCGTCTGCCTTCGACTGTTCCCACCGATATTCCGGATTTTCAATCCTGATATCCTCGATTTCGTAGTTACATGGAAACGCTTTTCTCCCATCTCTTTCCCCCAACCAGCGAAAGGAATCAAAAGAAACAAAAGCATCTTCCCTGATCTCTACTATACGCCCTATCATCATATCGGCTTCCTGCTCCGGAAGCCGATCATACCTATTCCCCATCAGCCAATGATCCGACGGTAAAAATTCCGCGATTTTATAAGATCCATAATAAGACTCTGATTCGCTTTGGTCTGTCTGCTCCGCCGATGCAGCCGATATACCGGTATCTGTCTTTTCTGTAAAAGCCTTTTGTTTCTCTTCCAAACGGCTCCCACAGCCCGTCACGAGAAGGCACATTCCCCACAGCCACAGCAAAATTTTACGCCGCCCTCCGCCGTTCCCGCTAATCCTGGCTTTCCTCATCATATTCACAGATATACCCCATCCTTCCGGCATAAGACGGATCCGCTGCCTGCAGATCGTCCGGCATGTCCTTCCAGTAAAAACTGTCCGCCCCGCCGTCGTAAACCATACAGACGCAGTTTTCCCTCGTTTCGTCCCCTTCCTTTGTCAGCCCCGTATAACTGGGTTCCTCCTCCTGCCAGAAGTCGTAATACACATTAAAATACCGCGGATAGACCTCAGTATATTCCTCCCCGCCGTCTTTTGGCTGCTTCCAGCAATACCCCAAATATCCTCTCTCCGTGTCCCTCGGATTTTCCATTCCGATCCAGAAACAAAGATCCGTCTTATCTTCCTCCCTGATCTGCCGCGAGATCTGCAGGAATTCTTCCGTTGAAGTGATGACCGCAAGATATCCGCCCTTCTGCGCGCATTGCCGCCACGCCTCTTCCCACGTTGCGTCCGAGCGGACCAGTTCATAACGATGACCTGCGGACGAGGTTTCCCCGGTCAACAGCAGGCTTCTTGCGTCTTCATAAACATAATACCGGCTGGGATTGACAGCCCGGTCACTGTCGAAGCAGGATGCCAGCGCGGCTTCATATTCCTCCTGCGTCACGCTCTCCCCGTTCCAGTCATATATCTCTTCCGCGTTTCCATCCTTGTCGAATACAACTCCGCCATCCTCCCACTTCTCCCTATGCGTTCCCTGGGCGATGCACTCCCATTTCCCATCGACAATGGATACAATAATATCCCAGTAATCCCCCATGTTTCCGTCCGCATTATTGACCAGGTTTTCTCTTTCCATGTACTGAAAATTGAGACGGCTCGTGTAAAATTCATCCGTCCCCTTCCCCTCATGATACGTTACAAGAGCACAGCCGCCCGCTTCTATGCCGGTATCCACCACAAGCTCCGGTATCTCGTCGTCATCCACATAAATAAAGCTGTAGGTCGCCTCGGACGATTTCGTCCCTTCCAGATACGACAGATATTCCGCACGCCAGGCGCCTTCCGGCCAATCCGCTTTCGCGTCCTCCTTTTCTTCCGGCCGCGTTTTGCCGTCCGCGGCCTGTGCGCCTGAACCGCCCTTTTCCGGCGCATCCGGGACAGCCAAGTCCCGCCCGCAGCCTGCTGCCAGCAGACAAAATCCCGCCAAAAGACAGCATAACCTTCTCTTTTTCAAAATAACCGACTCCTTTCTCCCCACGAAATGAAACACTTGCTGTCTTTATAACATGTCCCTGCATCATTTTGGCAAACTAAATAAAAAGCGGCTGCATTTTGACTGCAGCCGCTTTCTCATTTCCGTCATATCTTATTTTTCTTTTCCTTATTTTTTCTTCCTTATTTTCCTCTTCCTTTTGCAAACATTTTTCTCTTCCTGTTGCAAACATCCCGTTATTCCGTAACCATCCTGCCATTATACGGTAACCATCCCGTTATACGGTATCGTTATAGCGGGAGTTTTCCTGGGTATAATACGCTCCTCCGGCGGTATAACCGCTGGCGGCGCCAGCCTGTGTCGTCATATAGTAATTGACAAGAGAAACATTCGTCTGAATGGAAGAACCATACTCTTCCATAAATTTCTGAAACTGAGACATATCCGATTTGCGGAACACGTCTCCGTCTACCTTCAGACGACCCTTTTTGTCCACACTGATTCCGAACTGCTCCAGCATATCCTGATTCTGGGACGTCTTCTCCATGATCCGGGACAGATTCGCCGTTACACCGGAATTGAGACTGGACAGGGTGCTGTCCAGCATACTGTTATAATTGCCCGCAAAGCTCTTTACCGCGGCCAGGATCTTTTCCACATCGTACCGCTCTGTGCCGTCCTGATCCGTTATCCTTTCAAACAGCGAGCCGGACGTAAGGGATTTAATATCTGCCTTCAGAGCAGCCGCCCCGGTATAGGTGGTGTTATCCTCTTCCTCCTTCGCGTCGGCCTGTACGCTGTCTGTCTGACCGGCGGAGGCGCTTGCGAAGCCAAGGCGGGACATCACAGTGGAGCCGTAGCTGATCACATTTTCCCCGGAGAAAAGCTCCTGCACCTTGGTAAGATCAGCCGTCTTTAACTGACCCTCGTTTAACTGCAGCGTTCCGTCACGATTGATGGTGATGCCAATCTGAGCAAGTTTGTCGGAATATGTCTGGGAGCTTCTCATCATGCCCGCCACATGCGCCGTCTTGCTGGAAAGGGTGGAATCCTTTGCCGCCTTCACTACCTCGTTATACATGGAAACAAAATTCTTTACCGCGGAAACCGTCTTGTCTCCCGCGCTCTTTCCGTCCTCCAGGACCTTGTACGTGTCCTCATTCTGCAGCACGGCAACGGAATTGGTCAGACCAGAAAGCCCTGACGTCAGCTTGGAATTTGCCTCCTGGGCTTCCTTTGAAACCGTCGGGTGCTTCTTTGCCTCCAAAATCTGATCCAGAACGTCGCTCGTTTCAGTTTTCCTTCCTGACGCTGCCGCTGTAGAGCTGTCCACGCTTCCATAGTAAGCCTTCATCAGCTTGCCGTAGCTTCCGTTCTTGATGGAAGCATAGTCGGAAAGCAAGTTCAGATCACCCAGATTGCCGCCGGAAAGCCCCTGAAATAAATAAGAATAATCCTGATTCATATTGATTCCCATCGTATCACTCCTTTGACCCTGATTTTGACTGCAGACACAGACATCCTTGTCTGTCATATAGTATATCGGCTTTCTGCTCCCAATAGTTTAGCCCTGCTCTCCGATTTTAACGTCATCACGTTATGTTTTATACTCCCCTTGTCTGTATTTACAGCTTCCCCAGCCGTTCCATCATAGACCGGCTCGTGGCCGTGATCTTCTCCATCGCCACATCGGCCACATATATCCTGAGCTTGGACATCAGATCCGAAAGCTCGTCCGGCATCCTGCACATTTCCAGTTTTTCAAAGGCCGCGTCGATTCTGCTCAGTCCGAAGCTGTCTACCGCATTGCACAGCTCCTGCAGGATCTGCAGCAATTCCTCCTTTGTGGCGTTATGCTTATCACTGTCCGCGACCTCCCCGTAAGGCGCCAGGATCTTTTTATAGCTTCTGTACAGGGCAAGCAGCTCGGGCGTCCGGCTTTTGATTGCCTCGATATCCCCCACATTGCCGCACTTTTCCATCTCATAGAAAAATTCCGCCAGCTGCGTTGCACCGATGGTGCGGGAAGCGCTCTTCAGGCCGTGAACCTCTATCGTGTAATCCCGTATCATCCCCTCTTTCACGCACTGTTCTATCTTGGAAGCCTTAACATCTATCAGCCTGTAGTAATCACCCAGCAGCTTCAAAAACAGCTCCTGGCTCCCCGAGTTTTTAATCCCCTCCCGCACATCCAGGCCCTCGATTTTCGGAATGCTTTCCGTCTGGTTCTCCGTCTGCTGCGTCCGATCTTCCGTCTGCTGCTCCGCCTGCGCCTGCACGGGACATATCTTATCCTCCGGCAGCCACCTTCTGATCTTGCCGCAGATCACCTTATAATCGATAGGCTTTGCGACAAAATCGTTCATGCCTGCCTTTCTGAACGCTTCTCTGGCATCCAGCACCGCATTGGCCGTCAGCGCGATGATTGGCACCTTCTCCAGATAAGGATCTCCCAGCGCACGGATCTTCTGGGTCGTCTCGATCCCGTCCATCACAGGCATCATGTGATCCATGAAAATGATGTCATAGTGATTTCTTTTTACCATCTCAATCGCCCGGCTGCCGCTCTCCGCCGTGTAAATCTTCATCCGCAGGGGCTTTAAAAGCCCCTGGGCCACCGTCAGGTTCATGGCCGTGTCGTCCACGATCAGGATCTTTGCATCCGGCGCCGTAAAGTTCTGTTCGTCCTCCTTCTTTTCAGGGCCGCTGCCGCTCTCATGGTTCAGCGCCCGACAGAAGCTCAGGGTAGAAAGCGGCCTGTTTACAATGGTAACCGGCTCATCCCAGTAATTCTCCGTGATCGGATTCTGGATCAGACAGATCACGGTGTCTCCCGGTATGATATATTCGCCCTCGGTTTCGTAAGCCTTAAGCATTTTGTAAGACGAGCCGTCCACAAACAGAAAGTCCACATGTTCTTCGTTTGTGGCCGCGTCGTGTCCCTCTATGTAATCAAGGCCGTACTCCTGCGCAAGAGAGGAAATGCGATCAGATAGCCGTGAATCCGTCGTCCACGCGCTGACCACAACGCCCTTCTCCAGGATCTCGTCCCTGATTCTGGCAGCCGGCTCCCAGTCCGTCACCTTCTGATGGATCGTAAAGTCAAATTCCGTCCCGATCCCGTATTCGCTCTGCACGCTGATCTCGCCGCCCATAAGCTCGATGAACTGCCGGGAGATCGCAAGACCCAGACCCGTGCCCTCTTTGTTTCGGTTTCTCTTTGTGTCAACCTGCTGGAACAGATGGAACAGCCGTCCCAGATCCTCCTGTCGGATTCCCTGTCCGGTATCCCTGACGGCGACATGGAGCACGACACTGTCCTCGCCCTTCTTTTCCACCATTATGTTCAGACTGACACTGCCGGATTCCGTAAACTTGATCGCGTTGTTGATCAGGTTTACCAATATCTGGCGGATACGGCCGGGATCGCCGTACATTCTTCTGGGCAGCTTTTTGTCGATGTCAAACAACAGCGCCACCGGTTTTGTGCCGATCATATTGAGAAAGCTCATGCCGATATCGTTGAGTATGGACATCATATCATACTCTTCCTCTATCAGCTCGATGTTGCCCGACTCTATCTTGGAAAAATCCAGAATATTGTTGATCAGGGTCAAAAGCGCCTGCCCGGAATTTTTAATATTGTTCAGATAACTGTTCTCCAGACGGCTTTTGGTGTTGCGCAGCAGGATATCCGTCATGCCTACAATGGCGTTCATGGGCGTCCTGATGTCATGGCTCATATTCGACAAAAACTCGCTCTTTGCCCTGTTCGCCTTGACCGCTTCCTCACATGCTCTGTCCGTTTCCCGGATCTGCTTCTGGGTAAGGGAATAAAACAGGAGAAAGATCCCCACGAACATCACGAGCATTGCGCCTATGGAAAACAGATAGGAATCGGTTCTCTGTTCGTTCAGTCCGGAGACGACGCTGTCCAGAATGTTGTAGGAGGTAACCGTAATCAGGTTCCAGTCCGCATACCCCAGCGGCGCGATATAAAGGTACTTTTCCTCGTCACCGATGGGCAGGATGATCGTGTAAGTCTCCTGACAGTCGATGGCCTTTCTGATCTCAGCCACATACTGCTCCGTACTTTTTTCCTCGCTGCCCGTAATGATCTCATACTGGCGCTCATAAAAGTTATCATGGGGAACCGATTTCCCTTTGATAATGAAATCTCCGTTCCGGCGTATGATATAGGAATAGGTATCCGCATCGCGGTCCCCAAGCTCCAGCATATCGTTGACAAACGCGATATCAATCCCGCCCACAAGCGCAAGGCTCTTCTCCCCGTTCTCCATTTCGTATTCACAGGGATACCCCAGCATGACAATATTCTCATTTCCATCCATGGTGCTGGACCACGCGATGTCCTGGCGTCCGGATTTCAGAGATTCCGTAAACGCGTCCACGTCATAAATCTTCAGGTCATCGCCGAACAGCACCTCCATGTTTCCCGATTCGTCCATCAGACCCAGGAAAAGGAATTTTCTGGCAATGCCGCTGGTGATCATGGCCTCTCTGAGTTCTTCCCCCTGCAGCTCCCCGTCCGGCGGCATCGTCGCCACAATGCTCTCCACCTGAGACAGCTTGATATCCACCACCGCCCGGAAATGGTTGGTGATCTGGGTGCTCATCCTCTCAATATAAAAATTTGCGATATTTACCGTAGCATTCTCACTGCTTTTTTTCATCTGGTGCATCAGAAACAGAAAAATACTGATGCTGACCAGTACCACCACAAAGAATCCCACCAACAGAAGTCTGAAATTCCACCTCTTGCCGTATCTGTTCTTCGCTTTTTCGTTCTCTTCACCCATGCTGATCCCTCTTTCGCGCAAACCGCGTTCAGACGCCGGAAACCATTCCCCGGAACCGGACAAAATTATTCAGAACGATATCACTTACAGTGTATCCCAATCTCTCACTGTTTTCAACAAAAAAATCTCCGCAATTTTATTTTACGCAACAGTTCAGCCGGCACTGTTACTATTTTACCCCCCGGCGCAGCCTGTCAAGCCCGCAGTTCCCTCCGGGCCGCAGATTTCACCGGCGGTCCCCAGGCTGTCTGCGAGGGTATGTATTCCGGCGGCCTGGAAACAGCCCGAGTGGAAGCGGAAGTTGACTGTCCGTTTTCCAGATGCTATACTACTAGAATGGTAACACACAAAAAAGAGCTTTTCTTTGAAGAATCCGCTCTTTCCCCACCGGAGGCTGGACATGGCTGTGGAAGAACGCATACGTTGGGTCGACATGGCAAAGGGATATGGCATACTGCTGGTAATCCTTGGGCATCTGGAGACCCATTTGATCAAATATGAAATTTTTACTTTTCACATGCCGCTTTTTTTCTTTTTAGCCGGCTACGTCTTTGCGCCGGATAAATATACCCTGAAAGATTTTATCAGAAATAAGGCTCGCACCCTCCTGGTCCCCTACTTCTTTATGGGTTCCATTATCTGCGTATGCATGTGGTTATTTCACGGCTATTTTACCCTGCGCGACCTCTTTGACTGTTTTCTGAAACTGCTGGTCCAGCGGCGGTTTGAGACGCTCTGGTTTCTCACCTGCCTGTTTTTTACGCAGCTTCTTTACTGGGCTCTGCACAGGTTATGCGGCAGGAACAGAAAATACATACTGGCTGTTTCCCTGTTCCTCTGGATGTCAGGAATTGCCTATTACCATTTCGGCGGTGCCGCCCTGCCCTGGAATCTTGATGCCTGTCTCACTGCCGTCTTCTATCTGGCGCTTGGCAATTATGTCCGGAGCCTTTGCGGAAATTGTCGATGGATGCGCCTTGTCCATAGCAAAATTACCCTCTTTTCCGCAATTTTGCTTCATATCTGCTGCACCATGGGAAACGGGATCCTGTGCGGGGAACGCTTTGATATGTTTTACGGTCAATATGGCATTCCTCCTGTAACACTCGTGGCCGCACTGACAGGAATCTTCCTTGTCTACCGCGTCTCCGCGGCAGAGGAATTCCGCTATATTTCTTATCTTGGCCGCAATTCCCTCCTCTATTTCGGTCTGCACCAGGCTCTTCCCATTTCTCTTCTGGAACAGATCTATTCCCGTCTTCATCTGTTCCAGGATCCCTCCGGCGCAGAGCTTTTTCCATATCTTTCCATATCCATGGCCTTTGTCCTTCTTTCATTGGCCCCCGTGGATCTGCTGATCCGTAAAACCCGGCTTTGCTTCTTCCTGGGCCGGAAAAGCTGAAGTCGTTATGCGCCGATTTTTTTGTCAAAATTTGTCTCCGATTCCCGGAATATTTTTTTGCGCCCTCTCACATACTATGTACAAATCCGGCCGCAGTTTAAAAATTGCAGGGCGGATTTCAACTCAGGCAACAGGACGCTTAGGACGCAGAATGGAGGAGATTATGAAAAAAATGATGAAAGCCAAGGCAGGGGTGAAAAAACTCCTGGCCGTAAGCCTTGCACTCACATTCATGTGCGTGGCAGCGGCATGTACCACCGGCACCGACAACGGCGGCTCTGGCAGCCTCGCCGATAACGGCAGCCGTACAGATTCCAACTCAGGCTCCGGAAACTCCGGTTTTGCAGATTCCGGAAACGGCCATTCCGATTCTGACATGGATGAGGGCCGCTTTAACAACTCCGTTACCGAAGGAACGGACCAGAACGGCGGCTCCCTGATGGATGACATCGGCAGCGCAGTCGACGATGTGGCCGACGACGTAAGGGACGGTCTTTCCGATATTGGCAGCGACATGACAGGAAACGGTTCCGGCAGCGGCACAGGTGCAAACACAGGCGCCGGTTCCTCCGGCACAGGCACCGGCACTGACGGCGGCGCCGTCGCAGGCGGCACGGAAAACATGGGCGGCATGAACGGCAGCGAAGCCGCAGGATCCGGCATGACCGGCGGTAACAACGGTAATTCCATCCGGTAAACCGCCGTAAAAAGAAAGGCATCCGGACCGCGTTTGAGCGGTGCGGAAATGCCTTTCTTTTCTTTTTATTTCAGGATGTCTTCGATCACGTCGCTCATATCGTACAGTCCCGCCGGCTTTCCCGCCAGGTATTTCGCCGCCTGCACCGCGCCCCTTCCAAACACGGCTCTGGAATAGGCCGTGTGGGAAAAGGTTACCACTTCGTCCGTGCCGGCAAATATCACATCATGCTCGCCCACAATGGTTCCGCCCCGGACCGCGCTGATCCCGATTTCTTTCTGAGGACGCTGCTGTCTTCTGCCGCTCCGGTCGAATACATATTCATAGGCTCCGCCAAGCTCTCCGTTTATGGAATCCGCCAGCGCCAGCGCCGTACCGCTGGGAGCGTCCAGCTTCCGGTTGTGGTGCTTCTCCAGAATCTCGATGTCAAAGCCTGCCGGCGCCAGCACGTCGGCTGCCTTTTTCAGCAGTTTGAGAAGAAGGTTTATTCCCAAGGACATATTGGCCGAACGGAGAATCGCCGTTTTTTGGGAAGCTTCCTTCACCCTGTCAATCTGCTCCCCGCTTAACCCCGTAGTACACAGAACACAGGGCAGCCCCCGCTCTGCACAGTAGTCTATCATCCTGTCAACCACCGACGCGGTAGAAAAATCGATGAGACAATCCGCCTCAACATTGCACAGGGTAATATCGGAAAAAACCGGATAGGCGTTGTGTCCGTCGTCTTTGGGGTCGATTCCCGCCGCCATGGTAAGCTCCGGGTCTTCCGCGACCATGGCGCTGATCACCTGGCCCATCCTGCCGTTGCATCCGTTCATGATAATTCTGATCATATCATTCTCTCCGTATCCGTTTTATTGTAGGACAATCCCTCTTTTACAGCAGCCCGTATTCCTTCATCGCCGTTTCCAGTCTCTTCACGTTTGCGGGCTCCATCTCCGACAGCGGCATCCTTAAAGTCCCGTTTATCATCCCCATAAGCTCCAGCGCCTTCTTCACCGGGATGGGATTCACCTCGCAAAACAGCGCGCCGCACAGCTCCATGGCCCGCAGCTGCTCCTGAAGGCTTCCCTGTACATCCCCGTCAAAAAACCTCTGGCAGATATCATGGGTCTGTCCGGGCGCCACGTTGGCCAGCACGGAGATCACGCCGATACCGCCAAGAGCCAGCACCGGCACGATATGGTCGTCGTTTCCGGAGTAGATATCCACGTCTCCTCCGCCCAGCGCCGCCAGCTTTGCGATCTGGGAAATGTTGCCGCTGGCTTCCTTTACACCCACAATATTCTCCACATCCCTGCACAGGCGCACCACCGTCTCCGGAAGGATATTGCAGCCGGTCCTGGAGGGCACATTGTAGAGAAGGATCGGCACCTCCACGGAATCCGCAATCGTTTTAAAGTGCTGATAAAGACCGTTCTGGGTCGCCTTGTTGTAATAGGGGCTTACCAGCAGCAGCCCGTCCACGCCGCTTTTCTGGGCCTCCTGGGAGAGGTAGACCGCCGTCTCCGTGCAGTTTGAACCGGTTCCGGCGACCACGGGCACCCTGCCCTTTACCGTATCCACACAGTATTTTATCACCTCAAGATGCTCCTCATGGGTCAGAGTGGAAGACTCGCCGGTGGTGCCGCATACAATGACCGCATCCACACCTCCCCGGATCTGAAATTCCAGCACATCCCGGAATTTGTCGAAATCGACCTTCCCGTCCTTCTGCATCGGTGTTACGACAGCCACGCCTGCTCCTTTAAAAATTGCCATTTTCTCTTTCCTCCCTTACAATATAAACGCCGGCGTGATCAGCGCCGGCGAAGGTTCCTATGGATGTCCTCTGATAGCGCCCCATTCGGTATACGAATGACAGTCATACGGCTCTTAACCGTATGCCCAAGGAACAGCCTGCAGCCTGCTCTTCCTTTCGGCGTCTTTCCCTTTCCCGTCTTCTCCTCTGCTCCTGCCGCATCAAAAACGGTACTCTTAAAAAACGCAACCTCTATCTCCCTGAATGTAATTTTATAACTGAATCATAGCATCTTATTTTTACGGTGTCAATGGCTTTATTTCCAAATCTTAAATTTTACGGCGTCAATCTTTGAAACCTCGTCCGCCAGGATACAGATGGAATCCGGCAGCAGAATCCCGGTCAGGATAATGCCGGTGCTCTCCCGGCTCTCCACAAGGCTTTTTAACTCCCCCTCGTCCAGAATCCCCTTTTCCACAAGCCCCAGAACCTCGTCCAGAACCAGCAGATCGCATTCCCCCGTGGCAAGCACCTTTTTTGCAAAATTCATGCCGTTCCTGATATTAGCGATCTCCTCCTGCTTCTTCTCTTCGGGAAGCTCTTCAAAATTCCCTCCGGATTTTTCAAACCGGAACAGCCTGATCTCCGGTTCCAACCTCTTGAGAAATTCGGAATCCTCCAATCCCCTTCCCTTCAGGAACTGGACGATCATCACTCTTTTCCCCGCCGTGGCAGCCTGTACTGCCCTGCCGATGGCCGCGGAAGACTTGCCTCTTCCCTCACCGAAGTAAATTTCAACTGAACCTTTTGCCATAATGCACCCCTTGCTGTGGTCCGGTAACGCTTTTACAGTTTCCTGTGCTTATGGTAACACAATTCCCTGTATTTGGCAAATAAACATTTCTTAAGATTCCGTTTCTACTTCTCCCTCGCCTTCTTCCACAAGCTCCAGCTTGCTTACGGAAACCTCGAACGCCACTCTTTTTTCCACGTTCTCTTCGTCCAGCTTCTTCATATATTCACGGCTCTGAATCCGGCCCCACACGGCGCAGCGCTCGCCAACCTTGAAGTTGTTCGCGTAGCGGGCGTTTCTTCCCCAGCAGATGCAGGGTATGTAGTCGGATTTCCCATAAGGCCGGTTCACTGCAAGCAAAAGATCCGCGATCTCCCTGCCCAGGGGCGTCTTGCGATAGATCGGCTCCTTGCAGATAAATCCGTCCAGAAAGATCTGATTTGTCTTAGAGCTCTCCTCCACCTCTTCCATAAAACTGATTTCTCTTGCAAATACAGACAACACCAGCCGGTTCCTGCGCTCCTCGTGGCGGTTGTAGGACCTGAACTGGCCTGACACACAGATCAGCGATCCCGTGTAATCTGCCGTCACATCCATCAGACGCTCTGATACCATAACAGGAATGGTGTCATAGCTTTCGCTGAGGCGCTTGCACTTTACGTCCATCATGTAGAACCCTTCGCCGTAGATCTGGTGGCTGTAGGTAAAACCGCTGACGATCTCACCCATGACTGTTACTTGATTGTTTTCAATTACCTTATCTGTCATTTTTCCTCTCTTTCTGCCGTTTTTGCGGCTTGCAATCCAGGGGAATCCCAACGTCGGATTCCGAGGCGGAAGGCCTGATCCTTTCGCCCTGTTCTCCCGTCTTGTGCTTAAATCTTTTTCCGATGGATCCATGTAAGGACAATCTTCTATGGATATAATTATTTATACTATATTTTTGAAGATTTTAGAACCCTTTTTCATCGCGCTAATCAGCATATTTCGTCATTTTTTCTCTCATTATTACCGGATACTGCATCTTTCCCCAAAAAACAGGAAGCGGCTTTTCTCCGATCTGAACAGGAAAGCCGGTTCGGACAAGATTTTCCCCGGACCGGCTCGTGTCTTTTCTTCACTCACAACACATTGTTGGCGCTTTCCGTGCCCGTATCCTTTGTCCTATTGGAGAAGATCCATCCAGTTTCCGTCAACCTTCTGATAGGAAAACTGTACGACTTCGTTTTGCCGCAGCGCCCTGCCCAGAAGGTCAGTATCTGGTTTTTCCCATCAAATCCTCTCAGCTCTTCGCCTGTTGTTTCGATATGATTAATATATTTTATCACATCAGTATCAAAAAGTCCACGATTCCTCTAAATAAAATCTTATAATTCTATAAAAACTAACAAAAATATTGAACAGAAACAAGGCGGGAAAAGGGATAATAATTGTAGGAATGCCATAAAAAAGCAGAAAATCGTTGTCATCCCGGCCGCAACCCACTATAATGGATACGATAGAAATGCCTGTCATGTCAGAGGATACCGGAACCGGTCAAAGATGCCGGGATGGGAGACAGCACGGAAAGGACACAGCAATGAGACAGAAAAGAGAAGACATAAGGAACGTGGCTATCATCGCCCATGTAGACCACGGCAAGACCACGCTGGTGGACGAGCTTTTGAAGCAGAGCGGGGTCTTCCGGGAGGGCCAGGAGGTGGCCGAGCGGGTCATGGACTCCGGCGACATTGAACGGGAGCGCGGCATCACCATCCTGTCCAAGAACACCGCCGTTACCTATAAAAATACAAAGATCAACATCATCGACACACCGGGCCATGCCGATTTCGGCGGCGAAGTGGAACGGGTCTTAAAGATGGTGAACGGCGTTATTCTTGTGGTGGACGCTTTCGAGGGCGCCATGCCCCAGACAAAGTTCGTCCTGCGCAAGGCTCTGGAGCTGAAACTCCCCGTCATCGTCTGCATCAACAAGATCGACCGGCCGGAGGCCAGACCCGACGAGGTGGTGGACGAGGTCCTGGAGCTGTTCCTGGAGCTGGACGCCGACGATTCCCAGCTGGACTGCCCTTTCGTATTCGCTTCCGCCAAGACCGGCGTCGCCTCTCTCGACTCCGGCGTTTTGGGTACAAGCATGGAACCTCTCTTTGAGACAATTCTCCAGTACATTCCGGCCCCCGAGGGCGACCCCGACGAGGGGACACAGGTTCTGATCAGCACCATCGATTACAATGAGTATGTGGGCCGGATCGGCGTGGGCAAGGTGGACAACGGCACCATCCGCGTAGGCCAGGAGGTTGTCATCTGCAACCACCACGAGCCCGACAAACAGATCCGGGTAAAGGTGAGCAAGCTGTACGAATTTGACGGCCTGAACAAGGTAGAAGTAAAGGAAGCCGGAATCGGCTCTATCGTGGCCATCTCCGGAATCAGCGACATCCACATCGGCGACACCCTCTGCTCTCCGGAGAACATAGCGCCCATTCCCTTCCAGAAGATCAGCGAACCTACCATCGCCATGCAGTTTATGGTAAACGACTCTCCCCTCGCGGGACAGGAAGGCAAATTTGTAACCAGCCGCCACCTCCGGGACAGACTCTTCCGGGAGCTGAACACCGACGTCTCCCTGCGGGTGGAAGAGACGGACACCACCGAGTGTTTCAAGGTCTCCGGCCGGGGCGAGCTGCACCTCTCCGTGCTCATTGAAAGCATGAGACGGGAGGGCTACGAATTTGCCGTCAGCAAGGCGGAGGTTCTCTACCACACGGACGAAAACGGAAAACGCACGGAGCCCATGGAGCTTTGCTACATTGACGTTCCCAACGAATTTTCCGGAGCCGTCATCGAAAAGCTGGGCCAGAGAAAGGGCGAGCTGAGAAACATGGGAAGCATCTCCGGCGGGACCTATACCCGGCTTGAGTTTTCCATCCCCGCCAGAGGCCTGATCGGCTACCGGGGAGAATTTCTCACCGACACCAAGGGAAACGGTATCATGAACACCGTATTTGACGGCTACGCGCCGTACAAGGGTGACATCCAGTACCGCAAGCAGGGCTCCCTGATTGCCTTTGAAGCCGGAGAAGCCATCACCTACGGCCTGTTCAACGCCCAGGAACGGGGCGCCCTCTTCATCGGTCCCGGCGAGAAGGTTTACGCCGGCATGGTGGTTGGCCAGACCGGCAGGAGCGAGGATATCGAGGTCAATGTATGCAAAAAGAAACAGCTGACCAACACCCGTTCCTCCAGCGCGGACGAAGCGCTTCGGCTGACGCCGCCAAAGATTCTTTCTCTGGAACAGGCGCTGGACTTTATCGACACGGACGAGCTGCTGGAGGTGACGCCTCATTCTCTGCGCATCCGCAAAAAGATTCTGGATCCTACTCTCAGAAAGCGGGCGGCCATGAGAAAATAACTCAATGCTCCGGCATGTTTTCAATAAATATCCCGTATCCTCTGGCGCTGTCCTGGACAAGAACGTGGGTGACGGCGCCGATGATCTTCCCGTCCTGGATGATGGGGCTGCCGCTCAGGGACCTGTCCCGGTCCACTTCGCAACGGCGCTTACCGCGGCAAATATGGAAATGGAAAAAATCTTATTTGTAAACATCCAATGCTGCTCGGAATGATTCTGAGTCACAAGGAACCATGCAAATGGAAACAACGCCACAATACCGATCACCAGGGCCGTTTTCCACCGTTCCTTTTTCAGTTCCGAACGATTTTTCCACAAAAACAGAAAACAGCCTGCAGCAATCCCCATACAGAGCAGGGCATACGGCCAGTTCAGATAAACGCTGAGGTTCTTTTGCAGTATATATAAAAACCCGGTTAAAAACGATTTTGATTCTGCCACACTGGTTCTGGTCTCCAGCGTGCCGAGGGCATCACGAATCACATTTCCGCCTGTCAGCACGTCCGTAAAAATCCATTTCCACGCCCAGAGTCCCAGATATCCAATCCCCCACTCCGCACTGTACCCCCCCAGACGGCCCAGAGCTTTCTTCCACTGACATTTCCCAGATAAAGCGCCGTTACGAGGGGAAATCCCAATGTCACCAAAGGATAGGTTAGAAAATCAAAATACGCTGTCGCCGCGCCGGCAATCAGAAAAAATTCGCCGTAATGATGTGTCTTTATGAGTTTATCATGCAGGGCCTGCTGTAACAGCAAGATCGCTGCGAGCAAATAAAAACAAATGCTCAATGACAGAGAAAAATAGAGATTAAAAAAGTACAGGAAAGGCAGGGACACCAAAAATGCAATTCCCAAAGCTCCTGCTCCTTTCTTCACATACCCCATTACCAAAAATCCTACCAGGATCAGCTGGACCGCTGACGCCAGCACACGGAGAGAATTAACACTGAGCAGCAATAAAAGAGGCTTCAGGATCACAAGGTATCCATGCCAGTATCTTGCGTATTGTACTTCTCTGGGCTGGGGGATAAATTCCAGATAGTCTCTTAAAGAATATCCCGGCGCCCAGCCCTCACCAGTGGAGCTTTCGCCGCGGTACATATACAGAACCCTGCTTAACAGGGAATGCTCCTTGTTTTCATAAACAGCATGTTCCAGCATCAGACAATCTGTAAAATTTCCTGTCAGCGTTGCCGGATATCCTTCAATAATACCGGTATCTTTAAAGTCCTGCTCTATCATCGAAAGAGAATTTCTCACATGTACCCGCATAGGCTCTACAGGGAGGCAGTACACCAATAACAGCGCCGCAAGCCCCAGCACAGCTCCAAAAAACAGTATGAGAAAATGTTCCACCGTCTTACGTAAAATTTTTTTAATCATAGTACTCCTTTATCTCCCGCATCCGTTCCATCTGCGCCACCGAGAACGGACACCGGCTGTTGCAATGACCACAGCCAATGCAGTCGGCGGCATTCTTTTCCAACGCCCGATAATGTTCTCTCGCCATATCGTCCCCGATCTTTGCCAGATCATAGAATTTATTCACGGCACCGATGTCTATTCCGGCAGGAAATCTCCATTCCACAGCTACTGTGTATAACCGCACCCACTTATTCCTGGTACTCATCATCTTTTATATCTTGCCCTGATTCTCTTTTTGCCTCCCGATACTCCTCCCATAAATCCTGCGCCAGATAATCGTCGCTCATACAGTGGAGATCAGATACCCCGTCCCGTATCAGTTCACGCTCCGTTGAACGATAGAAAAATTCCATCGCTTCTCTCACCGTGAAACCCGCGATCTCAGCAAACTTTAAAATGACCCGCCCATATTTTATTTGCAGCAGCGTAGCGTTCGCCTTCATATGTGATAACTCCTCTCAAATTTCAAATATCTGTCCAAAACCTCCTGCCTGCGGAAACAAATCTGCAGATTCGGCTTTTCCATTTTCAGTCTTCCAATCGCTTCCGTGCGGCTGATCAGATGTTCAAAATATAATTCAATCGTGTCAAAGACACGGTCATCTGCCACGCCGCCGATCACAATATCATAATTGGATTCGTACTGTCCCGAACGGCACTGCGAGACAAAATCCAGCCATTCTTCCGAATAGGCTGCAAATCGTTTGATACAGCAGTTCTCAAATGCCATTTCATCCAACATATACACGGAAACAATCCCCTGTTTTCCTCTTCTGGCAAACTTTTTACACCAGTTTCGTGCCTGCTCCTCTATTGGCGTTGTATAGAAACCGGCTCCAAAATCCACTTCTTTTCTGGAATGTACAACATCCGGCTTTGCAATCTCTCTGTCTGAACCGTGGAATAGGATCATAACGCCACTCCTTTTTCTTGCATCAGTTCTGCTAGATCATTTACAATATAATCTTTTCCCTGCGTGTGAAGCGCATCATAACAGGGAATAATATACCCCTCCAAAATATCACTGTTTTTCGTAAATGCGGTATAAACAACAGCGGCATCCACGCCGAAATGCTGCGCCACATTTTCGATACAGAAAATGGCAAACGCCGTCTCTTCTTTTGTGTAATCTTCAATGGGTTTTAAGGACATATCTTTGATCTGCATAGTGAAATCCTTCCGCTGCTTTACCAGATTCCTTCTAAGCCCTGCCAGAGTTTTTTCAGCGTCTAACAGGCTGTCTCTCTTTTCATACTCTTCTTCTGTATCCTATCATACCACTATTTTTCTATAATTACCATATGATACATCTACAATTACCACATGATACATTTAACTGTTTATAAAAAAGCAGGAACTCTCTCGAATCTCTGCTCTCATAGCTGTTCTTTGTCGTTATTCCATTCTAAATTCCTCTGCCTCTTCATCTGTAAGCGGTCTGCCTAGGTATAGCATATTTTGCTGCACCAATTCTTAACGAATTATTGTCTGCCTCTTGCATGCTCATATTAAACTGCTGCTTATCTATCTGTATCTTCCCCTTCTTGTATAATTTTCATCATCTCAGCCGGGGTAACAATAAAGTCCCTAATCGGATAATGTTTCTGGTTTCCTGTTACTAAATATGCATCATTATCCCGCTTTTCCATAGCTACCTCATAAAAAATCAAATCATCCATATCAACCAAAATTTCTCCTGAAGGCTGTGGAAAAACCTCTATTCCAAACTTTTTAATCGCTGTCAACACCATCTGTATAGATTTTTCTTTAAAACAAAACTTATCTCGGTGTAACACTTCGTTATACTCAACTAAAATCTCACTATGATACAGAGGAACAATTATACCATCAAAAATTGCCTTCATCACTTTTACAGTCGCAACATCACTATTTTTTGATAGCAAAGCAGATATAAACACATTGGTGTCAATTACCGCATAATATATCATGCTGTTGCCTCTTTTCCCTTTCTGCTCTTGCCGCCGATATTTCTTCATTAATTTCTTCTAATGTCATCTCTGGAAGATCACTGGCTTGCGCCCGCAGATCGTCAAAAGCTCTCATTGCTTCAGCTCTTGTAACCGTATTCTCTGTAAGCCTTACATCAAACGGAACTCCTTTGACCATTCTACTTTTATTCATAAACATACGTAATGCTGTAGGTAAGTCCATCCCAAGAGATTCATATATTTCTGTCACTTCCTGTTTTAATGCTTTATCTGCACGAAACTGAATCAATACCTGTTCTGCCATAATATGCCTCCATTTCACTTCATATAGTAGTTGTTTTGCAGTTGTTTATATTATTATATACCTAATATGGAATTCTATCAAGAAAATCAGAGAATCTTTCAGCAAAAAATGGAGAGAGCATTTTACAGTTCCCCAACAAAATTATAAACAATCCACACTTCCGGTATCTTTATACCGCCAATTTGACCTGCACTGCATCGGAGGAGTACACCCCATTTTTCTGTTTGCCGGCATAGGGCGCAAAAAAGCTCCATTTAACGGCTTCCTCCGTGCTTAAGTCTAACGATTTCACCAAGTGCAGAAAAATCTCTTCACAGAAAGAAAATATGCCAGAGCCTAATGCTCCAGCATGTTTTCAATAAATATCCCGTATCCCCTGGCGCTGTCCTGGACAAGAACGTGGGTGACAGCGCCGATGATCTTCCCGTCCTGGATGATGGGGCTGCCGCTCATCCCCTGAACGATCCCGCCGGTGACAGCCAAAAGTTCAGGGTCGGTAACGGTCAGCTCGATCCCCCTGTTTACATTGTCATGGTCCAGATGCACCGCCGTGATCTCCACATCATAATACCTGGTCTCCCCTTCCACCGTACAGAGTATCTGGGCGGGCCCTTTCTTGATCTCCTGCTTCAGGCCGATGGGCAGCGCCTTTTCCACTCCCAGTTCCAGTGCCTTTTCGTTGCAGATCCCAAAGATTCCTCTGGAGCTGTTGCTGGTAATGGTTCCCAGGACGTTTTCATTGGAATAGACGATCATCCCCGTCATCTCTCCGGGATTTCCGTCCTCTCCTTTTTTAATGTCAACAATGCTGGTCTGATATAAGGTTCCGTCTTCCATCTGCATCAGGGTACTGGTATCCACATCATTGATCCCGTGTCCCAGCGCCCCAAAATTTCCCTGGCTGTCAATATAGGTCATGGTTCCCACGCCCTGCGCGTTATCCCGGATCCACACGCCGATCTTGTAGCTGCCGTTTACGTCCTGAACGGGAGTCACTTTGACGTCCATGATCTCCTTGTTCCGCTCCAGTGTCAGCGTGACCGTCTCGCCGCCGCTTTGCTCGATCAGGTCGGTGAATGCTTCCTTCTCCGTCACGTCTGTTCCGTTCACCTTGCGGATATAGTCTCCGGATTTCAGCACATACCGCGCCGGAGAATAGCTGACGCCGTCCTGGCCCTGAAATTCCCCTGTACCGATCACGAGAACGCCCTCCGTCTTGACATAGATTCCGATGGGGACGCCCACCGGGATCAGAGACTGGTCCTCTATGACCTGGATCTCCACTTCTTTAAAAGGAAGGAAGCCGAACAGCTTCACCATCATCCGATAGCTGGACTCCTGTGCGGTCTTAAAGGTGACCTCCCTGCTCAGATCAATCTCCACCGCTCCCGCCGGGATATTGCTCTCGCCGCTCTCACTGACGCTGACGATCTGGGCCTGGGCGGGCACGCCCAGATAAATGGACTGCTCCTGCCCGGCTCTGACGTTCAGCACGGAGGGAATGCTGTTGTCAACCTGATAATAAAGAACGGCTGTCAATGCGGTAAAACTGAAAAAAAGCGCCAGACAGAGACTGAATCTGTATATTTTCAGCCGTCTCGCTCTCTTTTTCCAGTTCTGCAGGAGGATCACCACATCCTGTCCCGCCTGCTCCTTGATCCGATTGCCGTAATCTGTCTGACGCTTCATCGTACACACTCCCTGCCTGCTTTTTTCCAAATTGCTCTCTCTGGGTATATTGTTGACAATGTGTGTACTTTTTAAACCTTTATGAAATTGTTTCCATCAATGGACGTTTTTATGATTTTTTTGTAAAAGAGCCTGAGAGCGCATCTCCCGGGCGTTGGTCAGCGCCGCTTCCGTAAGGGTGTCCCCGCCCAGAAGCCTCGCCAGCTCGTTCAGGTCTTCGTCTCCCTCCAGCTGCCGGATCTCGGTGATCGTGTCGTCCTGTGTGCTGCTCTTTTCAATGACGAAATGCGTGTCCGCCATCGCTGCGATCTGGGGGAGATGGGTAATGCACAGCACCTGGGTGCTTTGGGATACGGCGTCAAGCTGCTGCGCCACCTTCCACGCCGTTCTGCCGCTGATCCCGGCGTCGATCTCGTCAAAGATCAGCGTCCCGATATCGTCCTTTCCGGCAAGGACGGTCTTAATGGCCAGCATGACCCTGGACAGTTCTCCGCCGCTTGCCACCTGTCCCAGCGGCATCAGAGGTTCTCCCGGATTGGTGGAAATCAGAAATTCCACGTCGTCGTACCCGTCGGATGTGATCGCCTGTTCCGGCCTTACCGCGACTTCAAACTCCACCGTCAGAAAGTTCAGCTGCCTTAACGATTCCCTGAGCTGAAGGGACAGCCCCTCCGCGTTCCTGCGCCGGATGGCGGAAAGCTTCTCACAGGCATCCCGCAGCTGCTCCTGCTTCTCTTCCAGCTCCCGCTCCAGCCTGTCCATATAGGAATCATAATCGGAAAGCTTTTCCAGAAGCCGCTGCCGTTCCTCCCCGTAGGCGAGAACCGCCTGAATGCTGCCGCCGTACTTTTCCTTCAGGCGGTTCAGCACGTTCAGCCGCTCCTCCACCCGCGAAAAATCGCCGCTGTCAAACTCCGTCCGGTTCATAAATTCCGCCACATCCCGGTTATAGTCCGCAAGAAGGCTGTCGATCTCCGAAAGCTGTCCCGCCAGCTCTCCGATCCGTTCGTGGTACATTTCCACTCCCCGCAGAGCCCGCAGGGCCCGGCTCAGCGCGCCGCCCGCACCGTTCTCAAAGTCGCCGCCCGTATACCGGTAGCTCTCCGTAAGTCCTTCCATGATCCGCCTGCCGTTTACCATCAGGCGGTACGATTCCTCCAGCTCCTCATCTTCTCCCGGAACAAGATTTGCCGCCTGAATCTCCTGCCACTCAAATTCCGCAAGAGCCTGTTCCTTTTCCTTTGCCGCTTCGTCCATGGTTTCGGATTCCAGCCTGCGGCGCAGCATGGCGCACTCCGCGTAGAGGCGGTGCACCCGGTCGGAAGCGTCCGCAAGCTCCCCGCCGCAGTAGCCGTCTAGTATCTCAAGGTGCTTCTTTTTATGCAGCAGAGACTGGTGCTCATGCTGCCCGTGTATGTCGATGAGCAGCTCCGCCAGCTCCTTCACCTGCTTTGCGGTGACCGTTTCTCCGTTGATCCTGCTGAAACTCTTTCCCGCCTGAAACTTTCTGCTGATGATAATGGTCCCGTCTTCCTGGGGCTCCAGCTCCATCCCGCAAAGGAACTCCCGGATCCTGGGATCATCCTCTGAAAAGATCAGCTCCACCAGGGCGCTGTCGGCCCCCTTGCGCAGCATTTCCTTCTCAAATTTTCCCCCCAGCGCCAGATTTACGCTTCCGATCAAAAGAGATTTTCCCGCTCCCGTCTCACCGGTAAAAATATTCAGGCCGGGTCCAAATTCCACTTCCGTCTCCCTGATCAGCGCCAGGTTCTTCACATGTAAACTTTGCAGCATCCTTCCTCACATTCCGCCATTTTCGGCCTATGCCTTCTCCCGCGCCGCCCATGCGCGTCTTTTCCTTATCTGTCCAGCAATCCGTTCAGCTTCCCCGCCAGCGCCGCAGCCTCTTCTTTGCTTCTCGCCGCCGCAAAGACCGTGTCGTCACCGGCGATACAGCCCACCACCTCCGGCAGGTTCAGAGAATCCAAAGCCGCCGCCACCGCCATGGCCATTCCGGAAGCCGTCCGCACCACAAGCAGATTCTGCGCCGGCTCCATGGACACAAACCCGTCCCGCAGCGCCCTGATGTACCGGTCCTCCGCCTTCTGGTTCTTCTGGGACATGACCGCATATTTCTGTCTCCCGCCGCCAGCCGACACCTTGGATAGCTTCAGTTCCCTGATATCTCTGGAAACAGTAGCCTGGGTCACCCTGTAACCCTGCTGCCGCAAACGCTCCGCCAGCTCTTCCTGCGTGTCTACATCCTCGCTTCTGATGATTTCCAGTATGGTTCCCTGCCGCTGTTTCTTCATAATCCCTCTCAATCCGCCATCTTTTTGTGGAGCACCTCCAGAAAGCTCACCTTACTCAGCCGGATAAATTCCGTGCTCTTCCTGGCCTTCACCACGCGCACCCGGTCTCCCGCTCCCAGAGAGATCACGTGGCTGCCGTCAAAATTGGCCTCCACCGTCTGTACCCGGTCCTCCCTGCCCGGAAGGATCTCGATCTCCACCACATCCTCCGGAGACAGGATGATACTTCTCTGATTCAGCGTATGGGGACAGATGGGGGTCACCATGATCAGCTCCGCGTTCGGCTCCACCAGCGGCCCGCCTGCGGAGAGGTTATAGCCGGTAGAACCGGTGGGCGTCGTGACGATAACGCCGTCCGCGTCATAGTCGTGAAGGAACCGGCCGTTTACATAAATGTTGAATTTTATGATCTGCAGGGAACCGCTTCTGGAGATCACGATGTCGTTTAACGCCCATCCGTCTTCCGTCCTGTCCCCCGTAAGAAAAGCCGTTCCCTTCAGCATCATCCGGCTTTCCTGCTGGTAGTCGCCTGCGATCAGGCGGTCCAGCGCCTCGTCCAGGCCCTCCGGTTCGATCTCCGTCATGTAGCCCAGCGTCCCCAGATTTACGCCGATCATGGGAATGTTCAGCCGTCTGGCGTCTCTTGCCGCCTGCAGCATGGTGCCGTCGCCGCCCAGCACCACCATGCAGTCCGCTCCGTCCAGGCTCTCTCTGGGCGCCTCCGCGTCAGCGCCATCCCTCCGCCCGGTCTCATCCGCCCGGACCGTGACCCGCTTGCCCCTGGTGCTCAGATATTCCCTGATATGGCTTGTGGTGGCAAGTCCTTCGTCCTTATGGGGATTGGTATAGATCAGAAAATGTTCCATGCTTCCTCTCATTTCTCATTCCGCCGGGATCCGTCCCGGTCCCTTCCAGGCGGATGTCCGGAAACTATTCTTTCCCAGCGGCTTTTGCGCCGCCAAGCTCCGCATGGGAAAGCTCCACCGTCCTGCGGATCCGCTGTTCCCACTCCGCTGTGCGGGACAGCCCCGTACCCGCCTGCACCGTCTCCCGAAGCCTGTCCTCCGCCTCGCTCTCGGACAGCTCCCTCACTTCCGGTTTTGGCTCTTCCATTTTCCGCAGGTACAAAAGGTATTCTATATTTCCCTCCGGGCCGCGGATGGGAGAAAAATCCAGGCCCGCCGCCTCAAATCCGATGCTGTCCGCAAAGTCCACAATCCTGGAAATCACTTCCCTGTGAACCTCCGGCTCTCTCACGACGCCGTTCTTTCCCACCTTTTCCCTTCCCGCCTCAAACTGCGGCTTCACAAGGCATACCATCTCTCCGCCGCATTTCAACAGGTTTCTGGCGGGAATCAGAATCTTTGTCAGAGAGATAAAGGATACGTCCGCGCTGGCAAAGTCCAGATCGTCCCGGATATCCTCCCTGCCCATGTACCGGAAGTTTGTCTGCTCCATACAGATCACCCGTTCATCGTTTCTCAGCTTCCAGGCAAGCTGTCCCCGCCCCACGTCCACAGAATAGACCCTTGCCGCCCCGTTCTGCAGCATACAGTCCGTAAATCCTCCCGTGGAGGCGCCGATATCCATGCACACACTGTCTTTCAGGGGAAGCGGCCATACCGTTACCGCCTTCTCCAGCTTCAGGCCGCCCCTGCTTACATACTTCAGTGTATTTCCCCTTACCTCCAGCCGCAGTCCTTCCTCCTGGAAGGAGGTGCCAGCCTTGTCCTCTTTCTGCCCGTTCACATAGACATTGCCGGACATGATGACGGCCTTCGCCTTCTCCCGGGACTGTGCATAGCCCCGCTCGACCAGAAGCACATCCAATCTCTTCTTCATTCCGAAACCTTTTTGCTTTCCAGAAGCGCACAGATCCGCTCTGTGATGCTTTCCGCGTCAATCCCGATCTCCCGCTTCAGAAGCTCTACATCCCCGTGCTCCACATAAGCGTCCGGTATACTGATATTCAGAAAATGGTTTTTCAGCCCGCTGCGGTTCATAAAATCCAGCACCTTTTCCCCATAGCCGCCGCTGGCCACGTTTTCCTCCATGGTCACGATCAAAGCGTGAAACCTGCAGGCTTCCGTAATGGCTTCCTCATCAATGGGCTTTACAAAGCGGGCATTGATGAGGCTGACCCCGTAGCCCTTCTGCTTCAGCGCCTCCCGGACGGCCTCCGCCGTCTTCACCATGCTTCCAACGGCAAAGAGCGCGATCTCCCACTCCCGGTAGATCCACTCCGCCACACCGGACTCTATGGGCGCCCGGAAATCCTTCAGGCCGTCGTAAGCCGCGCCCCGGGGATACCGGATCGCGATGGGCGCGGACAAATTCACCGCGTATTTCAACATGTCCGACAGCTCCCACTTGTTTTTGGGCGCGCAGATATGCATATTGGGAATGCCGGAAAGATACGTGAAATCAAAAATCCCTTGATGGGTCTCGCCGTCGCTGCCTACCAGCCCCGCCCGGTCGATGGCAAAAACAACCGGCAGGTTCTGGATGCACACGTCGTGCAGGATCTGGTCGTAAGCTCTCTGGAGAAAAGAGGAATACACCGCCACGATGGGCTTAAGGCCCCCCGCGGCAAGGCCCGCCGCAAAGGTCACCGCGTGCTCCTCCGCGATCCCTACATCAAAAAACCGTTCCGGATACATGTTGTGAAAGCGTTTCAGCCCCGTGCCGTCCGGCATGGCAGCCGTAACCGCCACAATCCGCTCATCCCGTGCCCCCAGCTTGCACATGACGGTGGAAAAAATGTCGGTATAGTTGGGAACAGTCCTTGGATGGGAGGGAAGCCCCGTCTCGATGTCAAAGGGCTCCGCCCCGTGAAATCTGGCGGGATGACGCTCCGCCGGCTGATATCCCTTTCCCTTCTGGGTCTGGGCGTGGATCAGGACAGCCCCCTTCACCCGCTTCGCCTCGTTGATCACCCGCACCATACCGTTTACATCGTGGCCGTCCACAGGCCCAAGGTAGGTAATCCCGATATCCTCAAAGAACATGCCCGGGATCACAAGCTGCTTGAAGCTGTTCTTTGCCCGGCGGATGTTCCGGATGGTGCTGTCCCCGCCCCGCCTGGTGTTGCGCAGGGCGTTGTAGATTCCCTCCTTCAGATTCAGATATCCCGTGGCGGTCCGGATATTGTTCAGATACTTCGATACGCCGCCCACGTTTTCCGAAATGGACATATTGTTATCGTTCAGGATGATGATGAAATTGGTCTCCAGCCGGGCGGCGTTGTTCAGGGCTTCGTACGCCATCCCGCCTGTCATGGAGCCGTCTCCGATGACGGAGATGATCGTACTCTTCTCTCCCTTTAAATCCCTGGCCTTTACAAGCCCCAGCCCCGCCGAGATGGAGGTGGAGCTGTGCCCGGTGTCAAACACGTCGCATTCGCTTTCCTTTCTCTTCGGAAAACCGCTGAGACCGTGGAACTGGCGCAGATGGTCAAAGCCGTCCAGACGTCCGGTGAGAATCTTGTGGGTGTAGGACTGGTGCCCCACATCCCAGATGATCTTATCCTGGGGAAGGTCCAACGCCAGATGCAGCGCCATGGTAAGCTCCACCGCTCCCAGGTTGGAGCCCAGGTGACCGCCGGTGACGCTGATCGTGCGGATCAGAAACTCGCGGATCTCCTCCGCCAGACGGTCGTAATCCTCTTTCCTGATCTTCTTGATATCGTTTGCCTGCTGAATACTCTCCAATAGCATAATTTTATCCTCTATCTGCGTCTGTGGATCAACGAAAGAAACAGCTGCTCCAGAAAACTGTGATCCGCTTCAAACTCCCCAAGCAGCGCCACAGCTTCTCTGGAATATCGTTCCACATCCTCTTTTGCCCGCTCCAGACCGCATAACGTCACATAGGTCTGCTTGTGGTTCTCCTCGTCGCTGCCCACGGGTTTTCCCAGCTCGCCGCTGTCTCCCACCACGTCCAGGATATCGTCCTGGATCTGAAAGGCGATGCCGAGATCCTCCCCGCACTTCTCCAGCGCTTTTACCTGTTCCGCCCCCGCTCCCGCGAGGATGGCTCCCACAGTTAAGGACGCCTGGATCAGGGCCGCGGTCTTGCACCTGTGGATAAAAAGCAGTTCCGCCTCTGTCACAGGCTCCCCACGGCTCTCCGATTCTATGTCCACGGTCTGGCCGCCTATCATGCCGTAGGCCCCCGCTTTCCCGGCGAGCACCTTCAGCGCCTCCGCCACCCTTTTCATGGCTTCGGCGTCTCCCTCGTCCACCCTGTCAAAGGCTTTCAGCGCCGTCTCAAAGGCCAGATTCAGAAGTCCGTCTCCCGCCAGAATACCCATGGTTTCCCCGTAAACCTTCCATGTGGTCTCCCGGCCCCTGCGGTAGGAATCGTTATCCATGGCAGGCAGATCATCGTGTACCAGAGAGTAGGTGTGTATCATCTCAACGGCGGCCAGGAAGGGCTCGATCTCCCTGCCTTTTCCCCCGCACATACGGTAGGTCTCCATCATCAGCATGGGCCGCAGACGTTTTCCCCCCGCCAGGACGCTGTAATTCATGGCGCTGATCACGGTTTTCTGCAGACCCTCCTCAGCCGGCAGGAAGGTTTGGATAATCTCATCCAGTTCGGCCGCCTTCTTTTGCAGCAGCTCGTTAAACTTCTGTGTCTCCATATTCAAACTCCTCCAGTTCTCCCGTCTCACTAAGCTTCAGCACCTGTTTTTCCACCCGGTCGATCTGGTCGTTGCACCGCTTCAGGATCTGCATTCCGAGCGTATAAGTCCGAAAGGCATCCTCCAGAGGGATATCCTCCCTCTCCAGCTGTTCTATGGTCTCTTCCAGCCGCTGAAAGTTTTCTTCCAGCGTGTACTCCTTTAAAGATTCCTTCTGCGCTTCTTTCTGCGTCTCGTTCCTGTTCTCACTCATGTTTTCATTCTCCGTTTTGCCGTGTCATGATAAATCCGGCCGTTCCTCCCCCAGGACCTGTTTTACCTGCGCGTTGATCTTTCCGTCCCGGACATGTACGGTGAGAAGCTGTCCCGGGATCACCTGGGACACGGAACGGACATTGGTCCCCCCTTCATCGCAGACATAGGAATAACCGCTGTTTAACTTTTCCAGGGGAGAAAGACCTTTCATGCGTTCCACGGAAAGCGCCAGTCTGTGGCGCGCCCTCTCCAGGATCCGCCGCATACGCTCCTGAAGCCTCTCCTCGTCAGAGAGAAACTGCATACGCTTTTCCCTGATACGTCCGGCAGGGCTGTCCGCCCTCAGACGAAGGCCGAGCCGCTCCGCCCGGGAGCGCTGGGCCTGAATCTGCCGTTCCATGGCCCGGTTCAGTCCCTCCCGATATGACGCCAGTTCCCCCAGGATCTCCTTGATATCCGTCACCGCCAGCTCCGCCGCCGCGGAAGGCGTCGGCGCCCGAAGATCGGCCACAAAGTCGATAATGGTCGTGTCCGTCTCATGACCCACGGCGGAGATAACGGGCACGGCGCACTGAAACACCGCCTCCGCCACCGCGCGCTCGTTAAAGGCCCAGAGATCCTCGATGGAGCCGCCGCCCCTTCCCACGATCATCACATCCACGCCGATCCGTTCCAGCGCCCGGATGCCGCTTATGATGCTTGGGACCGCTGCCTCTCCCTGCACGGTGGCGGGGTACAGGATCACCTGCACATAGGGATTCCGGCGCCCCGCGATCTGGATGATATCCCTGACAGCCGCTCCCGTGGCCGCGGTGACCACCCCAAGCGTCCGGATATAGCGCGGGATGGGCCGCTTATACTCCGGGGCAAACATGCCCGTCTCCTCCAGCTCGCGCTTCAGCTGTTCATAGCGCTCATAGAGAATGCCGTTCCCGTCAAGAAGGATCTGTTTCGCATACAGCTGATATCTGCCGTCCCGCTCATATACATCCACGGTGCCTCCCACGATGACCTGCTGGCCTTCGGAAAGACGAAAAGAAAGACCCGAACGGCTGCCTGCGAACATGACGCAGCTTATCGTACCCTTAGGGTCCTTTAACGTAAAATAGATATGTCCGGAGGAATGGTATTTGCAGTTGCTGACCTCCCCTTTTACAAAAAGGCTCTGCAAAAGATAGTCCTGCGTAAACATATTTCTGATGTAAGAATTTAGTTGTCCGACCGTATAAACGCTTCGAATATCAATCACCCAGCTTCAAGATTTTGGCCAGAATCGCATTGACGAAACCGCCGGCGCTTTCCTGCCCGTACTTCTTTGCGATCTCCACCGCCTCGTCAATAGCCACACCGGCGGGAATGTCATCGTCATAACGCATCTCGTATACGCCCAGACGCAGGACGGCAAGCTCCACTTTTCCCATCCGGGCAGTATCCCACCCTTCCGTGTTCTCGTTGATCAGCCTGTCAATCTCCGTCAGCCTGTCCCGGACAGCCTGACATCTGGCCCGGATGTATTCCGCGTCTTTCTCGGAGCTGACCTCCTCGCTGTCCTCAAAAAACAGTTTCATCTGGCCTGGCATATCCTCCGGGCCATGAAACTCCACACGAAATAAAAGCAGGAATACCTGTTCCCTCAGCTCATGTCGTCCCATTGCGTTCCCGTTTCCTTCTGCAAAATTTACGTTCAGGCTTTCACCCTGACTCCGGCGATCCGGATGTTCACATCCGTACAGTTTAAGCCCGTCATGTTCTCGATGGCCGCCTTCACCTTTGTCTGGACCTGCTGGCAGGTAGCGGGGATATTATAGCCATATTCCAGCGTGACCGCAAGATCCACAGTCACATTGTTCTCCACGACCTCTACCCTCACGCCCTTGGTCAGCTTCTTCACGCCCACCTTGCTCATCAGTTCGTTGGTGATATTCCCTGCCATGGCGCTGACGCCCTCAACCTCCGTTGCGGCTAAAGACGCGATCATCGCCACCACATCATCGGCGATTCGGACAGCTCCCACATTCTTCTCATCCAGGAGCACCACGCTGCTACGCTCCTGAGCCGTCTTTGCCTCCGGTCTGTCCGCATATCCTTTTCCTGTTCTGTTTCCCATATCCTGGCTCTCCTTACATTTAAAGCTGAACCTAATTATAACATGTCCTCATTCATTTGTCACCCAAAATGTCAGGGACCGCTGTTTATCGTTCCGGGTATAAGCCACACTCTCACCGCCATCCGGAAGATAATCGAAAATCTCCTGCCCTTCTATCAGGGCGCCGCAGATCGCACGGTAGCATTCCCCGTCCGCACACTTGATCGTCACATCTTCTCTGCCCTGTGCCAGCGTCTTTTCAAACAGCGCTTCCATCTGCTCCCTGTCGTAATCCGCAAACAGCGCGCCTTCCCTGACATAATAATTCGCGGCTGTGTCGGTGCAGAGCGGAAGCTGCTGCCCCTCCTGGGGCGTGTGGGTGCGCAGAAGTTCGTCCGTCGTCACATTCAGATAATCATAGTTGATCTCCGGCATGGCGCCGGATTCCTCTTCTTCACCCTCCTCTATCCGGTAAGAGGCATCGCCCCACGTGGTGTCCACATAATAGTAGCCGCCGTCCACATTCACCAGATTCCAGGCATGTCCTTCCCCCGTCTGCACCGTTCCCAGGACCAGCGCGCATTCCACACCCAGCCTGTTCAGCAGATACTGGGTCGCCTTCGCATAGCCCTGACAGACGGAACGGTGGTTTACGAACACGGAATAAATATTCTGGTTGTCCTCCGCTTCCAGACTGTAATCGGTCTGGCGGATCAGGGTGTCGTACACATATTTCACTTTTTCATACTGATCCGCCCCGGCGTCAATCCCGGCCAGGATCTCCCCGGCAGCCCCGCGGATCTCTTCCGCCCGCTGCTTCGCCGTCTCGGGATCCATGCTGTAGCGTCCGGAAAACTCCAGGGAAAGGATCACGTCGTCCTGTCCGCTCTTTGTATACTTGGTATAAGAATAGCCTTCCACATAAAAAAGCTCCGGATGATCGTTCATCACACACTGAAAGATCCTGTCGAGATCCTCCTCGTCCAGCCCCGCTTCCAGCGCCTCTTTCGACAGGTTCACCTCCGTCCCGAAGCCTCCCAGGATCCGCTCTATATCACCGTACCAGAGCTTCTCCGCATCGCTTAGGGACTGCAGCGCAAAACCGCTTCCCTCTTCCAGAAAACCATACTCCTCCGAAAGCGCTGCTGCTTCTTCCCTTTTTGAAACATCCGCTTCGGATCCGGCGTCCACAGCCTCATATCCCGTGCCGGAGCCGTCAGGCAGCTGCGCCCTCTCCGACGGCAGCCCGGCACATCCGGCGGCCGTCACGCACAAAACCGCCAGCAGTGCCGCGTAGTTTACTCTTTTCATTTTACATGCTCCTGCCTTCCTCAGTTCCTGCGAAACTCCGTCAGCACCAGCCCTTTGTTTCGATCCAGCGTCATGCCGATGCTCCAGGCGTTCACAAACAGAAGCAGCGGGTTTCCCTTCATGTCCTTTACCTTCTTCATGTCCGAGGTTCCCGTCAGCCTTTCGATGTCCACCTCATCTTTGTTCTCGATCCACCTGATATGCTCATAGGGCAGGTTTTCAAGCCGGATCTCCACATTATACTCATTCTCCAGCCTGTATTTCAGCACGTCGAACTGCAGGACGCCCACCACGCCTACGATGATCTCCTCCAGACCCGTATTGTACTCCTGAAAAATCTGAATGGCGCCTTCCTGGGCGATCTGCTGGATTCCCTTTACAAACTGCTTTCTTTTCATGGTGTCCATCTGGCGCACTCTGGCGAAATGCTCCGGCGCAAAGGTGGGTATGCCCTCATACTGAATCTTTTCCCTTGGCATACAGATCGTATCGCCGATGGAGAACAGACCGGGATCGAACACACCGATAATATCCCCGGCGTAAGCTTCGTCCAGAATCTTTCTCTCGTCCGCCATGATCTGCTGGGGCTGGGAGAGCCGCATGACCCTGTTTCCCTGTACGTGCCGCACCTCCATCTGGGCGTCAAATCTGCCGGAGCAGATCCGCATGAACGCCACCCTGTCCCGGTGCGCCTTATTCATATTGGCCTGGATCTTGAACACGAAGGCGCTGAAATCGTGCTCCGCCGGGTCGATCAGGCCGATATCGGCCTTTCTTGGCAGCGGAGGCGTCGCCATCTCAAGAAAATGCTTCAAAAAAATCTCCACCCCAAAATTGGTCAGCGCGGAGCCGAAAAAGACCGGCGTTAATTCTCCCCTGCGCACCAGCTCCAGGTCAAATTCCGCGCTGGCGCCGTCTAAAAGCTCGATCTCTTCCAGAAGCCTGTCCGCCGCCTCGCCGCCGATTCTCTCCCGCAGGCGCCCTTCCTCCTTTACAGGAATCTCCGTGGCGGTTCCTTCCCTGGTTCCCTTCTCTGTCCCGGAATAGGAAATCAGGCATTTCTTCTCCCTGTCGTAAACGCCCTGAAACCCCTTTCCCGAGCCGATGGGCCAGTTTATGGGACAGGTAGCGATCCCAAGCTCCTTCTCGATTTCATCCAGAAGGTCGAAGGTATCGTTGGCGTCCCTGTCCATTTTGTTGATAAAAGTAAAGATCGGAATCCTGCGCATGACGCAGACCTTGAACAGCTTCCTCGTCTGGGCCTCCACCCCCTTCGACGCATCGATGACCATGACGGCCGAATCCGCCGCCATCAGCGTGCGGTAGGTATCCTCGGAAAAGTCCTGGTGCCCGGGCGTGTCCAGGATATTGATACAATATCCCCCGTACTCGAACTGCAGCACCGAGGAGGTCACCGAAATTCCCCTCTCCTTCTCTATCTCCATCCAATCGGACACCGCGTGTCTTGCCGTGGCCTTTCCCTTGACGCTGCCCGCCAGATTGATGGCTCCCCCGTAGAGCAGGAATTTTTCAGTCAAGGTAGTTTTCCCAGCGTCCGGATGGGAAATAATGGCAAATGTACGCCGGCGGTTGATCTCATCTGTGTAATCGCTCATCTCTCTTTTCTGTCCTCCAACATGCCCTCCCCCAGAAAGGCGGGCGTCATACCAAAGTATTGTAACACAGTTGCCCCTATATCTGCAAAGGTTTTCCGCGTTCCCTTGTCTTTCGGCGCTATTTTCCTTCCGTACATGAGAAACGGAGTGTACTCTCTGGTATGGTCCGTGGATGTCTGACAGGCGGGATCGCAGCCGTGATCCGCCGTGATCATCAGCACATCGTCCTCCCTCATCTTGCCCATAATCTCCGGAAGCCTTTCGTCAAAAGCGGATAGCGCCCTGGCGTAACCGTCCACATCCCTGCGGTGACCATAAAGCATATCAAAATCCACCAGATTCACAAAGCAAAGTCCCTCAAAATCCCGGTCGAGGTATGCAAGCGTCTTTTCGATTCCTTCCCCGTTGCCGCCGGTAGGGACAGATTCCGTGATTCCCTTTCCGGCAAAGATATCCCCTATCTTTCCCACGGCGATCACGTCCTTTCCGGCTGCCACAAGCTGATCCAGCATGGTGGTGCCCGGGGGCGTCAGGGAAAAGTCATGGCGCCGCGGGGTTCTTGTAAACTGTCCTCTGCAGGGTCCCGTAAAGGGCCTTGCTATGACCCTTCCCACTCCGTGCTCCCCCTGCAGGATCTCCCGCGCTATCCGGCAGTATTCGTACAGCTGTTCAACAGGTACGATTTCCTCATGGGCCGCGATCTGAAACACGCTGTCCGCGGACGTATAGACGATCAGGTCCTTCGTCCGCATGTGGGCCTCCCCGTAATCCTGGATAACCTGCGTCCCGGAATACGGCCGGTTGCACAGCACACCGCGGCCGGTCTGCTTCCGGAAGGGATCCAGCACCTCCTCCGGAAACCCTTCCGGATAGGTGGGAAGCGGTCTCGGCGAACAAAGTCCCGCGATCTCCCAATGTCCCACAGTGGTATCCTTCCCCTTTGAGGCTTCCGTCATGCGGGCCGTCACCGCTTCCGGAGCCCCGGACCTGTCCCCCGCCGTCACGCCTTCTATATGGAACAGCCCCAGTTTTTTTAAATTGGGAATGGAAAAAAACGGACTGGAGGACACGCTTCTCAAGGTGTTTACGTTTCCATCACCGTAAGCAGCCGCGTCCTCCATCTCTCCGATTCCAAAACTGTCCAAGACGATCAAAAATACCCGTTTCATTTATCTTTCCGTCCTTTCCGCGGTTTTTCGCGCCGTATGCTGCAACTATGTAGAGTGTACCACAAAACCATGCCGTTTCATACCGTTTTTTACGACTTTCCCAATCTATCTGACCACGGTGCTGATGATAATGTTTTCCGGCTGGATCTGGGTCTTCCGGGATACAATATCCTCTATCTGGGCCCGCATGGCCTCATCCAGCTGGGTCTCATTGACGACCACGTCCACAGCGTCCCCGTTGACGCTTACCACCACATCCGTAAATCCCTTGGCCTCCAGAAGGATTTCCGCCGCCGCTTCCTTTTCCGCGATCTCCGTCATCTTTACCATGCTGTCCACGGCTTCCTGCTTCTGCTCGTCGGTGATCCCCTCGCTGTTGATGATCTCCAGAAGGGTTTCCTTGTTGCGCGCCCTGGTCTGCTCCTTTAAAAGCTTCGCCTCAGACAGAACCGCGGAGACCTCGCCGGAAGCGGTGAACACTGCTTCCCCCGGAATCTCCCCCGAATCCGGCGCCGCCCCTTCCGACTGCGCGCTGTCCGTTCCAGCCTCCGTAAATTCCAGGCTCCCGTCAAGATAATTATCTACATGGGAATCCTCCATCTCGGAATCCAGACTGTCGATATCCGTAAAGTCAGAGATCAGCAGATCTTCATCCGACAGATCCAGCATACCGTCCGCATTCAGCTGCGCCAGATTTTCCGCCGTATCGTTCTGCGCGACCACGTTTCCGGAGCCCGTGGCGCTCATGCTGCCTGTGTATTCCACGTCGTCATCCACCGTGAGATAATCCTCCTCAAGCCCTGTCCCTGCAAACTGCAGATACCCTGCGATGGCGATCATGATCGCAAGGGCTGTTATCATAAGCTGGTTTTTTTTGATCAGGTTTTTCACTTATTTACCCCTCTTTGCGTTTTTACTAGTTCATTGTATGAGCCTTCCGAAACAGATATGCGTACTACTTTGTCTCCATCCGCACCACGGAGACCTTGTGGGCTTCCACCCCGAAAAGCGCCTGGACTACGGCTGTCACCGTGCGGTTGACCGTTCCGGTCCCCGCGCCCTCGGCCACAACCAGAACGCCTTCCACCTTCGGCGGAAGAACCTTGACCACATAGGGTTCACTTACGCTTCCCTCCGACCGGCAGATCACCGTCTCCCCCGTCTGGGTCTGGGTGACCAGCCGGCTCCCTCCCTGTGCATCCGTCTCATTGGTTGCGGAGCGGGTCAGGGAAGTCTCCCGCTCCACCACCAGCTCCCGGGAGGCGCTCAGGGTGATCATGACCTGCACCTTCCCGATCCCCTCCACCCTGGAAAGCGCCTCCGTCAGCCGCCCTTCCAGCCAGGCGGCATACTGCACATCCGTCATCTCCCCGTCGTTTTCCCCGCTCCCCTGGGAAGTCTCTGCTCCCGCCGTCCCGGTTTCCGAATAAAACGGCCCCGCCAGCCCGCTTTCCTCTTCCGCCGTCTCCCCGTCCTGTTCCTTTTTATCCAGAGGAATCGCCGCAATCAAAAGCAGCACCCCGACCAGCGTCAATATGATCAGGTTGTCCCGTTTCATCCATTTCCGCGGGATCATGTTCCTCCACCGCCCCATGAAATTCTCTTTTTTTCTTCCGCCATCCAAAATACTCTGCATAAGCCTTCCCCCCGTTCCACCTTTCGCTTCCGGCCCGCTCACTGGGCTCCGCTTCCCAGAATCGGTTCTACAGGCGTTACCTCCACCTTAATGTCATCCAGCTCTACGGCGGCGCCTTCCGTCCGCTGCACCTCCGGCCCCACCAGCACATCTTCCTGGCTGGGCGTTCCTTCCTGTCCTTCCGGCATTTCTTCCCCTCCGGCGCTGCCCTGTCCTTCGCCTGCGGCCTGCCCCTCTTCTGCCGCCCGCTCCTCCATCCGTCTGCGCACTTCCTCCAGCGTCATTCTCTCCAGCAGCCGGTCCGTCTCCTCCGCTCTCATCTGCGCCTCCTCCATACTCTGCTCCAGACTCCTGCGAAAGCTCTCAAGGCGCCTTGCCGCTTCCTCCCCGCCGATACCGGTGAGAAGACTTCCCAGCGGAAGGAACAGCTGGACAAGCACCATGGCGCTGACCAGGAGCTTCAGATATTTTTCATAGGATTCCTGGGGTCTGAAATGCACGATAGCCTGGGCGCATATCATAAAGATTCCCGTTCTGCAGATAGTCTGAAAAAATAATCGGATCATAACATCCCCCTTTTACGTCAGCGCACTGCCGCGGTGATGACAGCCAGGGAAATCATAAACAACAGCATGGATGCCCCGGCAGTACGGAACAACAAAAGCCCCGCGTTTCCCGTCCCGTTGGCACAGGCTGTGATCCGCCTGTCACTGACGATCCCCATGAACGCCGCCGCACACTTTATCAGCCCCGCGATCACCAGGATCTTTAAAAGCGGCGCCGCGCACATCAGACAAAACAGGATCAGGACCGTTACGCCGATACTGTTCTTCAGCATCACGGCGGAACCCAGCACCATATCCACCACGCCGTCCGCCGCGTTCCCGACGCCGGGGATGGCGGACACAATGCGCTGAAGGGCGGATGTCCGAAGCGAATCCACCGCCGGCGTTACCAGCGCCTGAAAGACGCTTAAGCCCGTCACCACCCCGACAGCCCCCTTCAGGGCCCACCCGACGCCCTTTCCCAGAAGCTCTATAAGCAGCGTCAGCTTTTCTTCCACCCAGACGCCATTTACCACCGCCAGCATACACATACTGTAAATCAGCGGTACAAGCCCCTGAGCCAGTACGTTCTGGACCCCATAGATCACAAGCAGCATCATCTGGGCGGAGGCGCCCGCCGTCACCGTTCCCGTCGCGATTCCGACGGACAACAGATAGGCCGGGATCATCATCCGGACAAAAGACACAATGTTTTCCATCGTATGGACCGCCGTCTCCCCCGCCAGGAAAAAACACCGAAGCAGCACAACGCTGAAAAGCAGGTACATAAAATAAAAGCCCACGTCGGCGGTCTGGCGCCTGTCAAAGATCTCCGCGAAATGCGTCATCAGGGAGGACACCAGCCCCAACACAAGAAGCCAGATGAAAACGTTGCGCATACCGGAAATCTGACTTGCGACATCCGATATCACTCCCGAGAACAGTCCGGTCAGAGCCCCCAGTACATCCCCCTCCATCACCTGCGCCAGCAGGTCGGAAAAGGAGAGCGTGCTCTTCGGGAACAGCGTCTCCATCCCCGCCTCCAGCCGGTCCAGTCCGTAATCCTGCCAGATCACATCCATATCCATCATGTCCGTTCCCCGCCTTCACATAAAGCTCTGTATCTGCTCGATCACCGCGAATAAAACAGGGAGCCCCGCAAACATCACGGAAAGCTTTCCCAGCACCTCGATCTGGCCCGCGGCCGCCTGATATCCGGCATCCCTGCAGATACCGGCGCTGAACTCACAGATATAAGTAATGCCGATCACCTTTAAGAGAATGGAAAGATAACTTTCCGCACCGTCCAGATATTCCCGGATCCTGTCCAGCCGGGAGATCACCGCCTCCACCTGCCGGATGGCGCAGGCAAAGATCAGCACGCTGATCCCCAGACCGATATAAATGGCGTACTCCGGCTTCTGGCTCTTGAACTGCACCGCCAGCAATACGCCCGCGATCCCCAGAAAACTGATCTTCACAAGCTCTCCCATGCGCCTGCCCCTCCCGTCCTGCCTCCAAAACCTTAAAGCGAAAACAGCGTCTGTATCGTTTCAAACAATTCATATATGTACGGAACAATCCAGGTCAGCACCAGGATCAGCCCGGCAAGGCTGATCAAAAAAGCATGCTCCTCCCGTCCGCTGTGCTTCAGCACCTGGCTCAATATCGTCACAAGTATTCCCACCGCCGCTATTCTGAATATCAGACTGATTCCCATTGAAAAACCACGCCTTTCCGTCCTGTCTTGATCTGTTTTCCCGCCTCTTACCAGAGTACCAGGATAATCAGGAGTCCTCCCATCAGGCCGAGTCCGACGGCCATTCTGCCCTTGTCAGCACACTCCTTTTTAAGCCGCCTCTCCGTGTCCGCCAATAGATCCCGGCTCTGCTCCATGGCCCGAAGCTGCATCTGTCCGTCCTGATATCCCATATCCGGGACAAACCGCAGAAATGATTCCCTGTCCTCCCCGCTCAGCGGAAGGCTTTCCAGCGTTGCGCCCAGCCGCTTTCGGAACACCTCCGCGAAGGAGCTTCCCTCGTTTTCCTCCATCTGCCGGGCCACATCCCGGAAGGCTTCGGCAAAGGGGGCCTTCATCTGTCCCGCCGCCTGCCTGCAGCACTCCGGAAGGGACGCCCTGCCGTAACGGACCTGGCTGGCAAGAAGCTCCAGAATGTTTTCCAGCGTCCGCAGCGTCCGTATCCTGTCCCGGTACTGCTGCCGGTACAAAAGCCCAAGCCCGGCGCACCCGGAAAACACAAGGAGAGCCCCGATTCCCTTTATCATGTTCCGTCTCCCCCCGGGGCGCCCTTCCCGTCGCGCTCCAGATACTGTCTGACCACGCATCTGCCGTCCTTTTTCCCCAGCAGCACGGTCAGGTCGAAAAGCTGTTCCAATTCCCGTCTCTTTATGCCGAACCGTCTCTCCAGATCCTCCGCGCTCTCCCCGTGGGCCGTCGCCAGAATCCGGCAGCCGCAGGCGGCGGCGCTCTTTAACTGTTCCAGCTCCTCCCTGCTTCCAAGCTCGTCAATGGCGATGACCCGGGGCGACATGGAACGCAGAAGCAGCATCATACCCGCCGCCTTGGGGCAGGCGCTGAGCACGTCCGTCCGCATCCCGAGATCGTTCTGGGGAACGCCGCAGAACGATCCAGCCAGTTCGCACCGCTCGTCGACCACTCCCACCGTAAGGCCCGCCCCGTAAGGGTTGCCGTCGGAAACCTGACGGATCAGGTCCCTGAGAAGCGTGGTCTTTCCGCATCCCGGCGGCGACAGGATCAGCGCATTTTTCAGTCCGTGCCCCCCGTACATTCTCGGGATCACCGCATCTGCCGCCCCCTTCACCTCATGAGCAATGCGCACGTTCAGAAAGGCGATGTTTTTGATGGTGCGGAGGCTTCCGTCGCTCTCCGGCACGGCTTGTCCTGCCACGCCTACCCTGTGCCCTCCCTTTACCGTGATAAAGCCCTGCCGCAGTTCGTCTTCATACGCATAAAGGGAATAATGGCAGATGTGGCCCAGAAGCTTCTCCAGCTCCTCCGCCGTAACGCAGGCCGCATCCCGCGGGCTGTCCGAAAAAATCCCCCGCCGGTCTAAAAACAGTTCCCTTCCGCCCATATAGATCACAACGGGCCTTCCCGCCCTGAGCCGGATCTCCTGAATATCCTGCTGACAGGCCGCGGTCCGCCGCCAAAAATCTCTCTGTCCTTCCGGGAAAAGCCGGATAATGGTATTTTCCAAAGACATGCCCTCCTGTCTCATCGATCCTTTCTTTCCAATATATGTGGACAGGCGGCGGATATTCCTGTTTTTTTCTCCTGTTTCATGGATCCGCTCCGCGGTCTGATTCGGTTTTGTTTGTTTTATGCTTATGTTTTACTGGTAAAAAAGGGGAAAGAAAATGCTCTTTCCCCAGCTGTGCCTTAAAGATGATTTAAGAAATGCAAGATGCTGCTTTTCGTTTTCCGGTTATTTTCTGTCCGTGCGTTCTTTTAGAACGGCCGTGAGGATTTCCAGCAGCTTTTCCACGTTGATCGGTTTTGCGATATGCGCGTTCATGCCGCATTCCAGCGCCTGCCTGCGGTCTTCCTCAAACGCATTGGCCGTCATGGCTACAATCGGAATATCCGCAAGGAGCGGATCCTCCAGCGCCCGGATTGCCCGGGTGGCATCATAGCCGTTCATTTTCGGCATCTGGATATCCATGAGGACGAGAGAATAATAGCCCGGTACGGAGTTTTTCACTTTCTCTACGGCAATGGTGCCGTCCTCGGCCGTCTCCACGAGAAATCCGCTGCCTGTGAGAATCTCCTCCGCGATTTCCCGGTTCAGTTCATTGTCCTCGGTCAACAGCAGACGTGTTCCCTGGAAGGACTCGGACAGATCAGGAATGGGATCCGGCTGCGGCACGCTGAGCGTCTTGCCGGTGGCCGCGATCAGAGTATCCCTGAGGTCGGAGAGGAAGATCGGTTTGTTGCAGAATGCGGTCACGCCTGCCGCCCGGGCCTCGTCCTCAAAAGCAGTCCAGTCATAGGCGGTGACGATGATGATCGGCGTGCTGTCTCCCACGATGGAGCGGATCTGGCGCACTACCTCCAGACCGCTTAAATCCGGAAGCAGCCAGTCTATGATGTAGGCGTGGTACTCATCCCCCAGTTCATACGCCTGTTTGGCGTGGAGGACAGCCTCTTTGCCGTGCAGGACCCACTCGGAGCGCATACCGATCTGGCGGAGCATTTTGGTAACGCTGTCACAGGTGGTAAAGCTGTCGTCCACCACAAGGGCGTGCAGGCCCTGAAGCTCCTGAACGACCTCCGCCTTCTGGGGCTCGTCGCGGAGACGGAAATCTAGGTTGATGATAAATTCCGTGCCCTTGCCCTGCTCGGAGTGCAGTTCGATGGTGCCGCCCATGGTGTCTATGATATTCTTTGCGATGGCCATGCCAAGCCCCGTGCCCTGGGTGCCGCTGACCGTGGAGGTCCGCTCCCGCTCAAAAGGCTCGAAGATGTGCTCGATGAACTCCGGGCTCATGCCAATTCCCGTATCCTTGACCCGGATCTCATAGGAGCCGTAGCCTTTGGGCGCGCGCGGCTTCTGCCGGATCGTCAGCGCCACGGTGCCGCCAGCAGGGGTAAACTTGATGGCGTTGGAGAGAAGGTTCAGCAGAACCTGATTTACGTGCAGCTTGTCGCAGTAGATTTCCTCGTCGATGACGTCTACCGTGTCCATGAAGAAGTTAAGCTGCTTGGATTCCATCTGCGTCTGTATGATATTCCGCATATCCCGGAAAATATCCGAAATGGAGCATTCCTTTTCCTCGATGTTCAGCTTGCCGGATTCGATGCGGCTCATATCCAGAATGTCGTTGATCAGGGAAAGCAGGTGGTTGCTGGAAGAGAGGATCTTCTTCAGGTATTCCTGCGTCCGCTCCCGGTTGTCCAGGCTGGTCTGAGCCAGTGTGGTAAAGCCGATAATGGCGTTCATCGGCGTCCGTATATCGTGGGACATGTTGGAGAGGAACGCGCTCTTAGCCCGGTCCGCCGCCTCGGCCTTATGCAGTTTCTCGGTAAGCGTGGCGTGCTCCACCGCCTGTTTCATCACCTGTTTCGCGTTGTGTCGCATCCACAGATAGTAAAGGATGACCGTGATTGCCATCAGGATCCCAAGAAGGATATAGACGTTCCGTACCGCGAAGACGCTGGCAAAGGCCACCTTCTCCGGCACATCCACCCCGATCGACCATTTGTTGACCCCAATGGGGGCGTAATACATGTATTCCCAGCCGTCGGTGTCCGGCGTGCGGTAGATGACGTAACCGGAATTCAGGTGGATCAGATCGTCCGTGAATTCCGCCCAGGTCTTGTCGCCCTTGGTTTTCCTGCCGGGATCGGAAGCGGAAAAGTCGGAGATGTTCCCCAGCGTGTCATGCCAGGTGTCCACCAGGAAATCCCCGGACCTTGTGTCGATGATGTAGATGTAAGCTTTTGCGTTGTAGATGTTGTCCGCATTCAGGCTGTCGGGCAGATTCTCCAGATCGGTGATGCCGTAAAGCAGGGCGACTGTCTCCCCGTCCTGGATGATGGGCACAAAATGCCGCAGGATCGGCTGGCCGGTGGCGATATTGTATGTGAGATTTGAGATATGCTCGCCCAGCGGAGCCTCCTCCGCAAAGGAGATATGGCTGATTTCCGAGGTGTCAAGAATATTGCCGTCTGCGGTGAGGATCCGGTCATCCGGCAGCAGAACCCTCACGTTCATGGTCTCCAGCAGAGGATTCACACTTTCCATGATCTCCAGCGTGGCATCGATGTCAAGGTTGTCCGTCTGGGAGATGATGTCGGCCGCCGCGTTCAGGATGTGGCTGTCGCGCTCAAGCTTGGACACAATCTCTTCAATCGCGGTGTTGGCTCCCTCTTCCAGCCGGTCTAAAGAGCGCTGACGGAGCACTGCATTGATCCTGAAATAAGCGGCGGTCAGAAGGATCACGATAATGGCGATCACAATGCCTGTAGCCGTCAGGCTTTTGTCTCTCCGGGCAGATATTGCCTGCGCTTTATTCCGGATCATGGGGACAGTTCCTCCTTTTGCTGATAGACTGTTTTCTACAGTAAATTTAAAAAATAGGTAACTTTTCTTAAAATTATAGCAAATCAGGGAGAAAATGTCCACACTGTTCTTCGTGTTGCAGCGGTTCTTCGTGATAAAGCAGTTCTTCGTAATGAAGCGGTTCTAAGAAAAAAGTTCCCTTAAGGCCACTTTCTCCTCCCGTCCGTCCGGATATCGGATCAGCGCCGGACAGTCGTCGTCCACGCTTCTAAACGGTTGATCCACCGCATAAACTCCTGAATCGTACAGATAAAGCTGCCCCGCAAGTTCCGGATGATATTTCTGAAAGCAATTCGCCATGCTGGGGCCATTATCCGACCAGGTCCGATACTCCCGCTCATCCGGCTCCAGATAAGCCCTGCTCATCCAATCCTGCCCGATCCCGATGTAAAAGGTTCCCGAAATTTTTTTAATTCTCCTGACAAGCGTCTTTTCCGATACCCACGCATTCGGAATAGGCACAACTTCCTCATAGTGGCCGTCAAATGCAATCGTTCCGCTTCCGATCTCCCTCACCTCTACCTTTGTTTTTCCCCGGCCCCGCAGGGCAACCACCTGATAAAAACTGTAAAAACGCCTGTCCTCATAAACATACATGCGATTAAAAATGTCTCCGACCTGCACTCCATATTGTTTTTTCTTTCCCATTGGCCTTCTCCTTATCATTGCGTTTTGCCGCATCCTTCCCTTTCCTGTTATGCAATTTTCAAGGTGCTAAAGATCTTATAGACCCATTTTAGCATAGGGCAGTATCTATGAAGGACATCCTGTTGGCATATCACAGGCCACACTTAGACATAAAAAACCTTCTCATCCTCCAGCCGCAGACAGGCCAGCCTTGCATCCGGCTGGACACTCCGGAATACGCAGCCGCAGTCGATATTATAGAAAACGCAGTTCTTTTTTCCATCGTAAAAGCGGAATACCTTTCCCTTATGATACGCAAATTCATCTTTCAATATCGTCGGCGTATGTCCGGCAATGACCATTCCGTTTTTCACTCCGCCTGACCGGATGCTTTCCTCTCTGGCATAAAGGTAAAATTGTTCCCTGCTTTCAAAGCCCTCCACAGCTCCCTCATTCCATTCCGAATATCCGGCGTGTACAATGACGCAGGTTCTTCCGCCCACATCCAGCTTTTTATAATAGGGCATTTTTCGCATCATTTCAGCCCATCTGCACAGATCGCCCAGAGTGGTCGTTTCCCGCTTTAACAGGCTTTCTATCGTACCATATACGTCAAAGACATCGAAACAGTGTTCCGGCGTCATGCTGTGGCAGAGCCAATATTTCACGGAATGGTATAAAGCCGCCATGTCCTCAGGGGAGAAAATATCCGTATCCAATCCTTCTCTGCGGTCCAGCAGGAGCATCAGTTCCACATAAGCCGCAAACTCTTCCTCATGGTTTCCGCGCAAGACGCACACATTAGGCGGGCACCGCTCTATCCATTGAAGCATCTCATAGCTTTGTGTTCCTCTGTCTATGTAGTCTCCCGCAAGGATCAGAGTGTCCGTATCGGAAAAACAGATCTTTGCCAGCATGGAAAGAAAGGCATTGTAACATCCATGAATATCGCTCATTACATATATGCTCATTTTTTGACATTCCCTTTTTCGCAGCCCCAGGATTGCTTTTCCCCGTACCGGATCTTCCCTCGCAGTTCTTCCTTGATATGTAAACGTTCCAACTCCTTCGCATTTTCTGTATGGATCGGATAGATGCTTTCTGTGGGCTTCACCGCATTGATCACCTCGGCGAGCAGCCCGGCCGTCGCATGACCGCTTGTATGCATATACTGCACATGGCCGCACCAGTCGAGAAACGCCTTATATTTTTCGTTATACGCCTTATGCCCCGGGTTCAGGTATCCTTCCCACATCGAATAGACTACGACCGGGTTCAGGTCCTTAAACCGGTCGATCCACTTTCTATAGGGTTCCTCCGCCTTGATGACAATGCAAAAGCCCTCGTCGCGCATAATTTCTTCCTGGGTCATGTCTTTTTTCAAGTTTCCATAAGCAGGAATGACCTTCCCGGGGGCATAGGGATAGACATATTTGAAATCATATATTCTATGATCGCCGCCTGCCGTTCCCCGGTTTTTATCCGCGCTTTTCCGGTATTCCGCTTCCGCTTCCCTGAAATGGCTGATCTGCTCACAGACATAGGGATGGGCATACATCTTGATCCGATTTTTGGCTGCCGCCTGATAAAAGGTCGCCAGCGTGTCCGCATTTGTCGAGGAGCAGATTAGAAACACATACCTGTGTTCCTGGAAAAGCCGTATACAGTCTTTCAGCATATCCGCTTCAGAATACACTTTTTCCGTCAATCGGCTCAGCATGGTCCCTTCTATGAGCAGCACATCCACCTTCCTCTTTCCACGGCGGCGGATATATTTGTCAATCATCTCGATCAGACTTTTCCCGCGATGTCCATGTCCCCTGAAATCGCCTGTATGCAGGATCGTCTTATCCGGCGTTTCCAACAGGTACATATAGGCGTCAAAAGCGGAATGGTCTACCAGATAGGGGGTGATACGGATATCCTTCACCGCAAAAGATTCCGCAGCCTTGATCTCGTGCACCCTGGTATCATCCTGCAGGATCTGAAGCGCTTTTGTATCTTTTGTGTATTCTGCAATGGTCGTCATAACCTGCCTGGTTACCCTGCCCATATAGAGAGGCACGCTGCGCGGTATTTCCCGAAACCTTCCGATATGGTCGCCGTGGTAATGGGTAAAAAGGACGGCGTCCACCCTCTCCGCCTCCCAGTCAAACGCAGGATCCGCCGCCTCCGCGCCGGGCAGATTCTCGCCAAAGTCGATCATGACCTTTGCCTTGGAAGAGGATACCACGGTGATACACCCTCCGATCTGATTTCCGTTATAAACTTTCACGTCTGTCATTACCGCACTTCCTTTCTCAGCTTTTGTATGGCTGCGGCCGATTTTATTTTTTTACCCCTTGGCGTGCCTTCGCATGTAGTCCAAGAGGGTATGTAAACACCCCTTTTTGCAATGTTTGAACGTTTACTTTATCATTTCTTCTGCCATTCGGCAGATTTGCCTCTGGGCTTCCTCCACGTCACATTTGCGCACAGGACCCATATATTCTATTTCATCCTGTACTCTATATTTTGTTCCTAGCGGCATATTCCGAAAGAAATACTGGGAAATTTTTTTGGACTCCCCTTTTAACGCAAGCGTGATCGTCCGCACGTCCAGTTTCGCGATCAGCGCCTGCATCTCCTCATCGCTTTTCTGCAGAAGTTCGGACAAGATACTCTTATCTTCCGGCTTTGTGCGTATTTCGTTTATCAGCAGTTTTAATTTCTCATGACATTGACAGATTTCCTGCTCCTCAATGGCCGTTATGGACTGCATGATGGCGTAATATCTGCCCTCATTCACATGAGAGCGCACTAACGCCTGCGCTTTCCCGTCCAGATACGGAACTACCCTGTCTATTACGCAAAAAGCTTTTGTCTGCAGTATGTCGTTCCATTCCGCTTCCGTCAGGCAAAACAGATCTTCGGATATGCTGTTCAGATACGCTTTTTCCTGCTCCGATAGCGCAGCCTTAATCTCTTTTACCATTTTCAGTTTTTGATCGATGCCGGTACGCTGCCATCTGTCAAAAAGTAAAAGATCCTGAGGAATCACCGCCTGAAAAAATCCTTCTATCAGGTATGGACTCTCCCCTGCCTGGATCAGGAGGATTCCTCTCGCATACAGAAAATACAGAAGGGCTTCCAATCCCTGATAATTTTCGCTTAAGAATCGAAGCGTCATCCATTCCGCCACAAATTCAGGATCCGTTCCCTCCACCACAAGCCTTACCATGCTTCCAATTTCCCGGCAGAACGGCATATCTTTCGGGATCCTCCCCGCCTCATATTCCATGGCAAGCACACCCTCAGACCTTGCCTGATACGAAAACCGCATGACCAGTTCATACGCCTCGCTGATCTTATTGATATTTTCTTTGACAATCTTTCTGATATCATTACCGGCTAATGCCCGTTCCCGGATCTCTTTCAAATCGTTCATGAAGCACCTCCCACTCTCTTTCAGCAAATGGTTTCCTTACAGATTGTCAAATATCTTATTGTTATACTCTACCAGCATTTTGATCAAAATGTTTCCCTCTCCCGGAAGACAGGGTTCTTGCCCACCACTGTCACTCCGCTTGAATTTGACGATCCGTGACTGTCCCGATTTCATTTTTTCTGACACATTTAGGTACTCCTGACCATTGCGCTCATTCAAATATCCGCATAAAAATTCTGCAATATGGTATTGTACCTCCCTTTGTGACAGCGAATCATATTTTCCTTCAGAAGATTCAAACTTACATTCTATCAATAAAAGGTATCTTTGACCGCCCTTTTTATATACGACTGCTATGTCAGGCTTTGAATTCATCATCGCCCTGAGTTTTCCTCTTATGTTTTCTGCTGTTTCTGCCGTCTCTGCTGTTCCTGTTCCTATTTTTTTCACTTTTTCCAGCTTTTCCAGGTCCTTGCAGTCTTTCGGAATATTTCTCCCTAAATTGCACCGCAGATACGCATCATCCTCCTCATTATTCTCCTTGTCCCCATTCTCCATATTCATTTCCGGCGGATCCCCGCCTGCCCACTTAAATACATACTCGATCAGCCTGCGGTTAAAGTCTGTTTTTGTTTTCTCTTCCTTTTCATAGTCTTTCTGTAACAGCACATCGGCAAGAGAACCGTGATTTTCTATTACGGCATAATACCGACGCTCCCTCTTAAAGAAGTCCCGCATAAATGTAGCTTCATAAAAGACATACTCTATGTCATCGTCCGCCTCGATCCCGCAGGCTGCCAAAATTGCCTGAATATCCTCTTTTTCCCCGCCGTCCAGCTTTACGCAGGATCGCTTCTTTCCATACTTGCGCAGGATATTATAGAGAAATACCGCATATTGCCGTTCCTCCCTGCATATGGAATATTCATCCAGGATAAAATTTTCTATGGAACAATTATACCGATCGTTATCTACATTCATTATTTCACGCATTTTGTCATCCGCAGCCTTTTTGCACATTTGCGCGGCCTCCCTCATCTTCCTTTATCTTTCTTTATCTTCTTTATCTTTCTTTATCTTCCTTATATCTTCAGGCTTCCATTTTCCCCATGTCTTTTCCTGACCCAAAAATATTTACGAAATTTTCTGAACTTAACTCACAGAAAGGTTACACTAATGGAGGACAGAGAAAAGACCACGCTTTTCAACGTGATATTTTCTGTGTACTACATTAAAATCAGGAGGAAAAGACGATGGAAAACAAGAAAATCAAGTACACCGCCTTATATGAGCGTCTATCCAGAGATGATGAGATACAAGGCGAATCGAACAGCATAACCAATCAGAAAAAATATCTGGAGGAATATGCACGTTCTCAGGGCTTCAAGAATATCCGGCACTTTACAGACGACGGTTATAGCGGAGTTGATTTTAACCGCCCCGGCTTTCAAGCCATGATTGCCGCCGTTGAAGCGGGAGAAATCGAAACCCTGTGTGTAAAAGACATGTCAAGGTTTGGCAGGAATTATCTGAGAGTGGGCTTTTATACGGAAATCATGTTTCCAGAGAAAGGCGTCCGTTTTATCGCCATCAACAACGGCGTGGACAGCGCAAACCCCAGCGACAACGATTTTACCCCGTTTTTGAACATCATGAACGAGTGGTACGCCAAAGACACCAGCAACAAAATCCGTGCTATCTTCCGCTCACGAATGCAGGACGGGAAACGGTGCAGTGGCTCTATCCCGTATGGGTATAAGCGTGACCCGGAGGACAAAAACCATCTTCTGGTAGACGAGGAAGCCGCCGCAGTCGTGCGCCGGATTTTCCAGATGGTCATTGACGGCATGGGGACAAAGGCGATTGCCAATCAGCTTTGCAGGGAAAGGGTACTGATACCGTCCGCATATCTTGAACAGTCTGCCGATGGAAAGAGCCACAACCACAGTTATCACGACCCCTACCGTTGGACTTGCACCGCTATTTCCTATATCCTCGAAAAGCGGGAATACATGGGGCATACCGTGCTGGGCAAGACCATTTGTGAGAACTTCAAGACCAAAAAACGTCGGAAAGCCAATCCCGATGAACTGATTATCTTTGAAAACACCCACGAAGCCATTGTTGACGAGGAAATGTGGAATCTGGCTCAAAAGGTGCGCCGGAAGCTGAAGCGTTCCCTGTCGGACGGGACACGTTCTCACCGCCTGTCAGGGCTGGTCTACTGCTCCGATTGCGGCAAACGAATGTCCTACCGAAGCCCGCAGTCACAGCACCGACCGAACGGGAAACTTTATGATTGCGACAGCAGTTATGTTTGCCCGACCTACAAATCGCTTTATGCCGATTGTACCATGCACTTTATCAAGGCGTCCACGCTTGACAGCCTTGTGGACGGAGCCATCAGGGAGATTGCCGCTTATGTGCTGAAAGACGAAAAGGCGTTTCTTCAACAGGTGCGGGAACTGGTAAACAGCAATCAGGAGTATTCGCAGACGGACAGTAAGAAAGAACTTGCGGCGGCGAAAAAGCGCATTGCAGAGTTGGACAATTTCATTAAGAAACTCTATGAGGGCAACGCATCCGGCAAGATACCCGACCGGCAATTTGACCGGCTTATGGCACAGTATGACGGCGAACAGCAGGAACTTGAAGCGAGGGTTGCGGAAATCGAAGAAAACCTTGGCAAACTCCGGCAGGAAGCGGAAAGCGGGGATATGTTCGTCCGTCTGGTGCATAAGTACCGGGACTTCACGGAAATCACGCCGACCATGCTCAACGAGTTTATTGATAAGATAGTTGTCTACGAAGCGACTGGCGGCAGAGGTTTTGACAGAACGCAGAAAATCGACATCCATTTTAATTTTATCGGTCAGTTTGTCGTGCCGGAAAGCGCAGAAGCCATTCCGACAGCAGAGGAAATGAAACTTCTCAAGGAGCAGGAACGCCGGAAACGGAAATGTGAATCTGCCCGCAGATACCGGCAACGTAAAAAAGAAAAAGAAGCCGCATTAGCGGAAGCCGTGTGACCCACGGCAGAAAGGAGGATACCATGAACGAACTGAAACCGAGAATCCATGACGAGAAAACCGGCATCGACTATGTGCTTGTCGGCGATTACTACCTGCCGGAGATTGTTGTCCCGCAGGAGAGCCGCCCTATCGGGAAATGGGGCAGTCTGCACAGGGCGTATCTGAAAGAACACCGCCCGGCGGTCTACACTTCCCTCTGTCTGACGGGCAGACTGCACACCTACCTCGCCGATCTGAACGAGCAGGCGGCGGAACGGTGCGACCGCATTATCCGGCAGATGATGAAAGCCGAGGGCGTGACTGAAGCTATGAAAGCCGCAGACCAGATGTTGTGGGTGCGGTCTATGAACTCCATCCTCAACCGTGCGGAGGAAATCATAAGGCAGGAGTTGATTTACTGCTGACCGTGTAATTTCCCCAAGTCCAGACCAGACAATTTCATACCGTGAACAAAGCGGCAGACACTTTCCCATGAGGTTTCTGCCGCTTTCATTTTATCAAATTTCAAGGAGGAAAACACTATGAAGATGACCATTGACGAAAAGAAAGCCCTTTACGCTTTCGGGTGCCCCAACCACGAAGCTACCGTCCAGCGGATGAAGCTGCTGGCGGCAATCGCCCCGGAGCCGGTTGCCAAGTGCCTGTTTTACAATCTGGCGGTCAAGCTGAGTACCGAGGGAGCGGACAAGTGGTATCGCTGCTTCTTCCGCACTCTCCGCTCCGAGATGGAGGACTGCCGCAGGGCGGAACAGGTTATGCGGAGAGCAGTTGTCAGCACCGCCGACAGGGAGGACTACTATGACGAAGCTGTCAAAGTATGAGAAAGAAACCATCATCCTCTTTAACGAGGGCGAGGACACGGCGAGTATCTACACTTACAACGCCGGACTGAAAAAGCGGCTGGCGGCGTTCAGCAGAAAGTACCCCGACCTCTGCCGACTGGAAAGGACACACACGCAGGGCGGCGTGTCCTACATATTGGACAAGTCCCGCCTTTCCGTCCGGCTCCAACCGCCGTACAGTGAGGAACGCAGGAAGAAAGCCAGCGAGTACGCCAGACAAAACGGTTTCAACAGCCAGCCGGAATAATGTGGCGTTTCGGGTGGATTTGCGGTCAGAATACCGGGTCTGCACTTGGTATTCTGACTGTAGCCAATACGGTCTTAGGAAATATCGGGCAGAGGTAGATTTCTTCACATTTGGGTGGTATAATGAGAAATAACGAATGGGTAACTGTTCGACAACTCTATATTTGTCGAGAAGTGAATCGGAACTGTATGAGAGGAAAACACTTTATGTATGATGTCATTGTCGTTGGCGCAGGTCCGGCGGGATGTACCGCCGCAAAAATACTTGCGGAAAACGGATTTCGGGTGTTGTTTGCCGAAAAATTCAAATTGCCTCGGTATAAATCCTGTTCGGGACAGCTGATCCAAAAGACGCTGAATTTGGTGGAACAGTACTTCGGAGAATCACCCCCGCACTCTGTCACCTGCACTCCTGCCGAAAACCGGGGCATGATTTTTACAAACGATAACGGGAAAGCGTATCGGTTTGAGCAGCCCGGATTGAATGTTTGGCGCAGTTCTTTTGATGAATGGCTGGCAGGAAAGGCAGAGCAGTCCGGCGCAGAGCTTTGTGACGAAACGGCGGTGTTGTCCTGCAAAGAAGAAAACGATACCGTCACAGTGACATTCAAGGGAAAAAGTGTTTATACCGAGCAGGCAAGGTTCGTCGTTGATTGTGAAGGCGTTGTTGGAGCATTAAAGCGAAGATTGCTTAACAACGCCCCAAAATACATAACAACATTTCAAACGTATAATCAAGGAAGTATTGATTTAGATTATCATTATTTTTATGCCTATTTACAGCCGGATTTTTCGGAATACGACGCATGGTTTAATGTAAAAGACGGCCATTTGGTGCTGGGCGTATCGGTGAAAGATACAGGCAAAATAGATTATGGTGTTGGTCGGGTATTATTTGCGGGTGAGATCGCCGGATTTCTTAACCCTATGGGTGAAGGAATTTCTGCGGGAATGGAAAGCGGGTATTGTGTAGCGCAGGCAATCATGCAACATTTTGATGATTTGGAAATGGTGTATTCAGACTACAGGGTAAGAGCAAAGCCTTTGCATGGTTACATGAAACGGCAATGGAATTTTGTCGCTGGGATAGCTGATACATTTAGTGAAATGAAACCCAACTAAATGGTTTATCGAAGTTTGCTCACCTTTCTATTCTTATCCCCGCACCTTATAAGGGCAAGAGCAAGGGAAGCAAAATCTGATAACAATATATGTGTTTTGTTAGCAGCGTATTATGAATGAAAGGGGAAAATCCGAATGCGGCGATTAGAAACAGAACGATTGCTTTTGCGAGGTTGGTTGCTTGATGATTTAGATGATTTATTTGAATATGCCCAAAATATGGATGTTGGAGTAATGCAGGGATGGAAACCGCATGAAAGTAAGGAAGAATCGCTAATCGCATTAAACTCTTTTATTGTAAATGATGAAAGCTGGGCAATTGTGTTAAGGGAAAATAATAAAGTGATCGGGTCAATAAAAACATCTCCTGATGAAAATCGGGGCAGATACTATGCAAAATATGTATCTTATGTCCTTTCAGCAGATTATTGGGGTAAGGGTTATATGACAGAAGCACTAAATCGAATACTAAAATACGTATTTGAAGAATTGAATATTGATTTATTATCTGCTTTTCATTATCCCCATAATACTCGCTCAAAACGTGTCCTTGAAAGGTGTGGCTTTCAATACGAAACAACAATCAAGCAGGGCCAAAAAATTTATGACGGGCAAGTATTTGATACTGTTTGTTATTCGATTTTGGCAGAAGACTATTTTAAACGAGTATCACCCCAAACTGCACGCATTACTGATATACTCAAAAAAATCGTTAAGGAAAGAATCGAAGATGGTGCAAACGAAAAAGCAATCCTGACATTCCCAGCAACTGCCCTTTCGTTTGCATCAATTTCGATTTTTCCTGGTTGAACAAAGCGCGTCCGGATCGGCATCCCATATGGGATTTCAATCTGCTTACCCTTTTGTGATTTCACCTATTAGTTTATCACAATCCTTTTAGAAACGATACCCGTTTCCCAACAAAAGCATATTTATCTGTATGGCAAACAGGCCTCCCCGGGAAGCCTCAAAAAATATTCAGTTGCAAATGCTCAGCATAATAAATGTGGTATGGGAACCGGGCAATGCTGCCCGCGGGGAACTATCAACATCTTCCCGCCACAGGAGGTACATTTGCAGACATCTTTTCCGTAAAGCAACCGGATCATTGCCGGGGCATCCAGCCCTTTCAGTCTAGAGAGGTATTTCCTACAGCCCAGAAGGTTCCGGCATAAAGTGAGCTTTCCGGCTTTGTTCCTGGAAGACAACAGCCCATAGTGACGTATCCGTACAAAACGTTTCGGCGGGACATGCATCAGGAACCGGCGGATGAATTCTTCCCCCGGAATCGTGAGATCCTTCCAGCGCCCTTGATCTTTGTAATCTTTGACCGCAAAAGTGACCGTGTTTTCTGTCATGCCTTTAATACGGTAGTTGCTGACCGCTATGCGGTGTGTATATTTCCCGAGATAACGGATCACGGATTCCGCGCCATCAAAAGGTTTTTTGCAGTAAACGACCCATTCCCTGCCATAGCAGTCATCCAGAAGTTCCTTGAATGTATAATAATTCCGGAATGGTTCGGCTGTGCCATGAAATTCAAGCCTGCCATCCGCCCATAGCTGCTTCAGTTCCGCCAGGTATTTCCCACGGAAAAGCTTTGAAAGAGCCCTTACCGGAAGGAAAAACTCACTGCCATTGTCTTTCCAGCGGTTTCCGATATCCAGCCCGCCGCCAAGGACGATGGCATGGATATGCGGGTGGAAGTTTATGGTGCTGCCCCAGGTATGCAGGATGCAGATATATCCGACCTGCGCACCCAGATGTTTTCCATCCGCAGCCAGTTCGCTTAATGTAGCGGAAGAAGCATGATAAAGGGCATCATACAGCAGCTTCTGGTTGCTGTAAATGACCGGGTTCAGTTCCTCCGGGACCGTAAACACGGCATGGAAATAGGGGGCGTCCAGAACATCCTCCCGACGCGCATCCACCCATTTTTCCTTTGGGAACTCCTGACACATAGGACAGCACCGGTCACGGCAGGAATTATAATGGACAGAGATACACCCGCAGTCTTCACATACACTGATGTTCACGCCAAAGGTGCCGGTTTTGCAGTTCATGATGTGGTACGCTACTTTTCTCTGCGCGGCTGACAGGCTATGGGATTTTTCATGGACAGGATAAAAACGGTTAAAAACATCCTGTACAGTATAGCCGACACTCATAACCTGCCTCCTTCAGGGACATCAAAGGGACTGCGGATCCCAAGAAGTGCCTTATTGCTTACATGGAGATACACGTCCGTAGAACGCGGATCCACATGGCCGAGAAGGGACTGGATATATTTGATATCTATTCCATCTTCGAATAAGTGGCTGGCGAAACTATGGCGGCAGGTATGAGAAGAAACACGGCGGGTGATCCCGGCCCGTCTGGCACTTTCTTTGAAGAACTGGTTGATACTGCTTTTATCGAGATATCCCCCCGTCCATGAACTGGGGAAAAGGATGCCTTTTGGGCGGCCGCATTGATACCAGTACTCTGTGAGAATGTCAAGATTTTTTGAGGATAGGATCGTGTAACGGTCGACGCGGCCTTTGGTCTCGCGGACATGGATCGTCATGTTTGCGCGGGAGACATCGTCATAATGGAGATGGATGACCTCCGATACCCGCAGCCCGGAGGAATACATCGTTGAGATAATGGCTTTGTGCTTCAGGTTAGGAGTGGCATCAATGATGGCATTGATTTCCTGCCGGGACAGGACAGCGGGGAGGTTCCGTTCCCTCTTCATGGCAGGAACTTCGTCATCGTCCCACATGACCTTAAGGATTCTTTTATAGAAAAATTTAATAGCTGAACGGTAATGGTTATGGGTTTCGGGTGACCTGCCCTCAAGGCGTTTGGCCGTAAGGAAAGCGTCTGCATCCTCCAGAGTAAGAGAAGAGACAGGTTTCCCGGTAAAACGCAGGAAATAGCCTACATTGTGGCAGTACAGCTGGATAGTAGCCTCGCGCAGGTTTCGCTTTTCTGCGGCGAAGCGGATCGAATCAAAAATATCTTCGTACATAATAAAACCTCCATAATGAGTAAGGGTTGACAGTAACAATTACCCATTCGGAGGAGCGTTGGCATCATAATCCCGCTTGCGGGCGATGCCGGAAAGTGGTATTCTATTCATGGGCAGTGGAGGTCTCCGTATTTGGTTGTTTGGTGTGGTAACTTAACAATACCGTATAACGGAAGATTTTTCCACTGCTTTTCAATTTTTGAGAAAGTAAAACTGCGCCACAACTCAGGCAAGTTATCGCGCAGCGATTTTGTTCAATCGGAATTTGAAAGGGATAAACTATGTATCCTATCAGAAAAATAAAATGTAACGAAGTGAATGAGGCTCTTGCACTTGCTTTAGAAGTTTTTATGCAGTTTGAAGCGCCTGATTATACGCCAGAAGGGGTAACAACATTTAAGCGTGACATCGTTGAGAATGAGGAATTTATCAATAATTGCAGGGAGGGGATTTGTCCGATCTATGCGGCATTTGATGATAATAAAATAGTTGGAATTATGGGAATGCGTGCAAGCAAAACGCATATCAATTTGGTCTTTACGAAAAGGGACTATCAACATCAAGGCGTTGCGACAGCCACACAAGTATGCGATTATTAATGAAAAAATTCCAACTTGTAGAGGAATCGCAAACTGCATAGGACATGAAACACAGCGTTCAAGGGTAAAAACTTGGACGCTGTTGCTTTACCCATTTTTGAAAGGAGCCGAGCCAATGGATAATGAAAAACTGAAGAAGTTGGAACATGATCGCTATGTTGCGGAAAAAAAGCTGACCGCCGCCCAGCACAGGGAAAAGAGATTGCGGAACGAGTTGAAACTGCTGACCCGGAACGAGAGGACGCACAGGCTTTGTACCCGTGCCGGAATGTTGGAAACCTTTTTGCGGGAGCCGACGCTTCTCACCGATGATGATGTGATGGAACTTTTGCGCTTCATCTTTCACGGCGAAGCTGTCCAGAAAAAGCTGGATATGCTGATTGAGAGCCGGAAGAAAACGCTGGAAACGGAGGTTGCCGAAAACACTTGACGTAGGCAAGTGCGCAATTATACACCGCCCGAGGCGGTGAATTGCGTCCTGCCGGAAGCCCCTTGCAGGGAGCCGATGATTTCCGCAAAAGGTTTTGCTCCAATCATCCAGGGGAAGCTACACTTCCCCTGCGCTGGCTTGCGCCAGCTACCCCTTAGTGGACTTGCCGTCCGGGGACACCTTGCTCCGCAAGCTGTTCCTGTCCGACAAGTTTTCATATCAGCCGCCCACCAGCGGCACCACCGAGCAGATAGTCTGAAAAGATTACCTGCTCTTTTTTTGCCCGAAACCGAGAAAGGAGGCTTTTGGAAATGCCAAGTCCGCATTTCAATATCACCATCACCAAGCGGAGCAAAGGCAAGTCCGCTGTTGCAGGAGCCGCCTACCAGAGCGGCTCCCGTATCTTTTCCGAGTACGACCAGAAATACAAGGACTACACCCGGAAGCAGGGAATCATCTACACGGAGGTCATGCTCCCGGAACACGCCCCGCCGGAGTACGCCGACCGTGCGATACTCTGGAACTCTGTCGAGGAAAACGAGAAACAGTGGAACTCACAGCTTGCCCGGAGGTTCGTCCTCACGTTTCCGAGGGAAGTGCCGCCGGAGTATTACCTGCCGATGGTCAAAGACTACTGCAACGAGTTTTTCGTTTCCAAAGGGATGTGCTGTGACTTCGCCATCCACGACCCCGACCCGCCGGGTCACAATCCCCACTGCCACGTTATGCTGACCATGCGGGCGCTGGACGAAAACGGCAGGTGGCTCCCCAAGGCCCGCAAGGTTTACGACCTTGACGAGAACGGCGAGCGCATCCGGCTCCCGTCCGGCAACTGGAAGTGCCATAAGGAAAATACCGCCGACTGGAACGAGCGGTTCCACGGCGAGGAATGGCGGCACGGCTGGGAAGTCACACAGAACCGATACCTTGAACTTGCCGGAAGCGATGTGCGTGTCGATCTCCGCTCTTATGAGCGGCAGGGACTTGACGTCATTCCCACCGTCCACATGGGGCCAGCCGTCACGCAGATGGAGCGCAGGGGAATCGCAACGAACATCGGCAACCTCAACCGGGATATCCGTGCCGCCAACCGTCTGCTTGCCGCCATCCGCAGTACCATCAAAGGATTGCGGGAATGGATTGCGGAAATTCGGCAGGCGCAGAAAGAAGCTGTTGCCGAAACGGAAACGCCATGCTCCCCCGCCCTCGCCGGTCTGCTCACCGCCTACATGGACTTGCGTAAAGCGGAACGCCGGGACTGGTCTGGTTACGGGAAGCAGAAAGGCGCAACGGACGATTTGAAAGCCGTCTCCAAAGCCATGATGTACCTGAACTCCAAAGGACTTGTCACGCTTGAAGATTTGGACAGCGCCTTGCAGGGATTAAATGAAAAGGCGAAGCCCATCAGCGCAGAGATGAAGAAAGCCGAGCGGCGTATGCAGACGATTACCGGCATCCAGAAAGCGGTCGCCGACTGCAAGACCCACAAGGCAGTCCACGACAAGTATCTGAAAATCGGATGGAAAACCCGGCAGGCGGCGTTTGCGGAATCCCACCGGGACGAACTGGACAGCTTCAATAAGGCTTACCGTTTTCTGAAGAAACAGGGCGTGGATTTGAACGTGAACCTTGAAGCCCTGCAAGCGGAATACGACAGCCTGCAATCTTCCCACGCCGGACTTTCCCGCCAGCTTGCCGCCGTCAAAGAGGAACTGAAGCCGATGAAAGACATCCGCTACTGGGTGGGTAAAGTCCTCTCGCCGGAACAGGCAGAGGTTGAGAGCAAGCCGGAGCCGAAGCACTCCGTCACGGAGCGTTTGAAGTATATGCAGGAGCAGAAGAAACAGGAGCCGGAGCAGAAAGCCCCGCAGAAGAAAAAACAGGATATGGAACTTTAAGGCGTCTGCCGTTTTCGATTGGAAAATGTCAGGCGCTTTTTTGTTCCCGAAAGGATGATGTGATGAATGTATTTGAAGCCGTGAAGCAGTCCGTCACCACCAGACAGGCGGCGGAGAGGTACGGAATCCGGGTAAACCGGAACGGGATGTGCGTCTGCCCGTTCCACAACGACAAAAACCCAAGCATGAAAGTTGACCGGCGTTTCCATTGTTTC
>CANQWM010000007.1 GCA_947627535.1 uncultured Acetatifactor sp.
TAGTGCGAGGAACAGGCAATTTTGCCACCCGACATAAAACGGTTGCAGGCATAAGCCTTATACTCGGACGCTTTTCGTTTTGTACGGTAGTCCCTCACAAAACGAAAAGAAGATCCGCAATCCATGCACCGCAGAAGTCCTCCGAATAGAGCAATCGTCCCGCTCTTGCCCGTCCTGCTTCTGGACGGGTGGTTGTCCATCCGCTGAACGGCATCCCACGTTTCCTGAGAGATGATAGGCTCATGGGTATTCTCAACCTTGATCCAATCCTCTTTCGGCTTGCTGACCTGCTTATGGTTTTTGTAGGACACCGTACCCGTCTTGTTCTGCACCATGTGACCGATGTAAACCTCGTTACGGAGAATTGTCTTTACAGTCACGTCATTCCAGTACGGAGTCTCGCCACGCAGATTTTCCGTCCCTCTGCCATGTAATAGAACATTCTCGGCGCGGGTATTTTTTCGGCATTTAGCTGCAATGCGATTTTGCGAAAGCCATAACCTTGCAGTCTGAGGTCGAAAATGTGACGCACCACCGGCACGGTCACGGGGTCGATCTATAAAACGTGCTTGTCGTCCGCGCTCTTTTTGTAGCCCAGCGGAGCATAGCATCCGACATATTTGCCACTCTTGAACGTGGATTGCTTTACCGCCTTGATTTTGTTGCTGGTATCACGCGCATAGAGTTCATTCATCACGTTTTTCAGAATGACCAGCATTTCATTGTTCTTGTGCATGGTATCCACGCCATCATTGAGTGCGATGAACCGGCAGTCGAGGCTTGGAAAAACGAAATCCGTATATCGGCCAGCCTCGATGTAATCTCTACCCAGCCTGCTGAGATCCTTGGTCAAAATCAGGTTGATCTTTCCATCCGTCGCGTCCTGCACCAGCCTATTGAAGCTCGGTCTATCGAACGTTGTCCCGGAAACGCCATCGTCGCAGTAGTAGTCGTAGAGATTCCATCCCTGCTCTCTGACATACCGGGTCAGCAGTTCCTTTTGAGAGTTATTGTGTAAAGGGGGCTTTCACCCACCAAATACACAATGGCTGACGGCTCATTTGTGGCAAAGTGAAGCGACCGGCTGAAAGGAGGGCAAACTAAAGCAGGTAGGGACATGACACACCGATGGGCGGTCATGTCTCTCTTTTACAGCCCTTAAACAAGAAGTTGTCTGGCTATCAAAACCAGCCGATTTTTTCTTCCTTGAATTGTGGGGTATCGCTGTTTTGATAAGGATTGTAGTTGCTCAGGTTACAACCGAACTCCTTTAGAAATCTAATTTTGTTGTCAGAAGTCCATTCAACAAGTGATATTCCGTCAAATTCCCCAATGCGTCCGTTGTCCATCTCATTCTTGAAATACCACTCTACAATAGTTTGATTATCTTTGTGAAAAAATTGTTTTATGTCCCATACAAGGACTTTTCCACGAGTATTCCATTCCTTAAACCAGTGTTTTACAGTGGCGCGATTTTCGTATTTCGGGCTCCAGCTTTCAATATAGATAACATCATCTGTGAAAATTTCATCAATACCCAAGTCTTTCTGTTGCAACCACATATCAAACCACAGACGCACTATTTTCTCTCTTTCCTGCATGAGCCAGTTCCTCCATCAATTCCGAGTTGTCGCTTTCTTGAGTCATGCTGAAATTATAGCACACAAAGAAAACCGTTTCAAGATGTCAACCTATCCCCGAAGGGCGCACTTATTCACCACCGGCAGGGCCGGCGGTGGTACTGCCTGACGGCAGCCGTGCGCTCTCCGAGGGGGACGCTCCAGCTAATCCTTGCCCCTGCTGGTAGCACCGAGCCGGGAAGCTGTCAAGGGATCGGCTTCGCCTTGCCTGCGGCACCCTTGACAGTTTCCCGCCCCGGCGCTTGATAGCCGCCAAGAGGGGCGTAAGCCCCTCTCTTTTCAGAATGTGAACTTTTGGGCGAAAGACCCTTGACAAATCGCTTAGTGGTTTTCAATCGACACGGACTCGCCGGCTCTTTCATCGTCGCGGCTCAACCGTGCATAGATACCCACATTGTAATTTTCCTGCATATTTTTCTTTTACCTCCCAATATGCAGTGCGTATGGTAATCAGAAATCCTAACCCATTATACCACAGCACCGCCCATGATTCCAGTAGGACCTCAGCCCGCCCTGTCGATTTTTTCGAGGGTGAGCGCGTCAAGGAGAGGCCCCATCTCGGTGCTGCCGCCGTAAAATGTGTTGACATGATAGACCGTTCCGTCCTCCATCTCCATTTCGGTTTTTGTGGGCAGGCAAAGAAACTCCCGTCCTTGATGTTTGATAATGGGGAACAGTTCTTCCAGCTTAAAATCTTTGCTCTTTTCGTTCTCGTTCATCTCGATACCTCCGTTTTCTCCGCTGTGCGGAGAAGCCCGACAAGAGGAAGAAAACGAAGGAGCCGCATGACCGGCAAAGAAAAAATCCCAAGCCGATAACAGAGTTTCCCATCGGAAAACTCCAGTCATGCGGCTTAGGAAGACTTCGCCTTGTCAGCGGCTCCATAGCACAGCCATGTCAATATTCCTCTTTGCCGTCCCTTTGAACGCTCACTATACGGAGCGCAAAATCACGACTGTCCCGAATGGGAAAAGAGGAGCAGAGCGTTATTGCATCTGTCGAGATTATTGTAACAGAAACGTATGTTCGTATCAACGGGTTTTATCGAAAAAGTGTTCGTGTTGCCAGAAGTTTTTTCAAAAACCTATCGTCAGTCACAACGCGAATTTATGATTTTGGAAAACAGCAAGCAAATCCGGTGTGGCCACACTTCGGATTTTTGCCCGCTGCCCCCGGAGGGACAGCAAGCAAATCCGGTGAGTACCCACCTGCTTCTTTCGTGGGATTCCCACACCCTTTTTATTTTCGTTTCTGAGAAAAGACCGCTGGCTTTCCACACAGAAAAATGATGATGAATTAGTCCGTCTTTATATCCTTGTTATCGCGCTATTCATTCAACTTGACATTGCTTCACCCATTTTTCCCAACGGGGATCTGCCTTTATTTCCTTTTCGACTTGTTCATAATCCGGGTTGCACCAGAATGGCCAATCATCCGGCAGCGTCCTTGCGATCCCACTGCATAACTCTGTTCTGTATGTCACGCGGGACACGAGAGGCGCGGTGTAAGTGTGTTCTTTTCCATCGCAGAGCGATTCGAGTGCCCTTGCATGACGGAGCGCTTCATCCAAAGAGCCGAAAGCGTCATCGTGCAGCCCGCGTTCCCATTCAAGTCGTGATAAATACAGATAGAGCTTGATGAGACTGCCATGATAAGCGCCAAAGTTTCCATCATCACAGAGAAGCCTCCAAAGCGCGATAACGCCCTTCACTTTTTGAACAGGCAAATCGCTCGTAAAATGGTTTTTGTTGGTAATCAATCCATATACCATCTGCTCAGAAAAGATATCCGCCATTTTAAGCAATAGCTCGCCGACGTATTTCGCCTCTTCTTTTCCGTCCTCTGCTCCCGCAAGCAAAACTTCCCGGCTTTTGCGTAGTTCCGGCATCCGATTAGCGTGAGCGATTGCCTTTTCGTTTTCGCCGATATTTCGATAGAGAAGCACCAATATGGAGATTGCTTTTGTGACGATTTCATAATCATGTGCTGAATCTGCCAATGTCTCGCAAAGCTTGATTGCTTCGTCCCAATACGGGTTTTGCCTATGAACATCATAGTCATGCCGGATATAACCCTCATCATCATAATACAACCATTCATGATGCCTTCTCCAACCGGCCTCGGAAAGCGTATCGGCAAGTGTGATCATAAGCCGCTCGTTTTGTGGAAATTCAGCAAGACCATCCCTTAAAATAGACAGGCATTCGTCCACCCATTCGTCATCGCTGCGTCCTTTTATGTGAAACGCATCGATTTTCTGAATAATAGCCTCAATCTTTTTCTCACGGTCGTTTTGGTATCCAAACAGCTCATCAATGGACACGCCAAAATAATTTGCAATGCTTGGAATGAGCTCTAAATCAGGATAACTACCGCTGGCCTCCCAACGCGAAACAGCTTGAGCGGTGACACCGACCGCAACGGCCAAATCATCTTGTTTCCTCGCGTCACGCAGTCGTAGTTCCTTGATTTTTTCACCTATTGTTATTTTCATGTCTATACCTCACATTCTTTCTTTTCACCGGTGTAGTTCCATTATACAAGACACTTCAGAAGTATTCCATTATCAATTAGTTGTTTACTATTCAACTGTCGGTTGTTTTCGATTTGTCAAAAGACCTCTGCAACCTTAAACATCACGTTTCAAATTGAAATTGTCTTGAAGCAGAAAAAACGCATTATATTAAGCATTTTCACTGCAATTATAGGAATAAATGCTCCCGTATAAATTCATCAAAATAAAGCACCCGCCTCCGATACGGCTGACACATTCCAGCCGCCGGAAACGGGCGTTTGGTCTTATATTTTGGATTTCCGATTACCGCCGCACCGCTGATGTTGTTGTCATGCTTTATGCGGTGTTGTCATTGTATTTTTTATAAACGGACAGCCTTCATTCTAATTCTGACATAATCGGCATACCATTTCCCATTCATAAACAAATCACTCCGCAGAGCCTCTACTGCTTTATCCACAATCACTTCTTTTTCTTGTTCTGTTTTAACAACCAAAAACGGCGTTTTAATAAACATATTAATCCAGTCTTTTAATCCATTGTCACCTTTAAGCTCTGTCAGCCTGTCGAAAAGGACGGCATATTGTACTTCAAATCCTGTATTTTCCAACAATGCTGCATACTCTCCAATCGTCGGAAAATAAAACGGCATCTCATAGCAATAACCATATTCCAAAAAAATTGACGCCAGTGCCCTGTGTATTTTTTGATTGTTCCTGTGACCACCGAACTCAAAAACGAACTGTCCATTGTTTTTTAGAGCATTATAAACACATTTGAGCATATTCTGTTGTCTATCCTTGTTAATCCAATGAAACACCGCATTGGAGAATACGACATCGACCGGTTCGGGAAGCGTAAAGTCGGCAGCGTCTCCTTGTATAAAATCAATAGCGGGGTATTTTTCTTTTGCAATATCCAGAAGATCACCAGATGCGTCCAGACCTTTCACTAAATAGCCTTTATCCTGTAACGCCTTTGTCAATGCTCCATTGCCGCAGCCAAGGTCCAATACGGAACTGCCTTTATCGGCGTCTATCAAGTCAATAACACTGTTCCCGTATTGATGAACAAAGGAAAAATCCGCAGTATATTTATTCGCGTCCCATTTTATATTCATTGCGTTTCTCCCCAAACAATTTCTAATCTTTTACTGATATCCTGCCACAATCACGCTCGCCAGGAAATTAATCATTATTTTTACGCAAAAAATAGCTTCTTATTTCTTCCGGCAAATACTTCGCCAGTTCCTCCACCAGTTCATACACCTTTGTTCCCGGTGCAATTTCCGTTGGGGTCTTACCTGTCCCATCTTTGATAATCCGCTTTGCATATCGTATTGCCAGTTTTGGATTGCCTTTTCCCATTAGTATTTCAAAAAGATTCGGCATATTCTTCTGATATTTTCCCAATCCCAATTCCTGAAACTTACTGTTTAAAAAATCTATGTACCCTGTCCGGTGGTTATTCGCCGTATAATAAGCAAAATGTAATATAAACCAAAACTCAATACATTCATTACTCCATGCTACATGATATTGTAATTCTGAGTTATCCTTATTTAACAAATCAACTCGTTCCACAACACCATTAAAATGCTCTGCTGGAAAGCTGTCCTTATCATACACACACCAGATTTGACCCTTTTGTATGTTATTCTCTTTGACATATCTTTCTGCCATTCCTATGACGCGCATGGTGTCCACAGCGCAAGGTTCAATCTCAATCAATACCATATCTTTGTAGATAGGGTTGTCCTCAATCAGCCGCTTAAATCCTGCAAAATACTGAGGCTCTGTTTGTTCCCCTTCACAAAAGATGTAATAGCGGTACTCTTTGAGTTCCAAATAATGTTTCCGACGCTCTTTCTTCCACTTTTCCATACCAGCTTTTTTAGGCATTGATTGTCCCCCAATCTATAATCCTTTGCAGATACGGGTCTGCGCCATATTTCCCCTCAAGATACTGTTTATCATATCTTGCATCCTTGCGGACTGACACACCATTGCCATCCTTAAACTCTACCAATGAATATAACTTGGTGTTTTGATCTCTCCCCTTTGCTACAAACCAGATTTCATCCCTTCGATAAACCTCATTGTTCATGGTTGATAGGTCATGGGAGGTAAAAATCAATTGACCCTTTTCTTTGTTTACATTCATATCCGTATACAGTTCAATAATGTGTTTCAACAATAATGGATGAATTTTTGCGTCAAGTTCGTCAATTACCAATGTTGTTCCATAAATCAGGCTGCTCACTATATAAGGCAAAAGTCCAAATAGCTTTTTTGTTCCACTGGACTCCTCGGATAAAGTAAGTTCTGTGCTCTCACCATTCACAATATGTTTTGTATACACCTCTACCGTATCCTCATCCTTTTCTTCAACACGGAAATCTTCAATATCCAAGTCCATTTCCCGGATCATTTTCAGCACTAATTCTTTGATTTTATCAGATTTTGCTATTGCTGTTCTCATTTCCTGATAAGGATTTCCATAATTTATAAAGTCTATGGATTCTTCAAACCAATTTAGCACATCATTCACTATTTCGTTCTTTTTATAAGTAATCCCAAGATATGACAATAATGGCAAAGTTTCCGACAAATCTTCACTAATCTTAAATTTGACAAATGTACCTTTCAAATCTATTTCATTTTTTTCACGAACAAACAATACCGAGCGCCTTCCTGTTTCCATTTTCACTCTATCAAGGCTTTCATAAATCACAGTGTCTTTCTGAATATGGAGAATATAACGATATTCTGCTTCCTGTGTCCGAAAGAAAATTTCAAACTCTGTAGGCATATTTCTATTTTTTTCTGTAAAAGCAAATGGTTCTATAGGAATTTTCCTGGCCTTGTATGCGCAGTCGCTTTTATCGCAGGTCGCGCAAAGAGGGCGCAAAATTTTAGAGGCCAATGTGTGAATTGCTTCAAGTACATTAGACTTTCCGCCGCCGTTCGGCCCATAGATAACCGCTACGGGCAGAAACAATTCTCCATTCTCATCTTTAATGATTTTATCGTTATGCTCCGAAATAGCTGCTGCCTGCATATCAAATGTAATCTCATCACGGATACTCTTATAGTTTTTAACAGTAAATTGGCTTAGCATATCATTAACCTCCACTTATAATTTTATATTATATACCATTTTTCAATTTTGTAAACTATATATGAGTTTTTTTCTCATATTTACGCATTTATATGTGTCAATCAAATCACTGAAAAATGCTTGCCGCAATCCAGAGATTGCGGTATATTAAACATAAAGAAGGACATCTGCGCTAGCAGATGCCCCACAGGAGTTACCGATAGACGGTTAGCCCGGAACAATTCAGCTAATGAAATAGCCGCTTTAGTTTACGAGACAGGGGCGGCTATTTCTGTGTCTTTCCATTATCTTTGCTGCCGACGACGTATCCGAGACCGAAACAGGTCAGGCATAAGCTTTGCAGGTTTCTATGTAATCGGAGGGGCGCACTGCGTCCGGTGGACGCAGGCTCTGCGCCGACCGAAACGAAGTGTAGAACATAGTTCGCCCTACATTTCATTTCATTACTTCTGGTCAAATTTCTGGTACTTGTATCTTCTATACATTCAATTTCAGCTGATATTCCCGGTTCTCAATCATCTTCATTGCCTCGCGAAAAATTGCAAGACATTTTTCTTCGGTCTTCCCGAAATCCGTAAACATCTCCGAAATAATGGCGTCACACTCTTCCAATGCTTCCTCGTACTGTACTTTCGTCAAATCATTCTGCCGATATGCTTCATCCAGTTCATCCCTGTCGTCAATCCGGATGTCGCCCTGTGGAGTAGCTATAACGTCTAAATATTTATCCCAATATACCGCAACACCGTCACTGTCGTATACATATTTCTCAATTACATCAACATACCATACTGTTACAGAATAGTCCTTTCCCCTGCCGTAGGTTTTAACATTGCCGTAATCAATCTCTTTTTCCCCTTTGGTATCAGCTGCAGCCAAACCATTCCGCCACCTGTAACAGCAACTTTTCCGGCTTTTTCAAAATCCCAAAAGAATTGTTCTCCATCTGTCAGCATAATCACGCTGACAAAGCCTCGAAAAATCTCATTGTCCATGTCCATCTGATAGTATGGATAATGTTGAAATCCCCATTTTAAATCTCTGTTCAATCTTTTTGTTTTCATTTTCCCCTCCGCAATGCCCCTTTTCATAAGCTGACATCACAATTTCAAAAATTTCTCCTTCTTTTTGCAGTCTTTGACTTCTCTCGACCAATACTGGTCAAGTGTATTCCTGTTCTCGATCATCGTTGTCTTTTGTTTCTCACAACTCTTTTTGAGGATTCCTGCTCCCCATAACCGCCACAAGTTGTGCAACGGAAAAATGCCTGGGGTTCAGGTAAGGAACCCCTTCATCAATCAAAGAAAAGCTCTCAAAATCGAATGCGATATTTTCATCGTTCATGAAATCATCCTCAATCCAAACAATACCGGAAAACTCCCGGGGAAGCATGTCAACACGGGAACAATACAACAATTCCTGCGCAAAATCAGATATGGAAATATGACAGATTCCATAGTCGGCTGTGTCTTTTTGAAATTTTTGAATGTGCCTGTCCAACACAAAACTCCATCTGTAATCAGAGGAAACATAAGCTACAATATTTGCTGAAACTGTCTCGACTGCTTCATATTGGGTATCTATATCAGCGTCATAATAGATGGTAAGCCAGTGAAAATCCTTTGTGGCGGCCCCTTCCCCTCTGACAAAATAATTTCCAACCATGACTTCCAACCAACCGCTCAGAGAAATATTTGCCTGACAGGTTCCCTTTTGAGCGTGAATAGATTCGGTCAGATCAATCATCAGGGCATTCCTCCTTACTGACGTCCTGCTGCCATCTGGAGCAATTTGTCAGGAACGCTGCTGTTTTTGTCGTAACGATGGCAGAGATTGGCCCGACAGGCAGAAAGTTGTATGAGATATCGCCAAAAATCATAATGCATTCCATATCACAAAAAATATCAATAGATTTCCCCATGCATTTTGTGTCTTATCATAAACAATAATTGAGCCATACATCAAAATAAATGTTGCCATAGACTCAACTATCGTCTTTAGGTCAAAGCCGATCATTCCATGAATGGCAATTGCTGTCAATGCACAGACAAGCGCTCCTAAATTCCATAGCCCTTTGGGCTTTTTAAGTATATTTATCTTTTTTGACAGCACAACATAAAACAATCCCTCACCCAGCCCCCAAACCAATGCAATGATAAGATACCCTATCACATTTATTGGAAATGCGGAATGCAATATTTCTTTGGTTAAGAACATACCCTGGAACGGTAAAAATCCATGAATATCATTCGTCAGCCACAAGAATACGACAGTTGGTATTGAAACAAACAGGCAGCCAACAATTGAACTGACTGCATTTTTCTTTATCAGGCCATAATCCGATAGCTTTTCCTTATTTTTTAATAAAACGATAAGGATTCCTAAAACTGACATTCCAAATTGAATCACAAGCACCGGCATAAATCTCAGAAGCAATGGATGAGATCGTTCACGCCCGTAATCCATTATTTGCCCTTCCAAGAGCAGGTATAAAATTGCAGACACCAGACTGACAAGCGTAATGATAATGATATCTCTTTTAGCTGTCTTTTCCAACTGCATTTATCCTTTCAAATTTCCGCGTTGTCGGAAAATTTTCAAAAGCCTTCTATAAAGTGATATTACCATTTGCCTGATAGTGATGTCAATCTCCAGCGGGAATATTAACTATTCCCACGAACAGCGGCAAGCCGCTGTCCCCTGTAATGCAGAACAGGAAGGGCCGGTCCAGGACAAAGTCCACTTCCTCATCGGGCGGCATGGCGGCGCCGGCGGCAAGCATCACCGTGAATGCGGCGGCGGTGCAGCCTTCCTCGTCAATCACCACCCGTACCGCATGATTGGCCCCGGAAACCGCGATGGGTACATCCGCATCCGTGGTCATGGGAGTAAAATCTGCGCGGGATGGATCGAAGACGTCGGTGACGCCCAGCTTCCGCAGCCCGTCTCCCAGATCAAACTGGGAGGACACGTCAAATTTGGGGATAGATTTATTCACAAACAGGAATTTGCTGTTTTCCCATTCCTTGCGGTAAAAGAGAAACTCCATCGCTTCCTCGTCCGCGAGCAGTTTCTCCGGCGTGATCCCCTCGTCCGGCAGGATAAACCACATCTCGCCGCCTTCCTCAAAGCCCTGACTGATGGCTGCAAAATGTTCTCCCCAATAGTAGGTCTGATCCTCCCGCTGGTGCATAAAATCCGTCTCGATATCCCCCGTGGGGCTGTGGAAGGTCCGAGGCCCGGTGCTGTCTTCAGAGAACTCATGCCCCCATTTCGCCTGGTAATAGACGGTGGTGGCCAGGGCCAGGACCGTTTCCGGGTCCATGGTGACATTTCCTGCCTGATCCGCTAAAAGCCCGCCGGTCTGCTGGTTCAGCCATTCCTGCAGCGCCTTGTCGTATGCGTCCGTGCCCATCTCCCCCTGATAGGATGAGGCGTAGAAATCCCGTGCAAGCGTATCCAAGGTCTCCTGATTGAAGCTGATACCCTTGTTCAGCCACAGGGAACTGGCGAGGATGGATGTCAATGCCCCGTCATCCCGGTAATTGGCGTTCCAGACGTCGCTTGCCTGCCTGCGCAGCGTGTCCAGGCTGTCGCTGCCAAGAAGGGTGAGGATTTGGCCGCGGCTTTCCCCGTCTGTGAGCTGGGCCAGCATACTGAGCGCCATGTAGACGTTCAAGGGAGAATAAACCCTATTCTGCCCCCCTGTGTCGGCCAGAAAGACACCGGAGCTGTTCCGAAAAAAGGCTTGCAGGGATGAAATGTCCCCAAGATCCCGACGCTGCGCCTTAACGCTTTCCCACCAGTCTTCAAATTCCTTTTCGGTATGGGGTTCTCCGGGATAGGGCGCCATTTGGGGATATTGCGCTTCGGCAAGGGCATAAGCTGTCAATCCTCCATCAGGGCGAACTGTCAACCCTCCGTCGGGGCGGAGAAATATCCCGCCAAGGATGGCCAGAACAAGTACCGCCGCAACGGCCCCGAACCACCGAGCTTTTATATGCCGCTTCTGCCGTTTGGGGGAGGATTTCGCCCCATCGATCAAATCGTCCCGGATATCTGTCACGCCGTCATACATATCCTTCCCGTTCATAGTTCCACTCCTTTCGATTCCAGAAAAACGCGCAGCCCTTAGCGGACCGCAATAGCCGCTGTGAGCAGTTGTTTGGTTGTTCCTTCAGTTCCGCTGCCAGCTCTTTTACCGGATCTGCGTACCAGTACCTTCGGATAAAGAGCCAGCGATCCGTATCTTCCAGGGTGTCCAGCCAGTCACTGATCGCTGCCGCAAGAACCTGCCGCTCGACAGACGCCTCCACAGTGCTGGGGGATGGCACACAGTCTTCCAGTTCCGAAAGCAGAATTTCGATCCCGTCATACCGTTTCTGTGCGTGATTCCGTCGCCATCGGCTGATGGACAGGTTGCGCGTGATACGCCCGAGAAAAGCGCCCAGAGACGCCGGCCGGTCCGGAGGAATTTTGTTCCAGACGGCGTACCATGTGTCGTTGACGCATTCCTCTGCGTCTTCCCGCAGCCCGAGAAGACGCAGGGCATATGCCGCCATCCGAAAAGAATAGCGGCATATTCTGCATATTAGTTTTAAGATTGGTTAGCTGTTCTATCTTCCTAATTTGTTATGATAGTAAAGCTGTCTGTTTCCTTATCACCGGATGTTTTTTGCCTTCTAAGTCCATATCTCCGATTTTATGTGTTCGACGAGAACCGTCCACAAAAATACGCGAATACGGAATTTCTTTCATCTCATCATTTTCATCTTAAGATAGTTCTTGTAAAGTTAGCTTTTTTCATTCTCCGTTACTATATGTTTTCTTTTCTACATCACATGGTAGATAGTAGCGCAGGTTTTTAGCTGTGCCTCTTTTCACCAAAAGACCGCCAGCGACCATTTCACGCAGAAGCAAAATCGCTGTTGCCTGAGAAATGCGCAGAGTCTGCTCAAGGTCTTTTCGGACAACAAAGCCGTTCTTTTGGCATAGGCTGACAACAGCTTGGACACGTTCCTGCTTCTTTGAGTTGCTTGTCAGCGGGCGCAATGCTTCCTCGGTTTTGCTGTTGTTCTCTTTCACGTAGTTAAGATTCGGGAGAACGATTTTAAAAGCATTACTCGTAACCTCAATCGATGGCTTGATGGCTGAATCAGAGTAACTCTCATTGATCTTCAAAATGCCTGTTCCATAAGCCTCAATTAGTCTTAATCGGTAAAATATATTTGCAAGGTTTTGATTCCTGAGAGCAGAAACGCCCAGCATGATATCGTCAAGGGACATTCCTTTGACCACTCCCCCGATGGACACAAATTCTATACGGTCGTCGAAAATGCTAATCAGAGTCGAGCCGCTGAACGAATAATCTCGATGAACGACGGCATTCAACAGTGCCTCCCGAATCGCAACAGCGGGATAGTCCCGGCTCTCCAGTCGGTCGATCCCCTGAAATTCCGCGCGAGTACGGTTATAGCGATCGATGTAATCATAAGCGGCTTCAATCTGTTCCAGCAAAGAACCGGCTAACTCGGTACGATCCTTAAAAACAGATTTTTTACTCCCCTCAAAAACAGCTAACTTGACCGTGTGGGTGCATTGTTCAGATAAAAGGAACGCGAGATTTGTAAACGTCCCGTCCTCTCCAATCATGTGAAGAGTCCGCATTTGCTGCACGCCGAGCGTCAGCCCCCGCCTTCTGAAAAAAGCGGAGCAATATTCAAACGTGAGCTGTTGATTGATAGACCGCGCCGCCTCGTAACTGTCGCCGCTGGTCTCCCGGATCATGCTAAGAATAGAAGCGTCAGAGGCAGGCACAGTAGACGCGCCCTGACGCGCATAGACCCCCTCTGGCCGGACTCCCTTATCCCGGAGGTAATACGGCCTTGCCGTGCCGCGCTGTACAGAAACCGCGACAATCGCCTTGCCGTCTATGTCGGTACAACGGCAATCCACAAACATCATCACATCCGGTCTTATAGCGTCGCGAAGGGCATTCGTTACGCGAAGCATTATGGCATCCGCATCAGGCACTCCGCAAACCGAACCGTCGTCGTTTATTCCAATATAGACCGTGCCGCCGTCACAGTTTGCGAAGGCCACAACCGTTTTTTTGATATCATCCACATACTCCCGCTTAAACTCGACCGTTTTGCCCTCAATAAGCATTGACACCCTCCAACTTCTAATCTAATCTAATCTAATCTAATCTAATCTAATCTAATCTAATAATTATTATGATCAGATTATATCCACAATGCAATATATTTTTAAAAAATTCTCAAATATTTTATTATTCATATGGGTGTGGAGCCATTCCACGAACAAAAGTGACCGTTTCCCACAGTTTTCCCTGCACAAGCCCCGGCACTACTTTATGTGCTTATTTAAAAAACCGGAGTAAATTTTAATAAAACTTTTTGGCAAAATATAATGGGGAGAACCGCCTATTGATCAGCGTTTCTCCCCATTTACTCCCATATTTACGAGAAATCACAGTAATGCGCGAGATGGGACTTGAACCCACACGATATTGCTATCACTAGATCCTTAGTCTAGCCTGTCTGCCAATTCCAGCACTCGCGCATACGCACCGCGCAAGTACCATACTAACATTTCAAATCCCAAATGTCAACTGTTTTCAGGAAATTTGCCGCAAAAATTGTAACAGTTCAGCCGGCAGCCTACCTCTGCACCCGGCCGGAAGCATCGCCCCCCGCCAGCGTCTCCACCTCCTTGCGCGACGCCAGATTAAAGTCGCCAGGGATAGTATGCTTTAACGCCGAGGCCGCTACGCCGAACTCCAGCGCATCCTTAAAGTTCCTGCCGTCCAGCAGGCCACAGATCACGCCGCCTGCAAAGGAATCTCCGCCGCCCACCCGGTCGACAATGGGACTGATCCGGTATTCCCTGGAGTGGTAAAACTCCTTTGTATCCCGGGAATAGATGCAGGCGGACCAGCCGTTGTCGGAAGCGGAATGACTGACACGAAGGGATGAGATGCAATATTCAAAATGATAGTCCGCCACCATCTGTTCAAAAATAGACCGATAACCTGCCAGCTCCAGCTCTCCGCTCACCACATCAGTCCTGCCGGGCCGATACCCCAGGACAAGCTCCGCGTCCTCCTCATTTCCAATGCAGACGTCCACATACTGCATCAGATTCTTCATCACCCTCTGCGCCTTCTCGGAGGACCAGAGCTTCTTTCGGAAATTCAGGTCCACAGATACCTTTACGCCGTGCTTCTTTGCCGCCTGGAGCGCTTTCTCCGTCAATACCGCGGCGGAATCGGAGACCGCGGGAGTGATCCCGGTAAAGTGGAACCAGTCCGCGTCCTTAAAAATCTCATCAAAATCAAAATCCTTCTCTGTGGCGGTAGAGATGGAGGAATGCGCCCGGTCATAGATCACCTTGGACGGCCGCATGGCGGAACCGCTCTCCAGAAAGTAAATCCCCAGTCTCTCTCCACACCTTGCGATATGCCGGGTCCCCACATTGTATTTCCGCAGGGCGGCGACGGCGCACTCTCCGATCTCATTGTCGGGGACGGCGGTCACAAATTCCGCGTCGTGCCCATAGTTTGCCAGAGAGACCGCTACGTTCGCTTCCCCTCCGCCATAGCAGACATCGAACTCGTCCGCCTGGATCAGTTTTTCCGAATTGGGGGTGGATAACCTTAACATGATCTCACCCATTGTGATTACCTTTGCCATTTTTCCGTTTTCCTTCCTATTCTCTGTTCTTTCTTTTTCCCTGTTTCCTGCGCAGTCCGTTATTGTCTGCCGCGGTTCTTTTCTATTTCTGTACCAGATGGACGGCAAAGCCGCCGATCTCTTCCTTCAGGTAGATCGCCTTATACATTCCGTTTTCCTCCCGCTTCGGCTCCTCAAACTCCACTCCCAGAACGGTGGCCATATAGTTTACCGCCCTTTCGATATAGTTGGTGCGAATGGCAATATGTCCGTGGGTTCCCTTGAAAGGAGATTTCATCACTTCAACGGCTGTGCCGGAGAAGACAGAGCTGTTTCCCTCTCTGGTGCCAAATCCGAATAGGAAACTGAACCGCTGGGCGGCCTTCATGGCCTCCGCTTCGTTCCCGGCATTGATTCCTACATGGGCCAGTTCAAATCCCAGCATAGTCCGGACGGCTTCCTCAGTCAGCTGACGGATCTTGTCCCACGCGCCCTCGTTAATCAGGTCCCCCGGCACCATCCATGAGCCGCCGCAGGCGATGATCCTGTTAAAGTCAAGGTACGACGTGAGATTTTTGGCGTTGACCCCGCCGGTGGGCATGAATTTCATGTTTCCGTAGGGCGCTGCCATGGCCTTGATCTTTGCCAGTCCGCCGGACTGTTCCGCCGGGAAAAATTTCACTGTGTCAAGCCCCAGCTCAATTGCCTGTTCTACGTCGGAGGGACTGGATGTCCCGGGAATGACGGGAATGTTCTTCTCAAGGCAGTACCTGACGGTCCGGGGATTTAATCCGGGGCTTACGATAAACTTTGCCCCCGCTTCCGCGGCCGCGTCCACCTGCTGGGCGTTCAGCACGGTTCCCGCGCCCACGCACATGTCCGGGAAATTGGCGGTCATGAGCCGGATCGCCTCCGCCGCCGCGTCCGTCCGGAAGGTTACCTCCGCGCAGGGCAGTCCCCCTGCGCACAACGCCCCCGCCAGCGGAATCGCATCTTCCGCCCTGTCAATTTTGACAACAGGTACAATTCCGATCTTTCCGATCTTTTCCAATACTTCGTTCATGATTCCCTCATTTCTGCCGTTCTGACGGCTGTTGTATCATATAATTTTTGCTGATGTTCCGTCTTTTTCCTGCATTTCCTTCCTCTGAAAAACATAATTGCCCCAAACAATGCGATACTTGCCAGGCTGACGCACAGCCCGGCCCCTCTTCCCTGGGGAACGTAATGCATCTCCAGCCTGTAGCTGCCCGGTTCCAGATCAAAGGCCATCAGGCACCCGCCAAAGGTGGACGCTTTCGTCTCTTTCCCGTTTATACGCACCTTCCATCCGTCCTCACAGGGCACGGACAGGATCAGGCGTCCCGGCTGCTGCAGCGTGAGCTCCCCGGATATCCTGTCGCTCTCCCAGCGCACCTTTTCAAGATGACAGGCGGAGAGCTTTTGAAGGACCTGTGCAAGCACCGACTGGTCCATCCGGTAGAGGTCGGCGGAAATATTTTTTGTCTCATCCTCCGGGTCGCCGTTTGTCAGCGTAATCTTCTGGTTCCGCGCAAGCTCCCCCAGATACAGTACGGACCCCACCTTCAGGTCCGAAAAGGTTTCCGTCTCCGTACTGCCGCCGATATAATCCACCTTATTCGTCCCGGAAGACGTTAAGACCGCGTAATAAATCCCGTTCTCCCGGGCCTGAAACTGCACCTTTCCATCAAGAATCTGTTCGTCTTCCCTGACAAACAGCCTTCCCTGGACCCCAAAGGTCTCCGCAAGCTTCGTCTGCAGCGTCAGTCCGTTGGACGCTGTCCCGGGAAGGTCGGCCCCCGCCGGCGCCACATAACCAAAGGGCAGCGTACTGTTGCACCGATAGAGGAAGACGTCCCCGCTTCTTCCGCACAACGAATAGAGACTGTTCTCATACGCCTCCGAATCCCCAAACATATAGTTCACGTTGAAAAGCGCCGACGTAAACGCCGTTGCGCCGTCAAAGCAGTAATACACCTTGCTGTGGCGCATCCCAAGCCTGCTGTAAAGATCCATCACGTCAGAGTTCATGGTGGAGGAAAACACGCTGGCATTGGGATACCCCGTGAGGATCCCGTCGTTTTTTGTCCTGCGGGAAAATTTTTCCAGCCGGTAGAAGCTTTCCTCCCATTGGGCCGTCTGTTCGTACAGCGCTTTGTAGTCCTGCTGCTGTCCCAGATAAGAACTCCGGCTGGTGGTAAAGATACTGGTGACATAAGTGTTGGCTCCCAGCTCCGCCACGGAAAGAACAACGGCGGCAATTCCAAAGGCTGCCCGCTTCGGCGCGCCAGGGCGTGTCCGGTACAGGTACAAAAAGACAGCATAGGCGCTGATCACCGCCAGTGTCAGGATCTTCACGCCATAGTAAAAATCCTCGTGGGTCACAAACTTTTCGCAGAACAGATAAAATCCCACCGCCGCCAGATAACCGTACAGGATCAGGCGGGGCGGCGTCTCCTCCATATGACAGAAAACGTCATAGCACATGCCGATCACAAGGAAGATGTAGAGAAAGGACTGTCTCGCCGGCAGGGAATCCGGAAAATTCATGCCGTGCCAGATAAAGTCCAGATAATTGCTCCCAAAGCTGAGCAGTAGAAACCCTGCCAGCGCCAGCCTGCAGAACCTTTCCCGAATGGAAATCTTCGGGTGTACGGCATAGACCGGCAAAAGCATCAGCACCGCGCTGCCGCAGTAGAGATTGGGCCAGTGGTCCAGCCCCCGTTCCGTGGCCACACACATAAAATGTCTGGCCAGCATATCCAGCACGGAAAAATAGGATTTCGCCGTCTCGGGAAAATCCATGTCGCCAAAATCCGTCTTCAGTATGGCGCAGACCTCCGGCACAAGCAGCACTCCCGCCATCCCCGCCGCCAGAATGGAGAACAGGACAAAATTTCCCAGGCCGCGCAGCCTTTTCCCCCTTCCCTCTCCGGTCGCCATAAGCACCAGAAAATACAGCACCAGATAGATACAGATCATGATGGAGAGGTAATAATTCGTGTAAATGGAGAGAGCCAGCGTCACGCAGTAAAGGCCGCAGCGTCCCTCCCGCACCAGTCTCTCCAGTCCAAGGACGATCAACGGCAGAAGCGCCACACAGTCCAGCCACATAACGTTGTAGTTGTAGGCCGCCATAAAGCCGGACAACGCATAAAACAGCGAAAAGACCACCGTCGACAGATCCCTGCGCCCGAAATGCTTTTCCAGGTAAATACAGCACGAAAGACCGCAGAGCCCGATCTTAAAAACGATCAGAAAGCTGATAAATTCTATCAGAAACCGTTCCGGCACCAGGACTAAAAGCGCATTCAGCGGGCTGGCAAGGTAGTAAACGAACAGCGCCAGAAAATTGGAGCCGATCCCCGCGTGGAAGGAAAAGCCAAGGCTTTCCCCGGCGCGGATCTTATGCAGCAGCTCGCTGAAGAACGGCATATACTGATGGTACAGGTCGGCGGGCAGGAAACACCTCTCTCCGAGAGGATAAACCCCGCTTACGGCAAACAACGCCAGCATAACAGCCGCCGGCAGCACAAAAGCCAGACTCCACATCATCCATTTTCTGCTGTGATTCATTTCATGGTCCTCCGGGACACAGTCGGTAAACCGATCTGTAATATGATACCATAAATCCCCGTGACAGATTGCAGCATAATATTAAATGCAATAGAGAATAACCAACATCAATACTGCATATGCCGCAAGCAGTACGATCAGCAGCTTATGCTTCAATATCACTTCAACCGGATCCGCATCGGAGTTTTCTGTAACCAGATTATAAAACATGCAGATCGCAAATACAAGTATCACGGTCCATGTAAAATACCTGTTTTTGTTTAAGGTCCACAGCAGATAGGACATAATCCCCAAACCCATACTCAGGAACATGTGATTTTCCAGATAGGAGGCGGAGTAATATTTTAAAACAGGTCTGGTAATCCCAAGATCGTGGTCTTGATCATAATACTGCCTCAGATTTTTTATCTCCCCGTATCTCTTCCCCAGCGCGAGGTAAAACGAAAAGAACAGCACCGTCAGAAACAGCCACGCCGATACCTCGATACCCAGAACAGCGCCCCCATACATAAGGCGGATGGGATATCCGATTCCCAGCAGAAAGATATCAAACACAGGTACGTTCTTTCCTCCGAAGGTATAGACCAGGTTAACCACCAAATAAGCTGCCACCCACAATACCGAACTGATAGGAAACCCCATGCCAAGCTGTATAAGGGCTGACAGCGCCAACAAGATAACCGCAATAGCAGCGGCTTTCCTTTTGCTGACCGCGCCGGAAGCAATGGGCCGGTTCCTTTTTGTCGGATGGATTTTGTCTCTCTCGGCATCTCTGCAGTCATTGATGATATAAACAGCGGAACACACAAGAGAAAACGCAATGACAGACACAAGGCTGCCGGAAAGCAGCGATATTTCCGTAAGCCTTCCCGAAAAAACCAGCGGGAAAACGATGATCAGGTTTTTCATATAATGCCACGGCCGCAGAATTTTGATATAGTTCTTCATGGTCCATCCTCTCCTGTGTCAGGATCATTGTACCATATTTTTTATCACAGACAAAGCCTTTCTGTAAAAGAATCCCATTCTTTTCCTCACCCCGCCGCGGGCCGGATCATATACTGTAAAAGAGAGTCCTTTTTGAGGCCCGGATTATGAAGATCGCAATCGTCGGACGAAAACAGGATACGGAAAATTATGTCCGCTATGTACAGGCACAGGGCTATCAGCCTGTCGTGACCCTGGATTCAAAGGAAGCCGCCTCCTGCGGCCGCCTGATTCTGCCCGGGGGCGGGGATATCGCTCCCGCTCTTTTCGGAGAGACCGTCCGGGAAGCCCGGAAAATCGATACGGAGCTTGATATCCTCCAGCTTCAGGCCCTGGAACTGTGCGTCAAGGGACACATCCCACTGCTCGGTATCTGCAAGGGGCTCCAGATCATCAATGTAGGGCTGGGCGGCACTCTGTATCAGGATTTTCCCACCGCGGAGCTTCACCGGTATAAAGACGCCGATCAGTACCACGAAACCGTCACGGTAAGAGGCTCCTGGCTCCACAGGCTGTACGGGGACCGGCAGACAGTGAACAGCGCCCATCATCAGGCCATCCGCAGTCTGGGAACGGGCCTGATACCGGTACAGTTCTGCCCCCAGGACGGCTGCATCGAAGCCGTTGTCCACGAGACGCTACCCATCCTGGGCGTTCAATGGCACCCGGAACGCATCGACGAAAGCCGGTCCGGCGTCTGGGGCGCCAAGATCCTCTCCCTCTTCGCAAATCCTTTTTCTGACCGCCCCTTCTTTTTCCCCTCTCGCCTTTGACCGGAGAAAACGACAAAAAAGCTGCCGCGAAATACCGCTCATCCGCTTTTCCGGATAAAAGCTGTATCTCGCAGCAGCCCGATTCCTGTCAATTTCTGTTCCTCGCCGCCGTTACTTACGGTCCCTCTTCCATCTCCACATGCCGCCGTTACGGTCTCTCTTCCATCTCCACATACCGCCGTTCCTTCATCACGCTCTTATAGGCGGGACGGATGATCTTATCCATGTTGATCAGCTCCTCCAGCCTGTGGGCGCTCCAGCCCACGATCCTGGCGATGGCAAAAATGGGCGTGTACATTTCAAGAGGGATCTCCAGCATACTGTAAACAAATCCGCTGTAAAAGTCCACGTTGGCGCTGACGCCCTTGTAAATCCTGGCCTTTTCGGAGATCACCTGAGGCGCCAGTCTCTCAATCATGGAATACAGCGCAAAATCCTTCTCTCTTCCCTTCGCCGAGGCCAGCTGTTCCACAAAACCCTTGAATACCTGTGCCCTCGGGTCGGAAAGGGAATACACCGCATGGCCCATGCCATAGATCAGCCCCTTGCCGTCGAAGGCTTCCCGGTTCAGGATCTTTTTCAGGTACGCCCGGATCTCGTCTTCATCCGTCCAGTCAGAGACATTTTTCTCAATGTCCCGCATCATCTCCACGACCTTGATGTTTGCGCCGCCGTGCTTCGGGCCCTTCAGGGAGGACAGCGCCGCGGCGATCACAGAATAGGTATCCGACCCGGAGGACGTCACCACACGGGTAGTAAACGTAGAGTTATTTCCGCCGCCGTGCTCCATATGCAGCACAAGAGCGATATCCAGCACTCTGGCCTCCAGCTCCGTAAATTTCTTATCAGGCCGAAGCATCATCAAAAGGTTTTCCGCCGTGGAAAGCTTCTTGGAGGGCCTGTGTATGTACATGCTCTCGTCGTTCTGATAATGGTTGTAGGCATGATAGCCGTAAACCGTCAGAACAGGGAACAGGCTGATCAGCCCCAGACACTGGCGCAGCACATTCTCCACAGAAGTATCGTTGCACGCCCGGTCGTAGGAGGCCAGCGTCAGAACGCTCCTTGTGAGGGAATTCATGATATCGCTGCTGGGCGCCTTCATGATTACATCTCTCGTAAAGTTCGTGGGCAGCGTCCTGTGCGCCGCCAGAATATCCTTAAACTCCTCCAGCTGATGACTGTTGGGAAGGTCTCCGAACAAAAGCAGATACGCAACCTCTTCAAAACCGAAACGTTTTCTCGTAAACCCCTTTACCAGTTCAATACAGTCATATCCCCGATACCAGAGCTTCCCTTCACAGGGCGTCTTAACCCCATCCACTACCTGAAAAGCGTCAATTCTGGAAATATTGGTCAGACCCGTGACAACGCCGTTCCCGTTCTTGTCGCGAAGGCCCCTCTGCACCTCGTATTTTTCAAACAGCGACGGATCCAGTTCATCGGCTTTTCTGCACAGCTGTGCATAATCATTCAAAAAAGCATTCTCCTTCTTCAATAGACAGTACCCCCTTTCCCCTGTTCTCGGTATCACCTGAATTATAACGGAAAAATCTTACAGAATAAGACTTGCGGTTAGGACTGACGGCAGGGCTGCCGTCATTTGCTTTATACTGTACTATATATCATATCTGTTTTTCAGGGACCCTGTCAATAAAAAAGGTATTAAATTTTTATTATTATATGGTAACAGTTCAGCCGACAGCCGTATACAGCGGAAAATCGTGCTCGCACGAATTTTTCGCTGTATGTGGCTGTCGAGGGAGCGCCATTCCATGAGCAAAGGCAGGCGCGCAGCGCCGGAGAGCGCGTCAGCGCGGCTTTGCGAATGGCGCGGGCTGAACGGTATGCAAGCAACGCCAGAGCAATGCAGGCGCGCAGCGCGGCTTTGCGAATGGCGCGGGCTGAACTGTTACATCATATGCAATATACCGCACATCCGTGGGGCGGCACCTTCGCCGTGAGATATCCGCCGTCCACCCTGCGTCTCTCCCCAGTCCAGAGCTCCATAAGCCCGTCTCCCTGCGAAAGGCCGGCGTCCGCCGCCTCAACGGAAATGTCCGCCGTCTCCCCGCTTAAGTTGAACAGCGCCGCATACCGTTTCCCCGTCTCAGGATTGCAGGCTTTCCACACCGCCTTCTTCTCATCCAGGCAGACCTGTCTTGCCCTGCACTTTGGCGTCAGCATGGCCAGCACCTCCCTGTTTGTCAGAAGCGAAAGCGTCCAGTCGTCCAGAAGCGTCATCTCCGCTCCCAGCATCAGCGGAGAGCCGAAAATGCACCAGAGTGTCATCATGGTCCGCTGCTCCTCCCTGGTCAGATTTGTCACCCACTCGTGGCCGAATCCCTTCCCCATATGGCCCAGGGGAAGCATGTCACAGTCAGGGTAGCATCCCGGCGCAACATGGTTCTGCCAAAGCTCACAGCGGTGGAACATATCCTTTAAAAGCTCCCACTTATCCCAGAGATCGTCCGTGATCCGCCACATGTTGGCGTAGGTTTCATAGTGCCATGCCTTTTCGATCAGCGCGGGTCCTGGGGAAAGGGAAAGCACAATGTCCCTCCCGCAGTTTTGGATCGCCTTCGCAAGCATCTCTACCTCGTGCGGAGCGGAATAACGGTTGTTGGCGTACAGATTTGTATTGCAGATATCGTCGCACTTGACAAAATCCACGCCCCATTCAGCGTACATCTGAAACAGAGAGTCATAGTAGCGCTGGCCGTCGGCGCCTTCCCTGACGCCGTACATGTCGGGATTCCAGCCGCATATGGACGAAGGGTTTGCCACGTCGGCGGCCGTCACACTGGCGCCCTTCACAGGAAGATGCGCATGGGCGGCTGCCCGGGGGATTCCCCGCATGATATGGATCCCGAATTTCAGCCCCAGTCCGTGGATGTAATCCGCCAGCGGCCGAAACCCCGCTCCGCCCACAGAGGAGGGAAAACGTTCGGGATCCGGCTGCAGCCTGCCGTATTCGTCCATTTCCAGCGTACTGAACGGAATATACTGGAACCGGTCCCTCTGGCTTCCCGCGCCGTGGGCATACCACTGGATATCGACCACAATATACTGCCAGCCGTAATCCTTCAGATGCTCCGCCATATAATCCGCGTTTGCTTTGACACGCGCTTCGTCTACCGTCGTGTCATAGTAATCGTAACTGTTCCACCCCATGGGCGGAGTGGGTGCAAAACTGTTTTTGTCTCTCTTCATGAATTTAACCTCCTTCATTTGATCGCCTTTTTTAGTCTCCTTTTTGGATTCCTTTTTGATTTTCCATCTGCTGCGGCGCCGTTTCAGCCGTGTGTTGTGTTTTTGCCACTGTGTCCGCGTCAAATATAAGCGCCAGCACAACCGGAACTCCATAGAACAAATACAATACGTATCTTACCAGGGCAATAGGGCCCAGTAAAGCCGTCAGATATAAAAGTCCCGTGGGAATCAGAGCGAATATCTGCTTTTTATAACCCCTTACATAAAGGACAAGAACGGAAAAAAGGAACGCCCAATGCCAGAACCCGATGGAAAACAGCATGGAGAGCACGGGAATCTTCTGCCAGCTGAGTTCCAGCGATATCTTTCTGTAAAAATCTTCCAGCGCCGGGAAAAAATGCCGTCTTTCCCCGGGATTTTCCGTCGAAAAGGCGAAATAGGAGCTGTCCCCATACACTACGTCACCGGTATGAACCCCTTCATACCCCTTCGGCCAGGTATTGGGATACCAGTATCCGTAAGTGTTCATCAGGAATGCGTTTATGTACACATCCGGATGTGCCAGCCCTGTCCGGCCCCAAAGCGAAATATATTTTACAGGTTCCGCCTTGAAATTATCCTCCATAAAATTGATCTTCACCGAATCCGCCAGTCTGGGATTATATTGTTCCAGTATCACCTCCGGGATCAGGCTGTAGAGCGTTTCCAGATCCTGCTGTGAAAAACTGTCCTTTGCCTCCTGGTATGTTCTTGCCAGCTGCTGTATGGGAACGCTGAACATTTCACGCAGTTCTCCCTTTTCAAATCCGAACGCTTTCGTCACCCCAAAGATCGTTACGGCATAAATCAGGGAAATCCCCAAAACCGTTCTGATCCAGCGTTTCCAGCTTCTCCTGTAAGCAATTGCAAAACAGAAAAGAAACAGCGCCAGCGCGTACACGCCCTCTTTTCTGAAAAACAGGACAAGCAGCGCTCCGGCCCCCAATACCGCCTTCTTCTTTCGGGAATTCCAAAAAGTTTCTCCTTCCCTTGCCAGCTCCAGCAGCGATGCGGTCAAAAGCAAAACACCTCCGGCAAAGTATCCCTCTTTCGTGGAACAGCATACGAACATTGCCACCGTGGGAGACAGCGCAAGAAAGGCCGTGCCAAGGTTACAGATCCAGCGTCTGACGCCAATGTTTCTCAACACCTGAATCGTATAGGCAAAGCAGGCTGAAAGCGTCAGCAATTGTACCAGAAGATACCCTGCAATGCCGGCGTTATACGAATGCGTGATTCTATGGACGATCCGGATCGTCCATCCCAGGAGCACAACATACAGCGGAGGCATATGCGCGGAATAATGTCCTGTAAACACCGTATAAGCCGTCCATTCCGCATCATACGTAAAAAACCCCGGAAAGGAAGCTGCCAGGACAGGTATATATGCCACAGCCAAAATTCCCCAGGTCAACAGAAAGGAGCGTTTCCTGCCCTCAGCGCCGGACGGGCGCCTGCCTTGCTTTCCGGGCAGGGACAGTCTGTACAGAACCCAGCCGAGCAGGGGGGATGCTGCCGCCGCGGCCGCCAAAACGGATAAATAAGCCTGCCAATCGGAAAAATCTACCCCCCCGGAAGCATCCAGCTGCCCCCCAAGCCACATTGCCCCCGAAAAGCATAGTCCAAACAAAAAGCAGGGATTCAGAAAATCCCGGATTTTTTCCCATGCATCCTGCGCCGTTATCCCCCTGACAAAGGAAAAAGCCGCTGTCCACAGCAGAAAAAACCATATGTTATCCGTTACCTGCAGCGAATCCACTGAAAGTCCCAGACAGTACCGCATACCCATCGTGCCGGCCAGAGTCAGCACAGCCAGAAACCATGTGCGCATCCATGGAAGTCTTTTCATTTTTGTGCAGTCCCCCTCTTACAATCTCTCTGCCATGATCAGAAGCTCTCCAGAAGTCCTTTGATCCCGTCTTCCTCATAAATTTCCCTGTAATACGCCACCTCATCCCGGATCAGTTCATCTATGACCCGCATTCCCAGAAGCTCCACAGGCGCCTTATCATCCGTCATGATCCGGTCTCCGGCCTGATATCCCTTCATACCGTCTCGCACCCGCTCCAGCATGGCTGTCAGGTTTTCATCCCCGAGGCTTTCTATTCCCTTCGCAAGATTTTCAGGTATCCTGACGCCGTTTGCGGCAAACAGCTCCCGGTTAGTAGAGCCGGGAACATCTACCGTATACACCTCCTCAAAGACCTGTGAAATAGTATCCGCCAGATACTGGTTGATGTTCCCTTCCCCGCTCCCCCGCATATTCATGTTCACCACCATGACCCCGCCGGGATTCAAATGATCCCTCACCAAGGTAAAAAACTCCGTGGAGGACATCTGGAAGGGAATGGTAATGTCTTGATAGGCATCCACCATAATCACGTCATAAGTCTCGTCCGTCGCATTCAGGTAAGCCCGCCCGTCATAAGTAACCACCGGCACTTCCGCGGGCAGTTCAAAGTAGGTTCTGGCCAGCTTCGTGATCTTATCATCGATCTCCACGCCCTGGATATCCATGCTTCCAAAATACCGGCTGCACTGGGTGGCGTAAGTCCCCGTACCCATGCCGAGAATCAGCACCCTGCAGTCTTTCGGGTCCGCCTTCCCCGTCATCAGCGGGGCTGCCATGGCATAATCATAATACATTCCCGTAAGCTCCCGGCTTCTGAGCAGCACCGACTGGACACCGAAAAGAACATTTGTAGAGAGGATCACCCTGTCCTTTTCCTCCCTGACCTGAAGGTAATTGTAAACGGACTCTCCTTCATAGGTCAGATCCTTTTCCCAAAACGCAAAGCCGCCAAGACTTCCCGTCCCCCAGCCCAGCAGCACAAGGACAACCGCCGCCCCGCATTTAACCGCTCCGGCCTTCCTGCTGATAAAATAGACCAGCGAAAGGGCAAGCAGCACAGAGGCAAAGATCAGAAATGTCACGGAGGTTCCCACCGCCGGGATCGAGACGAAGGTCGGCACAAAGGTGCCGATAATGCTTCCTATCGTATTAAACGCCCCCAGAGTCCCTACCACACGTCCGCTGTCGTCCAGACTTTCCACTGTGTACTTTGCGAGGGACGGCGTCACCGTACCCAGCAGAAAAAGCGGGAACACAAAAAGGATCATACAGGCGGCAAACGCTGCCCAGATCAGGTAATTTGTATTCACCGCAAAGATCACCACCGCCGAAATGGCAAGAATGATATATTTCCCCACCGCCGGGATTGCGGCTGTCCAGACCGCCGCGATCAAAATCCTGGTATAAAGCCTGTCAGGATTCGGATTCCGGTCCGCGCTTTTTCCGCCATAGACATTGCCAAGAGCCATCGCGATCATAATCGTACCGATAATGATGGTCCAGACAATCTGGGAGGAACTGAAATACGGGGCGAGAAGCCTGCTGGCCCCCAGTTCCACCGCCATCACGGACATTCCCGAAAAAAATTCCGTGAGATATAAAAAGATCCTGTTCTTTAAAATGGATGGTTTTTCCATCTGGCCGGTTCCTCCGTCTATTGTTTTCCCGTTTCTTCTCTTCCGCGTTTTTCTTTCCGTGCTTTCTTTTCCCATGCTTTCTTTTCCGTGTATCCCGTTTTCTCCTGTCAGAAAATATGGCAGGGCACGCAAAGCACGGCCCCGCCACTTATTCCCGCTGTCTTTCCTATGATAACCGCTTTGTCAGAATATCATACCTCAATAATTCTCTCCGCAGATCTCAAAATAGGACTGCGGATGATTACAGGTGGGGCAAACCTCCGGGGCCTTTGTGCCCACAACGATATGGCCGCAGTTACGGCACTCCCATACCTTGACCTCGCTCTTTTCAAACACCTGCATGGTCTCAAGATTATTTAACAGCGCGCGGTATCTCTCCTCGTGATGCTTCTCGATTGCCGCTACCAGACGGAATTTTTTTGCCAGCTCCGGAAACCCTTCCTTTTCCGCAGTCACGGCAAAACCTTCATACATATCCGTCCACTCATAATTTTCCCCGTCCGCAGCCGCCTTCAGGTTCTCCGCCGTATTCTGGATTCCCTGCAGCTCCTTCAGCCACATTTTGGCATGCTCTTTCTCGTTGTCAGCCGTCTTTAAAAAGATGGCCGACATTTGTTCATACCCTTCTTTTTTTGCGACGGAGGCAAAGTAGGTATACTTGTTGCGCGCCTGAGATTCTCCGGCGAAAGCCGCCTCCAGATTTTTTTCTGTCTGAGTTCCCGCATATTTGCTCATAACATCCTCCTATTCTTTTCGCAGGCCGTCGTTACCGGAAAAGCCTTACTCGGTAAACTTGTCTACGATATCGCTGATCGCCTGAGAGTTGTCCTGGTTAGTCTTTCCGACACTCTCCAGCTTTTCAGCCGTCGTGTTGGTACGCTCAATTTTGTCTACAATGTCGTTGACGCCGACTTCGTTCTCGCTGGAGGCAGACCGGATCACCTCCATGTGTTCGCGGATACTGGTGACGGAAGCCACAAACCCGTTGGAGGTCTCCTGAATCTCTCCGATGGCTTCCCTGATATTCTCCACAGATCCGCCATACTCGTTGGCAATACCCACAAATTCCTTGAACTTATCGGCCACATCCGTCTCCATAAAGCGGATGATATCGTCCACACAATCCTGGACATTCCTGATGTTGGTATTGATCTCGCCGCAGATATCGGAAATCTGCATTGCCGTGCTGGAAGAGTTGGATGCCAGCGTTCCGATCTCCTGTGCCACCACCGCAAAGCCTCTTCCCTGTTCGCCGGCCCTTGCCGCTTCGATGGAAGCGTTCAGGGAGAGCAGGTTGGTCTGATTCGCAATCTCCAAAATCTGCTGGGCCATATCGTTGATCCGGGTAAGGGACTGCAGATTGACCATGGCGTCTTCCACGTTCTTCCGGTTCTCCTTGATCTTTGCATCCGTCTCATGCAGCGTGTTCTCCGCCATATTTTTCATGGCTGCCGCCGTGTGGATCAGCTGGTTGCTCTTGTCGTCACCGGCCTTGACCTTCTCTTCCACGGTATCCACCATTTCGGCGATTCTGGTGATCTCATCCACAACGCTGGAAATCGCCTCGTTGGTGGTAGTGATGCCTGCGGCCAGCTGCTGGGTGGTAGCGGAATTGTCTCCCACATATTCAATCAGCGTGTGCGCCGCATCGCTCATCCGGTTTGTGGAATCTCCCAGAGACTCGGTACAGCCGCGCAGCGTGGACACAATGCTCCGCAGGGTTCCGTAAAGCGAATCCATAGCGGTGGCAATTTTGCCTGTCTCGCTGGTCCCGCCCACATAACGCTTGATCTCTTCGGGCGTCCGCAGCTCCAGATTCTTCAGTCTGCCAATGGCGTGTTCCACATTCTCAAGAGGCTTTACGCATATCTTCACGGAGATAAAGGACAGCACGGAGATCAGTGCGAACGCGCCGATGCAGACAAGCGCGAGAATATTGCGGCTGTGGGTCGCCGTCCCGTAGATTTCACCTTCCGAATCGCTGAGGATCACGGCCCACTGACGATCCGGCAGATACTGATACATGGCGATGGATTTCACGCCGTTTTCATCCTGGTATTCTATATCTCCCACCAATGCGGAAGGATTCGCATTGATCTTGTCAATGACCTGCAGAAGCATTTCATTTTCAATCGGCGTGGCCATCAGGGACTCATCCTCGTCAAAGATATGCGTTGCGGTAGCCGTATTGATCATATAGTTTCTCGCATTTTCCAGTCCCTCCACGCTGAGCCGGTCCAGAATCGACGCCAGACTTGTAGCGAACTGCGCGCCTCCCACATACCCGAGGATTTCGCCGTTTTCGTCATGCACAGGCGCATACAGCGACAGCGCCAGCTGCTGGGAGGCCGGAGAAACGATGATACCGGTATTGTACATGTCGCCGGCAGCCGTCATGGCATCCTGAAGCTGCTTGAGCGGATCGCCCTCGCGGGTACGGATCCCCACCACCGCAGGATTGGAATGGGTAAGCACATGGGTATCCCACTCCGCTATGTAAACGCCTTCCCAGCCGTCAAGCCCCGCATAAAAGCTTTCCGTATAGGCCTGGGCCTGACTGGTCAGCGAAGCATTTGCCGGATTTTTTAACAGCTCTGCCACCACGGGCGCCTTGCCGTAAGCGATCAGCATTTTCTCCGCCTGGTCTACATACTGCTCAATGACCTCCGCTCTGGCATCCAGAGACGTCTCCATGTTATTCATGGCTGTTTCCTTCATGGCAACCGTCATGTTGTTGCTTGCCACCAAAAAAAGAAGCAGAATACACACTGCTGAGACACAGGAGACGACGGCAGTAATGACCGTACTCATTTTTTTGTTTTTCATTATACTCCTCCTTATAGCACAAAGCAATACAGGCAGAACCAGTTCAAACCAAATCCACCTCACTTGATGAAGCAATTATACCACACCGGGTTTGAATTTTATAGTGAATTTTTTCATGTTCGCAAAATTCGACAATAACTTCACAACAAATGAACAGTGTCCGGTGCGGGGTTGGGAAATCCGTTATGGGTCTGCAAATCATTTCCGTTTCCACTCCTCTCATTGCCACAGAGAGACCGTCAGCGTTTTTCCTGATCCAAGATAATTAAAACTCACAATTAATTCAGGATATCCTTTACGTATTTTTCAATAAATATTTTCAATCAAACGAAAAAACAACAGACCACGTTCCCATGACCTGCTGCTTCATTGCTTTAACTATTCGGTATTTGTAATTATGCCAGAACAGGTTCTCTTTTTTCTATTATAGCCTTTATCTCTTCAACACTTCTTTCAGCTACATCTGCCATCTGCTCAAATGTGTATCCCTTCTTGTGCATGTTGAGGATAAACTCCACTTGCGCATCTTCTCTGATTCCCTGACTCAAATTACACATTGTGTCCACTTCCTCGTATGTCAGTCTCTACTGGAATATCGTACTCAGACTTATTAAAAGTTACTTATCTATTGCGGTGACAGCTCTCAGCATATGAAAGAATCTTTGCAGCATTCAAATTCTCGCAGGCACATTGAAATCGGTATTTTGATAACTCAATCAGGCTGCCTTCCATAACACAATTCCTTCTTTCTCCACACTTTGATAAAAAGGCAGTACTTCCATCCATGTTCTGAAATGATCTGCATCGATATCAATGACAGAAAAAACCTTATCATATTTTACTTTCATGAGCAACTCCACCAGTTCAATCCCTTCACACAGATTTTGAATCATCAATCGCGTCAGTCGCGAAATAAGACGCGCTTTCTCTCGATCATTTCCTCGATTCTCTCGATATATTGAGCCACTTCCTTCACATTTTCGCACCGCTCAATCAGAATGCTTTCCCCGCCGTCCTGAGCTGCCTGGTAACTGACTTTCTTGGAGATGCTCCCGGCACCTAACGCAAGAATGGTCTGCACTTCCTCCATGATCAGAATATTGTACAGTCCGAACTTCCCCTCTTTCGCATACCCTACATTTTCAAAGTTTCCTGACATGTTCTTCTGGCGGTAGAGATAATACGGCACAAGTCCCAGTCTTTCCGCGCCCTGGGCTGCAATGGCCATGGTCTCGTCGGTATTTCGCAGCATGGAAACACCGTTCTCCTGTATCCACCGGTTCAACTTCGACGCCCGCTTGATGGCCAGAGAGTGCACGGTAAGACTGTCCGGCCCCATCTGGACTACTCTGTCCACAGTATGCCGCACATCCTCCGCCGTTTCTCCGGGAAGCCCCAGGATCAGATCCATATTGATATTATCAAACCCCATCTCCCTTGCCAGAGCATACGCCCGCTCCACCTGCTCCACGGAAGCCTTCCGGCCGATGAGATCCAGCGTCTCCTGCTTCATCGTCTGGGGGTTCACGGAGATACGGCCCACGCCGTGACGCCGAAGCACCTCAAGCTTCTTGCGGTTGATACTGTCCGCCCGGCCCGCCTCCACGGTAAACTCTTGTACCGTCGAAAAATCAAAAAGACTTTTCAGCCGGTTCAGAAGCCGGTCCAGCTGTTCCGGCTCCAGCGTAGTCGGCGTGCCTCCGCCGATATAGACGCTGTCTAAAATATCATCTTTTCTCTGTTCGGCGACAAATTCCATCTCCCGGAACAGACATTCCAGATACGAATCCACCTGTTTTCTGTAGGCCGCAATGGGAAAAGAAGGAAAAGAACAGTACAGACAGGTGGCAGGGCAGAACGGAATCCCGATATAAAGGCTGTAACCGCCCTGATAATGCACCCTGTTAAGAAGTTTCCGTTCCCGTTTTGCAATGTCTATGGAAAGCCGAATTTTTTCCGGGCTGACAAGATGTTTTCTCCGGTAGTACTCCCGGATATAGTCGTCGCTTCTGCCCTGTTCCAGCATACCGTATGCGATCTTCGTGGGCCGGATTCCCGTCAGATTTCCCCAGGGCAGCCGCTTCCCCGTCCTGCCGCTGAGCACCCCGTACAGGAAACGCTTAAAGCCGTCCTTGAATCCCCTTTCCCCGATCTCAGCGCGGAAGTCGTCCCATTCCCCGCCCTCGGGCAATCCCTCCGCCAGGTTTTCCTCCTGCCGGAAATTCCAGGTATAAGTTTCCCCGGACACGGTGACAGCCGCACCGTCCTCTCCGATCTCAATGCGGATCGAAATGTCCTTTCCGTACTGCTCTCTTTTGTCCGCCCCGGTAGCAGGCGTCAGCACCGTCACCGATTCCTCGGGATAAAAGGCCCGGACCAGCGCATTGACGTCGTATTCAAAATTTTCCTTATTTAACTCTACCGCGATCATCACAGGTTCTCTTCTTCCACGGCGCAGAAAGGATTATAGCGTTTCTCATGGCCGATCGTCGTGCTGTCTCCGTGTCCGGGATAGACCTTTGTCTCATCGGGCAGCACGAACAGCTTGTCCCGGATGGATCGCACCAGGGTTCCCATGTCCCCCGTGGGGAAATCCGTGCGGCCCACGGATTCCTGAAACAGCGTATCCCCCGCCACAAGGATTCCAGCCTCCTTTGCGTAATAACAGCATCCACCGGCCGTATGTCCCGGTGTCGCGATCACCTGCAGCGTAATCCCGGCGAGGGAAAGCTCCTGTCCGTCTTTTACATACTCGTCCGCATAAGTGCTGCAGGAGCGGCCCGCCTGCGCCGATACGTTCAGCCCGGGATCCCGCAGCAGTTCTCTTTCCCCCTCGCAGGCATACACCCTGACCGGCTCCAGACCGTCCGCCTCCGCCGCGGCGTTCGCGGCGTCCCGCAGGGCGTCCAGCCCCCAGATATGGTCAAAATGTCCGTGGGTAAGCAGGATCGCCTTTACCTGAAATCCATTTTTCCGCAGGGCGTTGTAAATTCCCTGTCCCTGATCGCCGGGATCGACCACCACAGCATCGCTGCTTCCCTCTCTGTACAGGAAGTAACAGTTGGTCTGTACACTTCCCATTACCATGCGTCCGATCTTGATCTGTGCCATATTTCCGCTTTCCTTTCCCGATTCTTTCCTATCCCGTTCCCGCCGTCGCCTTCCTTCGCCTTTCTCAGCCGGTTGTCCTTTCGATATCTCTTACACTCTCAATGCCCCGGATCTTCTCGATCACCCGGTTCAGCTCCTCCCGGCTTCCAATCTCGAAGGTCGTCTGCAGCGTGGCAAGCCCCTGCCTGCTGGTTCTGGTGTTCATGGAGAGAATATTGATGTTTTTCTCCGTCATGGCCTTTGAGATATCCGCCAGCAGACCGTTCCGGTTATCGGCATAGATCTTGATCTCGGCCACATATTTCTCCTCTGCGTTTTCCGGCGCCTGCCATTCCGCGTCAATCAGCCTTGCCCGCTCGATCTCCGGGAGATTCATGACATTCACGCAGTCCGTTCTGTGGATGGAGACGCCTCTGCCCCTTGTGACAAATCCCACGATCTCGTCTCCCGGCACCGGGGAGCAGCACTTGGAAAACCGCACCGACAGATCCGCGATTCCCTTTACCACAATGCCGCTTTTCGTCTTCTTCGGCATCATTTTGGCCGGATTGGCGGCTCCCGCATCGGCAATGCTCTGCAGCACCTCTTCGTTGGTAAGGATCCTTTTGTGGTCCCTGTCGTAGAGTTCCTGCAGTTTGTTGACGATCTGGCCCTCCTTGAGAGCGCCGTGGCCGATGGCCGCCAGCACCGAATCCCAGTCCCGGAATCCGTACTTGTGCATGACGGTATCCAGATATTCCGGTTTCATCAGGTCGGGAAGATTGACTCCTCTCGCTTTACAGTAAGCGTTCATCAATTCCTTCCCTTTTGCGATGTTGTCGTCCTTCCGCTCGTTTTTGAACCACTGGTTGATCTTATTCTTGGCCTGTGTGCTCTTTACCACATTCAGCCAGTCTCTGCTGGGGCCCTTGGAGTTCTGGGACGTAATGATCTCGATCCGGTCTCCGTTTCGGATCTCATAGTCGATGGTCACCAGCCTGCCGTTGACTCTCGCTCCCACCATCTTGTTTCCCACGGCGGAATGGATGCTGTAGGCAAAGTCGATGGGCGTGGAACCCGCGGGCAGATTTTTTACGTCGCCCGTGGGGGTAAAGCAGTACACATTGTCCGCAAACAGGTCCAGGTCGCTTTTCAGAAGCTTCATAAACTCCCGGTTGTCGGACATATCCTGCTGCCACTCCAGAATCTGGCGCAGCCATACCAGCTTTTCCTCCTCCTGGCCGGCAACATGCTTGCCGTCCGCGGCCTCCTTGTATTTCCAATGGGCAGCGATGCCATACTCCGCCGCCTTATGCATCTCAAATGTCCGGATCTGGATTTCAAAGGGCTGGCCCGTGCTGCCGATCAGCGTGGTGTGCAGGGACTGGTACATATTCGCCTTTGGCATGGCGATATAATCCTTGAAACGCCCCGGTATGGGCTTATACATCTCATGGATCACGCCCAGCGCCGCGTAGCAGTCCTTTACGGTATCCACGATAATGCGCACCGCAAACAGGTCATAGATCTGATCCAGCGTCTTATTCTGGTTTCGCATCTTTTTATAAATGCTGAAAAAATGTTTGACACGGCCGTCGATCTTCGCCTTGATCCCGGCGTTTGCAATGTGCTCGCTGACCTCATCCACAATGCTCTGGATATATTTTTCCCGGACGCTTCTTCGGACCGCGATCCGTTCCACCAGATCGTAGTATACCTCCGGCTCCAGATATTTTAAGGAAAGATCGTCCAGCTCCGTCTTGATCTTGCTGATGCCCAGCCTGTGGGCAATGGGGCAGTAGATTTCCAGCGTCTCCTTTGCGATCCGCTGCTGGCTCTCGGGCTTCTGGTATTTCAGAGTGCGCATATTGTGGAGACGGTCCGCCAGCTTAATCATGATCACCCGGATATCCTTCGCCATGGCAAGGAACATCTTTCTCAGATTTTCCGCCTGCATCTCCAGCTTGGCATCAGACTGCTCCCCATTCCCCGAAAGCGGAATCTTCTCCAGCTTTGTCACGCCGTCCACCAGAAGCGCCACGTCCTCGCCGAACTCCCGGACAAGGTCGTCCTCCGTCATGACCGTGTCCTCCACCACATCATGGAGAATGCCGGCCACGATCGTCTCCTTGTCCAGTTCCAGGTCCGCCAGGATAATGGCGACATTCAGAGGATGGATAATGTATGGCTCGCCTGACTTGCGAAGCTGGTCCTTATGCGCCTCGCCGGCAACCCGATAGGCTTTTTCAATCATGCTGATATCGTCGCTGGGATGATATTTCCGCACGCGTCGGATAAGCTCCTCATAGAGCTCTTCCGGATTTACAAATTCCTGTGATCTGCTTATCTTGCCATCGTCAAATATGAGCTCGTTTTTTTCTTCTGCCATAATAGATCCATACTCCTTAAACCCCGGCCGGACACGCCGGCCGCATTTATTTCCCGGGATAACAGATGGCCGACTCCAGCCGGTAGTCCTTCAGCCTTTCCCTGCCGTTCAGTCCCGCAAGCTCGATCAGCACCACGATCCCGGCCACCTTGCCGCCCAGGCTCTCGATCAGCCTGATCATGGCTTCCGTTGTGCCGCCGGTGGCGATAAGATCGTCCACAATCAGCACTCTCTGCCCGGGAAGGATGCTGTCCTTATGCATTTCGATGGTTGCCTTGCCGTACTCCAGATCATAGGAGACGGAGACGGTTTCCCTGGGAAGCTTTCCCGCCTTGCGGATAAGAACAAAGGGCTTGCGGTTGTTATAGGCGATGGGCGTTCCGAAGATAAATCCTCTGGACTCCGGTCCCACAACCACATCATATTCCAAATCCTTCACCTTCTCCTGCATGGTGTCGATGGCAAGGTGCAGCCCTTCCCCATCCTGCAGGACACTGGTCACGTCCCGAAAGATGATCCCCTTCTCCGGAAAATCCGGTATGCTCTTTACATATTCCTCCAGTTTCTTCATGTCTCTTTCCGCCGCTTTTACAGCAGCTTTCCCCTTTCCGCAAAAAATTTTATGATCTCACTTCTTCTGATGATACCGATAAAAACGCTCCTGTCGTCGATCACCGGCACAAAGTTCTGGCTTGTGGCCTGTTCCAGCAGCGTCTCCATGGCCGTGTCGATCAGGACCGGCTTCATCTTGCCGCCCTGGAGAATGCTCCGCACCGACGTGGTCTCAAGGTGTTTTGCCGAGACATCCTCCGGCTTCTGGTTATAATACAGGATGTTCCAGAGGAAGTCGCCCTCGCTGGCAACACCCACAAACCGATCCTCCACATCGATAACCGGAACGGCGGTAAATCCGCTCCTGCGGAGCTTTTCCAGACCCTGTCTCAGGGTCATGCTGTCGCGCAGATATGTCACCTCTGCCTTAGGCAGGATAAATGATGCTATGTTCAATGCTCTGCTCCTTCCTGCTGTAACGAAACGGCAAAGGTCGCCCTCTGCCGCCAAAACTGCAGCTACTTTCTGCCGCAGCATTTCTTATATTTTTTACCGCTGCCGCAGGGACAGGGATCGTTCGGATACACCTTATCGCCCTTTACGATGGTGGTGGAGGATTTTTGTTCCTTATAGAGGGCTTTTTTTGTCTCCTCGTCAAAGATATCGTTCCATTCCTCCAGATTATAGAGCCATTCCGCCTCGGCGGCTACCATGTTCTTGTACAGACGTTCCTTGTCAAACCCAAGGTTTACCTCTGTATCCTCCTCCATCTCTTCAATGGGGTTGGGCTCCTTTAAGCTGTCGTTGATGCCGTCCAGGAAACCGGTCATGGTCATCACGGTGACGCCGTATCTGTCCGCCAGCTCCTTCACCGTCCCCGTCACAACTTCATCCGGGTTTTTCAGAAGTTCTGCGTAGATTTCCTTTTCCTGCTGGAAATAAGCCGCCCACAGCTGCTGCAGTTTGTTCTGATCTCCCGATTCATTATATGCCACCTTTTTCCATTGTTCCAATAGCGCCATAGTATTCCCATCCTTATCTCTTTACTGTTTCGGCAGACAGTCCCTAAAAACCGTGCCACATCTGTAAGTATATAACAGAATCGGATTTTAAACAATATTATGGCAGAAACTATTTGGGAAAATTTTTATTTTCCGGGCATTCTTTTTTTATTTTTTTGACTGAAATGGAATAAATCACAAAAAACGGGTCAGACTATCTACTGTCAAAGCCCCTTCTTTGATCAGACAAATGAGAAAAAAGAATACTTAATCCTCCCCTTAAAGGATCCCGGACTCAGCGCGCGGCGCGGGCCCGGGATCTTTTTTTCGCGCCGTCTGGCTTGCCATTTATTCCCGACAATGCTATGATGAGAAAAAGAGTGCCGGAACGGAGAGAAAACCATATGAATGACTGTGAAAAAAAAGACCGGGGACAAGCCCCGGAGAAAAAACATCAGATTTCGCCGAAACAGATCGTGGCCATGGCCGGCGTAATCCTGCTGCTGCTTCTTTATATCATCGCCCTGGCCGCCGCCTTTTTCGACCGTTCCAGCTCCAGGAGATGGTTCATGGGCTCTCTTCTCGCCACCGTGGCGGTGCCGCTGCTCGTCTGGATCTATGCCTGGATTTACGGGAAAATCACAGGCAGGCACAGCATCTCCGACCCCATACAAAAGCCGAAGGGCAGCCCGGACAGCGAGGAAGACAGCCCGGAAGCTTCCTCCGGCAATCCAAAGGGCCAATAGCGGTTCCGCTCAGATACTCACCCCAAGCGCTGCCAGCTCTGCCTGCGCCTGTTTCTGGGTTTCAAACACAATCCCGGACAGTCCCTCCGCTCTGGCCGCTTCCACATTGACCTGCAGATCATCCAGAAAGACACATTCCTCCGCCTTCAGGGAATACCTTGAGAGCAGGAGTCTGTAGATCTCCGGGTCCGGCTTGACCATCCGCACCAGATACGAGAGGATCCCGCCGTCCATATAAGGCAAAAACCCCAGGGCGTCGGCGCATTCCCTGTATGCCTTGTCCGAAAAATTGGACAGATAATAGACGCCGTATCCCTTTTCCTTCAGGCTTCGGACCCAGGGAATAGCATACTCCCGGGCCGTCACCATACCGTGAATATCGTCAAAAGCCGTCCTCAGCTCCCCCTCGATCTCCGGATCCTGCTTGATAAATTCCCGCAGTAGCTCTTCCTGGCTTAAAACGCCCCGGTCCGCCTCCGGCCAGAGCGGGCTGGCAAAGGAAGCCTTTGCGATCCTGCGGACCATTTCCGCGTCGAAGCCCTTGCCGGCCAGAAATTTCTTCCACCCAAAATCCGTAAGCACATTCCCGATATCAAATATAATGTTCCGAATCATACGCCCTTCCCTCGCCTTGCTCTGACCGCTGCAGCATTACCGTTTCAGGGGACTTTCCCTGTAGATAATGGCATCCCTGCCGGGGCCGTTGCTTATCATGGTGATGGGATATCCGATCCTTTCCTCGATAAATTCAATATAATCCCGGCATTCCTTCGGCAGATCCTCGTATTTCTTTATTCCCCTGATATCGCATTTCCAGCCGGGAAGTCTCTCAAACACCGGCTTCGCCCTTTCCAGCTTCGACGTCACGGGAAAATCCACCGTCACTTCCCCGTCGATCTCATATCCTGTACAGACAGGAATCTCATCCAGATAGCCCAGCACATCCAGCACGGTAAACGCAACGTCCGTGGTGCCCTGCAGGCGGCATCCGTATCTGGAAGCCACACAGTCGAACCAGCCCACCCTTCTGGGCCGTCCTGTAGTCGCACCGTATTCCCCGCCGTCACCGCCTCTGCGCCGCAGCTCCTCGGCCTCATCGCCGAACAGCTCGGACACAAACGCGCCGGCGCCCACCGCGGAAGAATAAGCCTTGCAGACAGTGACGATCTGGCGGATCTCATAGGGCGGTAGCCCCGCGCCGATGGCGCCGTAAGCCGCCAGGGTAGAGGAAGAAGTCACCATGGGATAAATGCCGTGATCCGTATCCTTCAGAGTTCCAAGCTGGCCCTCCAGCAGCACGGTCTTCCCCTCTTTCAGGGCCCTGTCCAAAAAAGAGGACACATCCGCGGCATAGGGAGCCACCATGTCGCGGTATTCATGCAGCGTTTCCAAAAGCTCCGCCGGCTTTAACAAAGGCTTATGGTACAGATGCTCCAGCATCACATTTTTCAGCTGGCAGACCCGTTCCACCTTTTCCTTCAAAATCTCTTCGTCGAAAAGCTCACTGACCTGAAATCCTATCTTTGCGAACTTATCGGAATAAAAGGGAGCAATCCCGGACTTCGTTGAACCGAAGGATCTGCCGCCCAGTCTCTCTTCCTCGTACTGGTCGAACAAAACATGATACGGCATTACGATCTGCGCCCTGTCGGACACCAGTATCTTCGGCTTCGGGACATTCCGCTCCACAATCGCCTGTATCTCCTGAAAGAGCTTGGGAATATCCAGCGCTACACCGTTCCCGATCACATTGGTGGTATGGCTGTAAAAAACGCCGGAGGGCAGCGTATGTAACGCAAACTTGCCGTAATTGTTCACAATGGTATGGCCGGCGTTTGCACCTCCCTGGAAACGCACCACAATATCCGCTTCCTGCGCCATCATATCCGTGATCTTTCCCTTGCCCTCGTCTCCCCAGTTGGCTCCTACAATCGCCTTTACCATGTCATTTCCTCCGTTTCCCGCCCTGCGGCGGCTGAATTGTCAATCCTGTCTAAGTATAATATAAAACGTCCCGTATGTAAAATGCTAATTTTATTTTCCGCTCAAAAAGCGCTTACCCGCTGCCACCGCATGGGAAACGGCCGGCCGCAGGGGACGCATGGCAAGCCAGACGGCAGCCAGAACGCGGTACAGTATATTTTTTACGGAAAACCGCCGTCCCTTTCTTATGATCTGCACCAGAACGCCCTTGATCTGATCCGGCCGCAGCGGTCCTTCGATTTGGCTCTGATTGTCTCCCACCATATAAAACCCGTCATCCCTGCGCTTCCAGATCCTGTGAAGCACCAGGATGCTTTCATCCCTGCGGTAAAGCGCAACGTCGCCCCGCTTAAGACGCGAGGGATCCGCAGGCGCTACCACCGCCTCGTCCCGTCCCGGCACAAAGAGCGGATACATGCTGTAGCCGATGGGGCTAAACTGCACCGTCTTGCCCTGTTCCAGCAGTTTTTCAATGTCATGCCGCTGTACGCCTGCGCACTGTTCCTTCATCCGACCTCTCCCTTTTCCTGCCTCCCGGCCACAATTTGGGTAACAGTTCAGCCGTCAGCCAGACTGTTACTTATTTCCGCCCTGTTTTCTTTTAAATTGTAGCATTTTCATGGAGATAATGCTATAATAATCTGGTAGATGGCAACATTCAGCGGAGGTATGCTGTGAAACGCAACAACTATTATTCCCTGCAAAATCTGGCCGGCGTCTTCTATCTGCTCCCGTACGGACAGACACAGGCCGACCTGCTCCATGGCATACGCCTGAATGAAACCGGCGCGTTTCTCTGGGAATTGCTTGCGGAAGACAAAAGCAGAGAGGAACTGTTCGCTGCATGCGCGGAACACTATCATGCGTCAGAGGAAGAATTGCCTCTGCTTCAGAAGGATATCACAGAGTTTCTGCAGACCCTTTCCCAACGTTTTCTTTTAACGGAATCGTCAAGCCTGCCCCAGCCAGCTTTCCCCGACGAAAAATATCTCACGATAGCCGGGTGGAATCTGTGTCTGCGGGGTCCCCTTGACGCATTTTCGGAAAAGTTTGATCTTTTCCGGACAGACAGACCGGAAAAGATCCACCAAAACATCTCGCTCTTACCCGGTGCACCGCGCCAGCATCTAAACGGGAAGCTTCTCATCCGCAATGAAAATCTGGTGGTTCTGGAGGCGGAAGACCGCTATATTTTCCTTTTTCCCCGCTTTACCCGGATCGAGGAAGCCCAGCTGACACGGGACGGCTCTCAGGCCGTTTTCCATTACTGCCCGCCCTGCTCGGATGCTCTGCGGGAAGACCTGTTCCACGGCATCCGGCTGCTCTTCCTCTTCTTCATCAGACAGCACGGTATGGCGGTGCTTCATTCCTCCTCCATCCTCTACCGGGACAGGGCCTGGCTGTTCTCCGGTCCCTCCGGCACCGGAAAGTCCACCCACGCCGGAATCTGGAACCGATTATACGACACGCCCGTTTTAAACGGCGATCTGAATCTGCTGGCTCTGGACAACGGCGTTCCCGTCATCCATGGTCTTCCCTGGTGCGGCACCTCCGGAATCTGCAGCCGGGAGACCTACCCTCTCGGCGGAATTATCCTGCTGAAGCAGGCTCCCTTTGACCGGGTCGAAGAACTTTCCCCGGATGAAAAACTCCTTCTGGTCCAGCAGCGCCTGATCACGCCCTCCTGGACGGAAACCATGCTGTCCCAGAACCTCCGCATCGTAGAAGGGCTTCTTCCGGATATTCTGGTCTGCCGCCTGTATTGTACCAAAAACGACACAGCCGCAGCCGTAATGCGGACGCGCATCGACTTCTTTTTATCCGCATCCTCCCGCTAAAAATTTTTCTCCATATCTTCAATCTCTGTCTCACTCAGTTCGACGCATCTTCTGTCGCGGATCGCATAGACGCGGGTGCAGACATGCAGCACGGTGGGCCGGTGGGTCGTCACAATGCAGGTTCTAGGGTATTCGTCCTGCATGATATTTCTCAGTACCCTTCTCTCCGTGGCAACATCCAGAGCGGAAGTTGCCTCATCCAGCAGCAGAATAGGCGATTTCCGGATCAGCGCCCTTGCGATGGAAAGCCGCTGGGCCTGTCCCTCAGAAAAGCCGCCGCCCCGCTCCTTTATCATGCTGTTGATCCCATCGGGAAGCTTTTCCACGAAATCCCATGCACAGGCCAGCTTCAGCACCTCCACAATCTCTTCATCCGTGGCGTCTTCTTTTACGTTCCGCATATTTTCCGCTATGGTTCCGGAAAACATGGTATTTCCCTGGGGCACATAGGAAAACAGCCTTCTCGCCGCAGGCGACAGATCCACCTGCATCGCCGTTTTATCCTCCGAACCGCCGCCAAAGAGAAACGCCTTTCCTCCCTGAAGCGGCATCAGCGAAAGAAGCAGCCGAAGCATTGTCGTCTTTCCCTCTCCGGAAGGGCCTACCAGCGCGATGATCTCATGAGGGCGCACTTCCAGAGACGCCTGTTCAAATACCTGTGTCCCCGTGTGATAGGCATACCGCACCTCCTCAAGCTTCAGGCTGATTCCTTCGCTGCGGTATCTCTCCCGAAATTTTTCCACTTCCTCCTCATTGCTGTAATCCTCCCGGGGCATTTCTACGATATCCATGAGCCTGCCTGCGGAGGTAGTAAGGGAAATGGCGGTGGGGATCAGAGAAGTCAGATTGTGGACCGCTCCCGTCAGAGTCCCGGACAATCCGAGAAACATGGTCATGGTGCCATAACTGATAGATCCGCTCCACACCCGGTAAATGCCCCAGCCGTAAGCGGCATAGGAAACCAGCATCGAGACCGTCGACAAGATCAGCGAGGTTCCCATGGACATTTTCTGAAAGTCCAGCTTCATTGTGATATACTCCCGCTGCAGGCCCTTCAGTTTTGCCACATAGAGCTTTAACAGGTCGAATGCTTTGATGGTCTGGATATTGGAAAAGGTTTCCTGATTAAACCCGGACATTTTCGCCCCCAGGGCTGCGCTGCGCTTATTGTTGTTTACCATGCGGTTCATCAGCGTCTTTGACAGGATCAAACTCACCGGCATCCCAAGGAACGCAAACGCCGCAAAGGTCCAGTCATAGTAGACCACCATGGCAAACGCGCTGAAAAACCGAAAGGTATAGATCGCCATGTTGGGAACAAAGTTCAGAACCCCGCTGGAAATATTGCCGGCGTCGGATCCCCACCTGGTCAAAAGGTCCCCCGTATGGTAATTGGTAAGGGATTCCCAGTCTGTCACCAGTATTTTTTCAAAGATGTCCGCCTTGATCTCCGCATCCACCTTCATGCTGATATAACTGGAGGCATAATTGGAGATCAGGTTGATCACCGTCGTACCAACGTTCAGTCCCACCATCATGCTGAAGGTTTTAACCAGCGCGCCCGGCTCATATCCCGTGATAATGTCCACCAGATCTCTGGATACCAGACTGGTCACCAGGGATATCACGGTTCCCACCATCCCCAGCGCCGTATAAAAAACCATGGCAATGCCATAATGTCTGCCGTACTGGTAAATCCACTTTGTCTGGCGCCACATCTCCTGCAGTCTGCCTGCCTTAATCCGTTCTATATAAAATGCAAGCCGTTCTCTCATGCTTTCTGTCCTTTCCTCCGCTCAGACAGTAAACCCTTAAGTCTGCAGACAAAATCCATGACATAAAAGAAGCCATTGCAAATTACGCGATATTTTACACGCATTTCACAATGGCTTTCTTGAAATCGCCTTAAGCCTTGCACTATGAGAGATCAGTCATATATACCCTGAACATTCGTTTCGTGTCTGCAGGTAATGGTCGCCTTATCGCAGGAAATCGCTTTTGTCGTAGCCTCATCTGCTGCCTTCACCCATACTTTGTATGTGTAGTCATCACCGCTCATATAAGCATCCGCCAACAACTCGCGCGTCACCGTCACAGTTTTTCCACTGAAGGTACAAGAGAATTCCGAATAAGCATCAGTAAGAGGCACGCTAAAAGTCAACGTAACAGTGGTACAGCCAGAAATATGCTGTACCCCCGCACTGTGCACCGCATGAACCTCAAATACATTATGGCTACCATTCCAAGCCTGCACAGAGTAAGCATCCACCGTCCAACAATCTGTAGTCGAAACCCCGGCGCCGCTGGCCGCGTACACGCCCTCCGCCAACTCTTCGTTTTCAAGCACTACCGGTTTTACATAATCTTTCACTTTCCGTCCCCGTTTCTACACTGTTTTTCATGATTCGGAGTCTGCAAATACAGTGCAAAACACAAACTCCCCTTTTATTTTACAGGTTACCTCTGCCTGACACGGATGCTACATTGCCCAATCTGTAACGGGATCCCCCGGTCCATACCCCTTCTTTTCCCAAGTGGGTTTTCTGTTTCCGTTGTCTACATCATAGGAGGATGCCTGACCCGAATCCACATAATGCGTCTGCAGACCGCAGCCACTATCTGTATTTGCAGGACAACCCAGGCAGGCAAACTGCTGCTTATAACCTCTCGTAACGCCTTGCCAGTCAGAATAATCAGGTGCCTGCCATACGCCCTTCATGTAAATGCTGTCACATTTGGGCGCTCCATCTGCAGCCTCAACCCCTGCACTTCCGACAGCACCGCTGGCAGCATACACGCCCTCAGCCGTTTCACCACTGACCACAACAACAGGCTTTTCATAATTTTTCACGACACTTTCCTCCTTTCCACAACCGTTTTCATTTCTATGCTTCGCTAATTCCTGTTCTGATACTCTCACACTGATGATATTGTTACTATAATCATACTCTCATCTTACGGTTTTGTCAATATGGACAAAATAAAATATTCTTCCAAAAGTAAAATTTGTGCAAATTTACAAAATTTATTTTTATATTTCCCATCCGTCTGAAAAACGGCTTATCAGGAAACCTGGGTTATGATATCCTTCGTTGTATTTCCTGAACATCTGACTCCAGCGCTCTCACTTTGACCGAAAGTATTTCTATCTCATGACACGGTTTTATCGCTTCGTGGAAATTTCTGGATAAATCCAGATGTCCCTCCGCAACCCGCTGGATATTGACGCGGATTTCATTTTCTACAACCAGTTTCAGGGCTGCAACATCCGTTTTTATTATCGATATCTGAGATTCCAAATCTGACACGCGGGATTCCAGATCCGTCATACGGGATTCCAGATCCGTCACACGGGATTCCAAATCCGTCATATGGGATTCCAGATCCGTCATACGGGATTCCAGATCCGTCATATGGGATTCTATGCTCGTCATACGGGATTCCATGTTCGTCATATGGGATTCCATGCTCGTCATACGGGATTCCATGTTCGTCATACGGAATTCCATATTCGATACTTTATCTAATAACAGGTCAAGTTTTTCACTATCCGTCATATTTTCTCTCCTCACTGTGTTTTTAAATTTTCGCCTTTTTCCGGAAACTTTCCATACTTTCCGCTTTTCCTTCTGCTTTTCCTTCCGCACGGCCCATTCTCTTCTGGCTTTGTGTTCCGCCCAGATCGGGAAATTCTATCCGCTGTCGTCACGCAGCCGGTACACTCTGTGACACCCTGGTTTCTGTGACAGAAACTGTTTCCCCATTTCATCCCTCCTGTTTTTTGCAGGAGCGCGGAGCAAACTATGTTCTCTGGCGAAAATCTCCTGCTTTTAAATTGTTTTGTGGTTTTTAAAAGCATAGATTTTCTCTGAAAAAAGACACTGTAACTGATATTGTCAAATACTAGAATTATTATGCTTTGAGTAAAGAATAACACGGCCTTTCGCTTCTGTCAATCCCTTTTTCCACTTTTCTTCAATCTTCTTTTTCACTTCAGTTCTTCTTTTTCAAATCTTAAGGGACCGTTCCGCGCTTTCTCCCGCAGCGTCTCCAAAATACAGCAATATTTCCTCACTGCTTCCACAGTCCGATCTGCTCCAGCAGACGGCTTCTCTGTCCCGCCTTTTTCAGGACCGCCCGGGCAGAAACCCCCCGTATCTTCCGGTTGTTGCGCAGAAACCGCCAAAGCGTGGCGATCCAGAGCACAGGCCAGAGCGGGACCCATCTGCCCGCCTTCGGGAAATTCAGCCGCATCTGGTGGTGAAACTCTCTGACATATGCCGGAATACTGTTCTTTCTCGGTATCACCATCCGATCCGTTGTTGAATGGCCAAATTCCTCCGCATCCAGTGTATCTCTCAGAAATTCCTTCACGTCATAGCGTCCTTCGATCTCCATCCACTCCGTCCGTTCCCGCTTCAGGCCGAGATAAGTCTGACAGAACTGCGTCACCATATCGGAAAAGCCCTTCAATCCGCTTTCCCTTACCAGACGAAGGTATTTCCGTCTCTCTTCTTCCTCCGTATCCCTGTTCCAGAACACGACCCAGTCGCATAAAAGCCGCAGGCCAAATCCAGCCCTTAGAAAGTGCTGCAGCATATGAAGCAGCAGTTCATAAGCGTGGTATCCCGTATCCAGAACCGGCAGTTCCACCCCCATGCAGTCCACCTGTTTTATATTTTGGGCGCACTCCCGCAGCTTTTCCTGAAGATATCGGTTGACCGCCTGATTGTCGAAAGGTTCCGCCAGCATAGAGTGCAGTTCCACTTCAATCCCCTCCCTCGTCACACAAATGACATGATGAAGGGAAGGCTGCCTCTCCGAGACCTTCATGCCGCACTGTTCCAGCGTCTGCACGGCTTTTTCAAGATATTCCGGCGAAAAAAGCAGAAGATCCACATCCCCCGTTTTTCTCAGCTCCGGCACCGGATAACAGGAAGCGGTGGCAGCGCCCTTCAGAACCGCTGAAGGGATCCCTGCCGCTTTCAGAACGGAAACGGTATATTTGCTCAAAAACAGGATGCGGTAACTCTGGCAGACAGCCTGCCGCGCAGCATCCGCCACCTTTTCCCGAACCTGTTCCGGCATATCCGCCCCGTCTCCATACGAATCGTACAATAGCGGCAGTACGCCATGCTTACCGGCAAGAAGGCAAAGCTTTTCCGGATCCCATTCCTTTGATCTGTTCCGGACCTTCTCCTGACCCTCCGACACAGCGCCTTCCTGCCCTTCCGCCGCCGTCAGTCTGGCGCGAAGCAGGTCCAGAAGATATTCCTCCTCCGGCTGGACATCCTTTGAAAAATGAGCCCGGGGATGCAGCCGCTCCCGCGCCATGTTCATCGCTTTCCGCCAAAGCAGCCTAAATTCCCTGGTCCGGTGGTACAAAATAAGATACGCGAGATTTGTAACCGCGAAACAAAGGAGCAGACGCAGAATGCATACCGTCCAGGCTCCTCCCGTAATCTGTCTGCACAGCAGATCCTCTCCCCCCCAGAGCAGAAAGGTTACACCCGCATACAGCAGATATTTCAGAAAATAGGGCCGGGAAGAGGTTTCAAGCCGGTGTTTATAGAACATATAGGGTTCTACCCATAGAGATGTGGTGACCGTACTCACCATGGTGCCGAGAAAGATTCCCAGCGCTCCCAGCCGTCTCCCCAGAAAGAACGACACCACAAGGTTGATGACGGCCTCCGGGATCGCCTTATAACGGTCAAAGCGGAAAATCCCCATGGAATCCCGGAAGACCAGAGCCGCCTGCCGCATGCCCGTCAGGTAAAAGTTCAGGCAGAGAACCAGCGTAACCGTCCCCGGAAAAACATACTGGGATCCAAAGCTCAGGGACACAAAGGGATCAATAGCTTCAAAAAGGCAGATCGCGGCCAGCCCAAACATCCACTGTCCCATGAAAAAGGCAGCTTCAAAAATCTTTCGGATATGTTCCCTGCTCTCCTCCACGCCAAGGTTTCCCACACTGGCAGTAATCCCCTGGAACATCTGGTTCAGGACCTGACGGACAGAGCCGATGATCAGAAAATAATTGGAATAACGCCCTACGCTGAGCGTTCCCACCAACGACGAAAGAAGCAGGTTGTCCGTGTTGTTTACCAGAACATTTCCCACCTTGTGCATCAGCATGGCCCGGATGTTCTGAAAGATATCCCGCTTTTCCTGCACGGAGAGCTCCTGTACCGTTTTCTCCTTCAGATAGGGATACATTCTGTCCGCCTTTCGGGAGATCGCCAGATTTCCCCCAAGGGTACAGAGATTCAGCACCGCCAGAAAGAGGATGAAATTTCCGGTAAAATACAAAACCCCGATCTGCACCAGATTCTGAAAGATCAGAAAGACCGTCTGGTACAAAACGCCAATATAGCTCAGCTGGTGGGCGTCCACCAGCGTCCGCTTATAGATCATCAGATAAGATATCACTGAACTGGACAGATACATCAGATAGATCAGGGTCAAGTGCTCCACCTGATTTCCATCCCGGATCAGCACTCCGAAAAACGGAATTACCATCAGGCCGGCCGCCAGGACGATAACCGCCACGATCCTGTAAAATTTCCGGTACAGCCGCATCAGGGACTTCTGTTTTTCCACGTCTCCCCGGGCAATGGGCTGATACAGGGCATAGGTGATGGCCGTGCCGACGCCCAGCTCAGACAGCGCGAGCACATTCAAAATATCGGTAAACAGGCCATTGATCCCCACATACGCCTCAGAAAGCGTATGCGTGAAAACGACCCTGGTAAAATACCCGGACAATATGGCTATGATCCGCGCCGCCATAGCGACGGTGGTATTTCGGGCCGAATAATCGGTCCTGCTTTTTTCCGCCACTGAACCTTTCCTCCCTGTCTTTCTGTCTTTCTGTCTTTCTGTCTTTCTGTCTTTCTGTCTTTCTTCCCTTCCGGAATACCTCAGTCCCTTTCCTTTATGATCCCTTCCTCATTCCTTTTCAAAAGAGCACCGCCCGGGCAGAATCCGTTCAAACGCATCGACGAGTTGTGCTCCGATCCGCTCCCTGTCTCCCGATATGTGACCGTCGTTGATACAGACGACCTTTGTCTTTTTCCCCGACAATACCTTTGCGAAATCCTCATTGTGGTCTGAAATTTCATAATAACGGAAGCTCTTCTGCAGATTACAGGGCGCGAAATTTCCGGACAGCTTCTGCCATTCCCGGAACAGATACGGCGTTACGTCCCGGTCGCTGCGGAACCGGTTGGCGGACATTTCCGTAAGCAGGTCTCCTTCCTTTTCCCAAAGCTCCTCAAAGGTCGCCTTGCAGAAAGGCGAGGGGCCGTGTACCGTATAAAACCCCGTATAAAGAGGAAAGGCAAGCTCCAGCAGATTATAAAAGAAATACAGGGGCGGATACCCCAGCTTAAAGTACATGCCCGGCTGGCTCCTTACATTTTTCCTCTTGTCAAAATATTTACAGAGCACAAGGCTGTTATTCAGGTACAGGTGCGACATCACCGGATTCTTCGGGTTCGCCACCACTGGCTGAAACGCCAGCATATCGCAGGGCTTCCCGTCCCGGAAAAAATACGCCGGCTCCACAGGCCCTACCAGATGAATATCATCGTTAAAATAGACGAACCGCTCCGAAAGCTCCGGAAGCTTATGCAGATAGATTTCCAGCACATTGCTGTTATAGGTAGGCAGAAATTTCTTCGGAATATACTCCTCATGCCGGACAATATGGAGCTTCGGATGCTCCGTGTCAAGCCACTCCGGCAGATGCCCCCAGGTGACCAGATGTACTCTTCTTACCCAGGGTGCAAACCGTTCCACCCCCCGGAACCAGTAGCGGAACAGACCCCAGTCCCGATAACGTTCGCTACTGTCGTCAACATTGCTACTGTCATCAACATTGCCGCTGCCGTCATACTGCGCCTTCTGGGCCCGCCAGGCAGGATCGGAGCCGTCTACCCATGTCACCACGAAATCAATCTCTTCTCTCATACCGCTTTTTGCCTCCAAATAAAAACAGGATAACCCCTGGGATATAACAGGATAGCAATTTCCTCTGCTCCATGATATAATACAAACATCACCCATTCAAGAGGAAATCCCATGAAAAAAATAATCCGTAAAATTTTTATCCTTTTGCCCGTACTGCTCTGCATTGTTCTTGCAGGCGCCCTGTACATGACCAAACTGTATCATAACTACCGGCCCCTGTCCTACCGGCCGGCCGTCTGCCGGGAGACCAGCGCTCCCCTTGACAATCCCTTTCGGGGCTTTCATCATATGTATGGCTTTACGCTCTCAGAAGACGCTCCGGAGGATACCGTAAAACGCGCAAGACAGTACATTGATTCCGGCAGTCTTCCTCTGATGCTGGTACAGATCAACCTGAAAAATTACGCGGACACAGACTTAAGCGGTAACGCCCTGGAACAGCTCGACGGAATCCTGAGGGAAATTCAGGATTCCAAACGTCAGGTAATCCTCCGGTTTCTCTATGACTGGGACGGAAAAGCGCTGGAAACAGAACCCGGCAGCATCGAGCAGATCATGCGCCATATGGACCAGGTCGGCAGCGTAGTAAACCGTTACGCCGACGCCGTGTTTCTTCTGCAGAGCACCTTCACAGGAAACTGCGGGGAGATGACCCAGACCAAATTCGGTTCCCACGAAAACAACCGGCTGTTAATGAGCCATCTGGCGCTGGCCACGGATCCCTCCATCTATCTTGCAGTACGTACTCCTTCCCACCTGCGCGGTGTGACCCAGACCAGGAATCCCGTGTCAGCAGAGACGGCCCATGACGGCTCCCTCGGTTCAAGACTGGGGCTTTTCAACGATGGGATGCTGGGATCCGTCTATGATCTCGGCACCTACGACGACACACCGAATGCGGACACCCTCGCTCCGGAGGATAAGGGAACGCGCGAGGAAGAGCTTGCCTTCCAGGACCGGATCTGTCAGTTTGTGCCAAACGGCGGGGAGGCGGTAATCGACAATCCCTACAGCGATCTTGAAAACGCGCTGCCGGATCTGGCCAAAATGCATATAACCTATTTAAACTGTGACCACGATGCTGCCGTCCTGAATAAGTGGAAGAAAACCATTTACCACGGGGACGACTGCTTTGACGGTGTCAGCGGTTACGAGTATGTGGCGGCCCACCTGGGTTACCGCTATCTTGTGACAGCCTCCGGCTTCTCATACGACGCGCTGGACAAAAATTCCGGCATTTTTACGCTGACCATCAAAAACACAGGATTTGCCCCTTCCTATCGGCTTTTCAACAGTTTTCTCTCCCTGGAAAATCTGGAAACGGGGCTGCAGCTCCTGCTGCCTCTGGATCTTGACAATCGCACGGTCGGCGGAGGCTGCCAGACTGATTTTTCCTTCCCCCTGACGTTAGACGGCCTGCCGGAGGGCGCTTATCAGGTCTCCTTCTTTCTGTCCGATCCCTACACGGGACAGCTTATCCAATTTGCAAACGAAAACACAGATCCGGCAGGCAGGACAATTCTGGGAACGCTGACAGTTATACCACCCTCCCGAGAAGGACTCCTTTCCCTCCTTCGGGAACGTTTGCAAAACAGATAGCCCGTCCGTCTCTTTTGCGTGCGGCATAAAGACGGAATTCCCCTTCCACGGAATCGGTGGTACAGGTTCCCGTCCTGATCTCGCCCGGCAGGATCCTGTCCAGTTCCAGCGCCAGATCCTTCCGGCAGGTTTGTCCCCGGCCATCTTCCCATTCCAGCCAGACCTCCGCCTGCTGGTAGCATGGCGCAAATCCTGTATTTTCCACGGCGATTTCCCACAGACACTGCGCCCCTGTCCCCCTTTTTCCTCCCGTATCTGTCATTTTTGCGCTCCTCACGCAGAACCGGTAGCCCAGATGACGCCCGATATAATCAAAGCCGTTTACACCGTTCCAGGGTCCTTTTTCTTCCCATGTCATATGCTGCCACAATTCCAGAATCCTGCGGTCGTAAACACAGTTCAGATAGCTGATCCGCATTTTTTTCAACCGCTCCACCGTCCCGGCCAGAGACCGCTTTTCGGCCTGCCCCTCCTCGTACAGGGCCTCTCCCCCCTGAGGTGCCGTAACACAAAGCTTTTCTTCAAAATCCAGCTCCTCTTCCATCCTCCACGCCCTTCCCCAGCCGGCTTCGGCAGCCGTTTCCCGGCCAAAGGTTCCAAGATGCGTATCCGAACCAAATATCCCGTCGTCAAAAAGTCCCATCTTTATATACGAATCCAATTTCCCGTCAGGATGCAGCATCCTCCAGTATACAGGTCTGCGGACTGCCAGAAAGGTACGCCCGCCGAGATATTTTCCCAACACATCCGCCAGACGCTCCAGCCGGTTTTCGGTGATGAACCGGGAACTGTGCATCTCTCCCCAGCTTCCCACCAGCAGCCCCTGATACACAAAGATATGCTCCGCATGCCGGGAAAGGACGGGCCCTAACTGCTCCAGATGCTCCACAACCTGAGACAGGGAATACGGCTCCCGTTCCTCGGCCCTGCCTTCCCTGTCGTAAGCAATCCTCAGGATCACATCCCGTCCGTATTGTTCAAAACAGTCAAGAATATCATCTATATTGGAAAGACACGTTTTGTCCAAAGCACATTCCCTATAAGCCCCGATGTCGATAAATGCCAGCGCAAGCGTATTTCCGTCCCCCAGGCACCACCTAAGCTCCTCCCGGGAAAAGTCCTTCTCCGCGGAGAACGTATGTATCTGATACCAGCCCCGTCCCGGATTTTTCAGTTCTTCAATACTCTCGCTAAGCCGTGCCTTTTTCAGTTTCCTTGTGTTCATCTGCAGCTCCCACGTCAACCTTGTATAATTTGATTCTTACCCACACCGCAACCATGGAAAACATCATACGAAACATATAAAGCACCGGTTTCAGGCCGGAATGCATACTCACGCCTTCCGTCCGGGCATGCATCACAGCCGGCACTTCCTCCACCCGGAACCCCAAAAGCAGCATCTGCAGTATCATGTTCGCGTCCGGATACCTGTCGTCAAAATGGCTGTAGGTAGCGTAAAATGTAAAGGCGCGTCTGCTCAGTCCCTGCAGCCCCGTAGTGGGATCCATGATGCGTCTTCCGGTTCCCATGCGGATCAGCGTCCGAAAAAGCCGCACCGCAATTTTCTTCACTTTCCCTGTGGGAAACGGCGCGCTCCCCTCCACGAAACGGGAACCAAGAACGATGTCCGGCAAATGCCCTTCCGAATCCGGCGTCCGCATTTTTTCGTACAGCACCTTCACGTTACAGACGTCATGCTGGCCGTCCGCATCCATCTGAATGACATACTGATACCCTTTTTTTGCCGCGTATTTGTATCCCAGCTGCAGTCCGCTGCCGTATCCAAGATTGAATACATGCGTGACTACCGTATGGCCCCTGCTCTGAACGATCTGACGTGTATTGTCCACAGATGCGTCATCCATGACGAGTATATCCGCAATTTCCGCAATTTCCGGCTTCTCCAGCTGGTCAAGCACTGCCGGGATGTTTTTTCCCTCGTTGTAAGCTGGAATGATAATTAGTAATTCCTTTGGCTTTCCTTGCATATTTCCCTCTCATTCTGCCGCAGTTACGGCTATACAACCAGATTCAGCAGCTTAGTGACCTCCCGCACGTCCGTCAGCTCTTTGACGGCCGCGGCCCGTCCAAAGGATTTCCGTTTTTCTTCATCATCCAGAAGATCCTTTACACATCGGAAGATTCCCTCCGGCGTCATCTCGCACAGGATCCCGTCCTGCCCCTGCACAATCTGCTCCCGGTTGCCGCTGCAGTCTGACGCGATAATGGCGCAGCCCAGCGTCTGTGCCTCCTGAATGGCAATGCTCTTTCCCTCAAAACGTGTGGCATGTACATAGAGATCCGCCTGCCGCATATAGGGATAGGGATTTTCAACCGCGCCTGGCAGGAAAAAATCCTGTTCCAGTCCAAGCTGCCGGATCCTTGCTTCCAGCTCCCCGCGTTTTTCGCCCTCCCCAAGAATATACCACCGCGCCTTAACGCCGCTGTCCTTCAGCAGCCGCATGGCCTCCACGGAAACCGTGAAATCCTTCTGACTGGTCAGCCTGCCTACAGTCAGTATCCGAAACCCATCAAAACAGTCTGTAAACCCCCCCGGCTGCCCTGCCTGTTCCCTGATTCTTTCCTGATCCAGCAGATTATGGAAAATTTCGGTCTTGCACCTGCATTCGGGATAAACTGTCAGAAAGCTCTCTCTCACCTCATCGGAGACTGCAAAGATACGATCCATTTTCACATAGCAGTCACGGTCAAGGCTCCTGTTATACCCGGCCTGTACATAGTCCACATGGATGAACGCGGCTTTTTTGTCCGCGCTGACATAATCTGTCACATAGTAAGCGGCTCCTCCCTCCAGATAGGCTGCCGCAAGATCATAATGCTCCGAAAAGCGCTGGGCCCCCGCCGCCATGGCCCGCCAGAGAAGCTTATCCGGCCGCACACTTTTCCGTTTCAGCATTCCAAATAGCTGCCGGCACAGATAAGGCGCCATCCGGATCACCGTTCCCCGGCTCAGCAATGTCCGAATCACATGCTTTTTCAGGTGTGCCTTCCCTTCCTTGCTCAACACGGAACTGTCGTCATAGTTTCGGTTCAGAAGGTTCACATATTCGGGAAGCCTGTGCACCATCTCTCCCTGTCCCATCAGCACAAAGAGATCTACCCGGTACTTTTCCGGATCGATATGGCGCAGCAGTTCCAGGAGAGCGGTTTCCGCCCCCGCATGTCCCAGGGTATTAATCACAATCAGAATCTTTTTCATCTGCCCCACTCTTCCGTCCTTCTTCCACAATTTCCGTCAGCCGTTCCAACTGGTCCGCAAGCCGTTGGTTTTCCTGACTCAGCAGGGAAACCTGTATGGCAAGCTCCTGATTTTTTCGGGAAAGCTCCGACACCTTGGTGCTCATGAAATATGCCACATAGACCACGCAGAAGCCTACCATGATCACGAGCGCCAGGCCCATGGGACTGATGAAACTGCTCCACTGTGTAGGCCGCAGGACAATCCCCGCCGCCATCAGGATCAGTGCGATCAGACCCCAGGCAAGACAGAACGATTCTGTCATTTTCCTGTGCGCCAGGGAGTTAATCGTCACAACCTCAATAAAGATTCCCGTTGCAATAATGATGATCTGTAAGATATTTCCCGGATTCATTGTTTCTTCCCCTTTCCTTTCCCGGCCGTCACAGCATCCCGCTCATACACTCTGTTTGAGGGCCGGCCGCCATGCCCTCTCTTCATAATCGAACCGTTGCAGAAAATATGTACATCCAGATTCTTTTCCATGATCCGAAGCCGCCAGTATGCCATACACCATCCAACCGTGGAACCTGCCACCAGACCGATCCCGTACCAAACGGGAGTCAGATGCGTGGCAACAATACTTCCCAGAAAGGTTACCAGACAGAAGGAAAGAGCCGTCACCGCCGACCCGGCAAGGTCGTTAAAATAATACAGGAATATGATGGCCGAATACATAATGAAAAGAATAAAGTACCCGGCTGCGAGGCAGGGATATATTTTCATGATCATACCGCCGAACCCTATCCGGGGAAGCAGGATGATAAAAACGAGAAACGCCACCACGGAAACAATAAACTGGAGCCGCACCAGATTCATCAGTTCCTCTGAGAGCTGGCGGAACATTCTTCGCTTCGCCTTCTCGATATCCATCCCGGTCCCGCCGATCACAGCCTCGGAATATCGCTTGTAATATTCATGAAAGTGCATCTCCACCCGGGAGATAAAGATCACGGAGGCCGTTATATTGGTAAACATGGCCAGGCAGGTAGCCATATCGTAGGCTGTCATACATACAAAGCTATGCGCAACCACCATGTGCATATCCGTACTCCAGAACACAAAATTATGAACATAAAGCCCCAGAATGTACAGAAAGTTCGTAATAACCAGCTGCCAATACCTTTTAAAATATTGCAGAACAGCGCTGTACCTTCCGCTGTTTTCCCGGAAATAACAGCGGATCTGAGCAAACTCCAGACTCCCGACCACCACGAACCCCACGTCAAGAGAAAAGAGCATGGAGGTGATCACGCCGACCCTGAGAATATATACCATAAACAGGGACAGCAATACGGTGACCAGCATCCCGATAAAGAAGAAAAAGGAGATCTTCCTGTAATCCTTGCAGATGGACAGATAGAGCATGGAATAAAATACCAGAACCAGCGCCACATATCCGCAGAATCCCATAAACACATAAAAAATCCATACATGTCCCACAAAGTATTCCCAGAGACAGAAAGGAATCCCCAGAAGACAGCTCAGCACAATGTTCATGATCACGCCCACATAAAAGCATGGCATGATATCATCGTACTGTTCCTCATAAATCACGTCGGACATGTATCTGGAAAGCACCGCGTTGAAAGGAGAAGTGGACAGCAGCGCAAAGATGAAAATGTAAAGTACCGTGCAGGAATACAGCTCTCTGTCCGCATAGCCTATCCTGGAATAACCCAGAACCTTTTCCATGATCATGACCGCTATGATTACCAGAAACATAGGCGCTACCGTGACAACCATACTGTAGGCAAAGCCGTACAGGTGCGTCAGGATGCTGTTTTTGCTGTATATTCTGTTCAGTCTGACACCAATTCCCGCCATATTACCTCTCATTCTGCCGCATGGACGGCTGACTGTTCCCTCTGTTCATCTGTGCACTCTTCCGTATCTGCGTCATCTAAATCGTATTCTCCACCATCCCACTTTTCGTCCTCATATCCCAATTCAAACTCCTCGTCTCCATATCCCAATTCAAACTCCTCATCTCCATATCCCAGTTCAAACTCCTCATCCTCCCCATATCCCAGTTCAACCTCTTCTTCGTCCCACGACCGGCGCTCATACGGATCCTGTATCACACTTTCAGGCAGATCGCCCCCGTCAAGCTCACCATCAAAATCGTCCCTGTTTTCCCCGGCCCACGTATCAATCCCGTCCGCCCAGGCCCACGTATCGATTCCATCCGTCTCGATCAGGTCTTCCTCCGTATATCTGTAATCTTCCGACAGATCGGTTTCCAGTTCCGTTTCTTCCGGAGGAAGGAATTTCCCGTAGGTCCAGCCCACCTGTCCGTAAATCTCCCTGTAAGAATCGATCATCTGACGGATCTGATAACTGTTTGCGACCCTCTTATATCCGTTTTCCCCCATTTCCTGACGAAGGCGCGGCGACTTCCCCATTTCCACCATTGCGGCAGCCAGTTCCGCCGTATTCATGATATGGCACAAAATACCCGCTGTTCCATAATTGTCCTCACCGTAAATCAATTCCCTGCAGCAGCCCACATCTGTAGATATCACCGGTTTTCGGGCGGCGAAGCTCTCCAGGATCGTTAAAGGCTGTCCTTCGCTGATGCTTGTCAGTATGGTAAAATCCATCCGGCCCAGGTATTCCGTCACATTGACCCGCCCCGTAAAGATCACATCCTCCACATTGAGCGCATCCACCAGGTCAAAACACTCTTTCGCATAATCCTCATCTTCATCCGTAGGTCCCATGATCCACAGCTTCAGGTTATCCAGTTTTTCCTTTGCAAACGCGAAGGCCCGTATCATGGTCTTGACGTCTTTAATCGGCGCCACCCGCAGCACTGCCCCGATATTGACGTACTTTTCATCTTCAGCTGTCTTTCCCGGCAGATTCTGAAACCGTTCCATATCAATGCCGTTAGGTGTGATCCGGATCTTCTGTTCCGGACACCCCAGACCGATCTGAAGCTCCCTGGCATGGGTGTAAAGGCAGGTTACGGCATCCGCCCGGGAATAGGCGAGCATGGACATCTTCCGGAACTGGTCAATCCAGATATTTTTATAAATGCCCGCCACCCAGCCTGCCTTCAGAATCTCCTCCTCCCGCTCTCTCGTATAGATACCATGCTCCGAAATCACCAGGGCGCTGCGGTAAAAATGCTTCGCCATGCTTCCCAGCACTCCGGCATATCCGGTAGCCACGCAGTGATAGATATCCGCCTTGGGAAGCGGTGTTTTCAAGATCAGAAACAATGGCAGGAAAATGGAACGCATCGTCCACAGGAAATCTGAAAAAACGATCTGAGGGTAACGGTATTTGTAACACTCCTGCACAATATGCAGGAAATCCGCTCCCATCAGCAAATCGTCAATGGAAAAGCTTTCCTTCTGGAACATGTCAAAAACCGTGTCCCAGTCCACATCCTGATTCAGAATAATGTTTCGCAGCGCCAGGTATTCACGCTTGTTTAACCTGGTACGATTTCCCTTTTTCTTTCCGCCCTCCCAGTCCAGATCGCTTAAGTAGGATTCATACACTGTTTTCACATTGGGCGGCAGTTCATAGGCGAACTTTCCTCTCATGGAACGGTCAGGGACCACAGCCAGAACACTGAAATCAACGTTCGGAAAAGACCGGATCATACTGTTTATCCATCCCGATACGCCGCCGACCACATAGGGATAGCAGCCTTCGGCGATAATGCATATCTCCATATTTCCTCTCCTGCTGCCGCAGACACCCTGCCTGCAGACGTATCTTTTGCCGTACAGCTCAACAATAAACTAATCCGGTTCATAATTCAAGATACCCCGTTCTTTTTCCAGAGTAATTTCCACACTGTCGCTCAGTGCATGAACCAGATAGGCGTCCGTCTCCGCTTCCTGATACTCGCCGCCCGAAATATCGGCAATACGCTCCCCATGCGTCCGCAGCAGGAACCATCCTTCGCCGGCATGAAACAATTTCAGCCGAATGATATCTCCTTCCCGCTCATCCTGATAACCCAGGTTCAGGAAAGAACGAATCCGGGCATCGCTCTCGGACAACGTTGTATTTTGAAATTCTGAAAAGGGCTTCCAATAGGTGTCCAGATTACTGACCATGTCTTCCGATGCGTTTTCCCACCTGTCCTCCTCGTCCTCAGGCCAGAGGATATTGTGCATATCCACCAGTGTATTGGAATATCCAAGAGCCGTTTCGTAACACTTCAGGCGCAGGTTATCCGAATACTTATGTACCGGCGCCAGCGTCGTAATGCTCTGCAGGGTTACGTCGTCATTATAGTAGGATACCACCGGCACATTCTCCTGGGTCTCGCAGGCAATGGTTCTAACGTTTTTCAGGAAGGTCCGGTCTGACAGTTCGCGGCCCAGCCGTTCCAGATCCTGCTCCTCAGCAAACACTGCGCCGAAAAGATACGGTTCACCCGCCGAATTATAAAACGCGTCGTCGTTTTCCAGCTTATCCGCCAGGTCCGTGTCCGTGGCATGGGTCAGAGAAAGTCCCGCTTCGGCATTTGATTCTCTGAACTGCTGCAGATAAAAGGGAATCGTTTCCGCAACAGGCTCCACGCCGTCCGTATAGTCATATTGAGCCGCCATAAGACAGGTCAGACGGTACTGACTCCGCAGCGCCATTCCGGAAAGGGCAGGCCAGAATACATTCTGTTGGATTCCCTTTGTGTCCCTGCTGTACAGTTCCTGCATCTTCGTATCGTTTTCTCCTGCAAAGTCCGGAAAATCTGCTATCAGAATATTCTGTGCGTTTATAATAGGATAAATCGCATAGGAATCCGCCTCATACATCATCGCATCCAGAATGCCGATCCCCTGCATGCTGTCCATATAATTTCCGTTTACAACAAACACGCTTGCCTGATGGTAGCCGTTTCTCCATATCAGCCCCGGAAAATACTCATTTTTCGCTTCGACATCCTTCAGAAGCTTATCCAGCTCCCCCACCATATAGGTCTTCGTTCCCCCGGCTGTAATATACCATGGGACGTTCAGCTCAAGGTCCTGTAATTTTTCCTGTTCCTCCGTCTCTGCCAGATACATGCTCTCCCCACCCAAAAGAAAACCGCTCAGCAGATGGATCCCCTCTACCTCTATATTGTCCTGCCGCACACTCTGAATGCCCAGAAGCTTCCGCAGTTCCCCGGAAGCTCTGATGACCTGCGGATCCGGCAGATTACAGAAAATCAGTGTGATTCCCAGTTCGGTAATCTCGTCAAAGGTCTCCATCGCGCCAGCCAGGTCAACCGCAGACGAGTCAACCAGGACAGCCTCAGGCAGGCTATCCCCGGAAACAGTGTAATCTTCCACCCCGCCGCAGACCACCAGTCTCCTTTTCGTATATTCGCACCACTGAGAGACCACTGTTTCCACAGGACTGCCGCTTCCGGCAAAAAGCACGGCATAGCCGGCCTCCCCGCCGAACATATCGGAATCCTCCGCACGCCAGCGTCCGTCACCTGACAAAACCTCCCCGTCAAGATAAATATTTGTATTATAATTGCTCTGGCCTTCTCTCGCGACCTGTGAAAACTGAAACATGAAAAACATGACGGCCATCATCATCAGGATGCTGAAGAAGTTTCTCCGTGATACCATTTTCCCTCTCATTCCGCCGTTTCCACAGCTCTATAGCCCCATGTGTTATACCCGTAATCCAACGCGAAATTATACAGACGGTTGGGATCCTGTTCCAGACGATAACAGATGAAATTGTCTGTTTCCATATAAATATCCATTTCGTTCGGACAAAGCTGCCGGAATCTCTCTGCCCAGTAGTACATCCGCGACATGACAATCCAACGGTTCATTCCCTGATATACGTTGATCCCGCTGCCCCGCGGCAGCATATAGGACGCCCCTTCCTCCGATATGGCCTGCCCGCTTCCGGCATAGGATACATTATAATCTACAGGTATCTTCTCAATAAAAAAGTAGACTACCTGAGTAGGAATCCGGATCAGCGTGTCAGTGGGCGCCATCTCCATTTCCTGCAGAAAGGTGATGGTTTCATAGTGATATCCGTGATCCCATCCCATTCGCAGTTCATCATTGGCGGAGACGATCGTCCACGTAAAGTCCTTTTCGTTTTTAATAATATTTGTCAGACAGACCACCGTCTCGTTCATTTCCTGGGCTCCGGTATGTCTTGGCTCCTTCAGGCATCCCGCGGTCACAGTATAATACAGAAAGCCTGCGACGCAGATTAGCGACAATCCGTTTAAAATTACCCTTCCGACCTTCCAGGCTTTCCCCCGCAGCGGGGAAAAAGGCAGATATAATACGGCGTCCAACGCAAAAGCCAGCGCCACCGGACAGGTATATGCGAAATAAATGCTTCCACGGTTACCGTCCATCAATGACGGCAGACCAAAGGTACTGGCGCTGAGCATCACACACATAAACAGCATAGAAAGCCCCGTGGAGACCAGCATGGCTCCATAGCATACCTGCCGGGTCAGAATATAAAAGCCACCCATTCCGATCAGCCCCAGAAAGGAGATCATGATCCAATGTACACCGTTTTGAAAGGGAAGGCTGAATACGTAATTTTGCAGCCTGTTTTCCATGGCACGCCATGCCCGGGTCACTTTTTCCCAAAAATTACCCCACTTCTCCCTCAGGCTCGGCGGCGGGGCGGACGGCACCGCCTGCTCCGCATAGGAATCCTGTGAGGGGATCGTCTCCGCAGTCCAGGCAGCAGATGAGTTTCCCTCCGGCAGTTCTCCTTCCGTCAGACCTTCTCCCGGAAGAAGTTCATTCCCGGTTCCTGCCGGTTCCGGTGTCTGCACCTCCTGCTGTTGCTGCGCGCTGCCTTTCCCTCCGAAAATGATATTCATTCCCCAGCCAAGAGAACCCTGAAGGGGCGTTCCACCCAGAAACGCGATCAGCATCGGCATAACCGCAATGACTACACTGACCGTCACGGTGGATACCACCTTCCAGAAATATTTTTTCCTCAGAAACAGAAAAAAGTAACCGCAGGCCATGGCCGCACAGAAAATACCGGCAACCATCGTACCGTAAAAATGCACCGCCAGCGTCATGGAAAAGCTCATACAGAAACCTGCCAGTGCGAGACTGGCCGGGGAAAAGATATCTCTTTCCTTCTTTTTTCGTCTCTTCGCTTCTCTTTTTTCCTTCCTTGCCTGCTTCCTTGCTTCCTTTCCCTTTCCCTTTTCCTGCCCGGTTCTTCCGGTTTCTGTTTCCCCTTCCCGGCCCGCTTCGTTTACAGTCTCCGCTTTCAGTTCTTTCCTTCTCTCCTCGAAAAAAGCAAAGCCGAAATAGATTGCCGGCAGAATAAAGATAATGCCGAACTCCTGAGGCAGCGTAGCGTAATACCTGGAATAGGTATGGCTTTTAAAATAGGTTCCCACCGCAAAGGCAAAGGTCCCTGCATAGGCCGAGTACCTGGAACGACAGCACAGCCGGAGAACAGACAACAGCATCAGATGCAGCATCACATTCTGTACAAACGCAAAAATTCTCAGAAGTACAAAGGTTTCGATTCCAAACACTGCATGAAGATAATAGATGACACAGTGGAAACCGTGGGGATACACTCCCGCCACAAAAATATCGTTGTCGCTCAAAGCGTTGATCCAGTAATTATGCACCAGGAGATCCGACGCCTTATAGCCGTAATATTCCAGCAGGTTCGTCCCGTAAATATACCAGAGCCAGGCCAGCAGCAGCGCGATCAGCGTACAGTCAAAAAAATGGTGTGACAGATAAAAGCCTGCCCAGCGGCAGAACCGGCACAGCAGCCCCCGCACCATGCCGCCGATTTTGTAGATACCCGTCCTGATTCCCATCTGGCCGCCGGCCAGTCTGCGGAGCGATGTGGTAAAGTTTTGGAATTTTTCCTTTACGGGGATATGATTTACTTTTATCCGGATTATTATGGCAGGCAGGACCGTCCCCAGTATCAGCGTGACCGGATGCGATATCTTTAAAAGCTGCAGCAGGAAAACCAGATTCATGATGAAAAAGTTTCCGGTCATAAAGTACAGCAGGAAGCGCTCCGGCGCCCTGTGACGACAGAGCTTTCTGCCGAATACAAATGCCGGCAGCCCCACCGTCACGGACAGGTAGGCGCAGGACATACCTGCCAGCTGACACAAAGTAAGTGTCGTCATCGACATGTTCTGCACCTCCTCTCCTGCCTTAAAAACTTTATAAAAATACCCTGATCAGTTCCAACGTCTCACTGTCCAGTACCACCAAAGAATTTTTCAGCTCCTCCAGCACTTCAAAAAATCTTTTTTTCTGTCCGCTGTTAAAATAAAGCTTCAGCTGGCAGGAATATGTGGCCAGAGAATTTGGGTACTGCGCCGCTGCCCTCTCGCACCATTTCTGGCAATCCTCGAAGTTTTCGATCTCCAGAAGCCGCAGGCTGACCGCCTCGTACATCGCGCTTGTCATACGCCCCCTGTCCTTGATAAACAGGATCTCGCAGACCTGATCCATCATCTTTACGTAGTTTCTCTGTTCCATATCGGTAAACACATGCTGTGCCAGCACCTGATCCATATACTGCGCCAGCATCTCCGCGCAGCCCGCCTGATCGGTCCCTTCCCCTTCCGAAAGCACCATCTGATATTGCTTCTGCACATTCATCCGAAAATCGTTTAAGGCATCCTGCAGCACGGAAGCCGCATAGTGGGCCGTTTCGGTATCTTCACTGTTCAGGGCCAGCGCGATGGCCGCCAGGGACTTCTGGATATCTCCCCGTACCACGTCCATCATCATGGCCCGCAGGTTTTCCGTATCCGTGATCTCGATGGCTTCCTCCAGGGGGACAAGGTTGCGTTCGCTTTCCTCCGCATGGACATAGGTGCTCACCCGCTCCTTGCTGAATATGACATCCGCCAGATCAACGGGTCTCGAGAAAAATATTTTCAGTAAAATAAAAGAAAGCAGGAAAAAACATGGTCCCACTACCGGACACAGGATCATGAGCAGAGTACGGTACAGAAAGCTTCTGCTTTTCTCTTTTTTCCGGAACAGATTCCACAGAAGATATATAAGCGCCACCAGCGTATTACAAATGAGAAGTATAATAAAACGGAACTCCTGTTCTGTCATCCTGCAGCCAACCCTTCCTGAAGCCTGACGGCACCGAAGCGGAATCTCTATATTTCATCCACGATCCTGCTGTTATAGCCGGCCTCCGCAAAACGCTTTATTACATAATGGGCGTCCTCCCGCGCCGTATTGGGCAGCAGCGTATACAGCCCTCCGTCCTCCAGCATCCCTATATAGTCCGTCTGACGCAGTTTTCCTGACAGCTGCTTTCCCGCCTCCAGATAAAGCGAAGGATCCGCCTCGATCTTCAGCACCGTACATTCCGTCAGCCCCTTTCCCTGCGCCTTCAGGTAAGCCTGCATCAGCCGTCCGAAAGCTTCAGACTCCAGCATACGTGTATCTTCCACATAACGCTGCGCTTCCAATACATTCAGATACCGGCTTGCGCGAAGGACCGCGTTCTGGATCAGGGCACTGATGATCACAAGCTGATTGGCCTGGCCAAGTGTCATACTCTCCCAGGGAATTCCCCAGATCATCAGCAACATCTGCATTTGATCCTTATCATCAAAAATCGCGTTTGCCATCAACGGATATTTTTCGTCCAATTTGCGGTTGATAAATACCTTATGCTGGCACAGGGTTTCATAAAGTTCCCCCATCTGGGTATACTGGATGGAATTCCCCAGCATTCTGGCTTTTTTGGACGTAAAAGAAAACAATCGCGCATATGCCCTGTTGGAGACGGTGTAGATGGCCACATCCTTGCTCTTGATCAGCTTTCCCAGCACTTCCGCGGCATAAAACAGCACTTCCTCCGGATTGTACTGGTCCAGCGCGGATGTGATGGTATAGATCTTTCCCACACTGTCGCTCTGGTTCACGATCTGAGTTTCCAATGCATCCTTCACCCGCACATTGCTGACATTGATATCCTGAATATCCCCCAGCTGCTGAGAAAGAAACGCTTTCTCCTCCACGCTTTCCTCACGCAGCTTTCTGATGGAATCCCTCATGTATCCTACTATCAGTCCCAATATGAACAGCTGCGTGATCCACACATAGGTATTGGCGTCCAGAAGGACATCAAATCCGGAGCGGTCGTACATCTGGCGGAAGCAGTAGCCCGCAACTGCAAGCACAGCGGAAAAGGTCGCCTGCTGCTGTCCATAAACAATAGCGAACAACAATACATACAGCAGATAAAAATCCAGATTGGCAAAATACCTGCTGCCGACAGCGCGGTTATTCATCATAAAGAACGGAATAAACGCCGCCATATTCTCCAGGAAGGGCGCTACGGCGCGCAGGAACCATCCCGTTTTCTTCAGGATTCGCTGGAAAAGGGGCAGCTTTCCATCCTCCCCTGTCAGAAACGCAAAGCTGTTCTTTTTCATCTGGACAGCTATCTTCTTCACCGTATCCGCTACATTGCAGAAAAACGGGTTCCCAAATTCCGTATCATAAAGAAGATTGGACAGCACAACCCGCCTCCGGCCCTCCTGGGAAGCAGTGGAGACAATGCTGACATCCTCCCCCATCGCTTCCTGGACGATCTCCGCAAGCTGCTTCTGGGTGATCTCACTGGAAGAAGATATATTGTAAATTGCATGTTTGTGTTCCCTGCAGCATGCCGCCCGATAGACAAACTCCACCGCGTCATTTAAAAAAAGCAGAGAAAAAGCGGTATCTTCCTGATAGGTAACCGTCTTTTTCTCCAGCGCCTGAAGACACATTTCGCCGCAGATATCCGCCACATCCTTCCGGCAGCTGGGAATACTGTACAGATGATCCAGACGCAGCGTGATAATATCAAGATTTCTTGTGCGGCGGTAGCTCTCACACATTTCCTCTCCCTGTGCTAAAGCCATTCCCTTAAGCCCTTCGGGATTGGTCTCCGCCGTTTCCGGTATATTTTCCGGATAAAAGCCGCCGTAAACGGCATTGGAAGACAGGTAGATAAATCTGCCATGTTTCAGCATGGCATAAGCCATCAGAAGGTTCATCAGACTGGAACTGAATTTAACCGACGCAGCCTCCTCGTTGTTCCACTGAAAATTAGAATCATGGGCGCCCAGAAAAACGGTGATATCCGGCTTCACGCTCTCAAAGATCTCATTCAGACAGCTGTTGTCATATGTAAAATTATAACGTTCAAATACCTTCTGGTAAGGTTGATTGCCAAACCTGTTTCCCGTGAGCAGATAAACCCTGTGCCCCTCCTTCTTAAACTTTATAATCAGATTATCAGCCAGGTTCCCGGCGCCGCCAATCAACAATATGTTCATATGCCCTCTCCCCGGCTTTCACTGGTCAGCTTCCCTGTTCAGGCTTTCCCGCTTCCGTTTCCTCTATTCCAAATCCGGCCAGCTGTGCCCGGAACTGCATTATATCCCGCTCCACAATTTCCCTGTCTGCCCCGTATTTCCGGCAAAGGGAATCCACGATCTTATCCCTGTCATATCCCTTTATCATCATGTTCCATATGTCCGCTCCCGTTTCGTTCATGGTAAGAGGCGCCTTATAGGGCATTCCCTCCTGCCAGGTGTCCAGGAGCCAGTACATACCTGCAGCATGACGCAGCTGATATCTCATCGCACCACTTTCCTTCAACCGTTTCTATCAGTATAAGAATTATACCACACTTTTCGGCATAAGAAAAGCCCGAACGCAAACATTCGGACTTTCTTCTGACATATTTTGATCAGGTCCTTCCGTCACACATCCCCGGGCGGAACGGATCCCGGGACTTCACCTCGCTCTTCGCCCTGGATCTCACCCCGGGGCCCCCTGTCCTGGCCGCCGCTTGGGCGTTCCCTGCCGCCGGGGCCGCCAAAGCCCCCCGGCATTTCGCCGTCCATGCCGTTTTCTCCTGCCTGGGGGTCTCGGAATCTGCCCCTCATACCGCCGTTCATGCCGCCCATTCCGTTCCCGTAGATCAGCTCCTCCAGAACGATCTGAAGCTCCTGTCCGCCTGCCGACAAGGTATAGGTCTGGCCCTGCACAAGCCCGGGACAGCTGACCAGCACGGAGGAAAAGGAGCGCTCCGGCGTAAAGTCCGCCAGCACATTCCCCTCCGCATCCAGAAGCTGCACCGTATCCTGAGCCCTACATTCCGAAACGTTTGTCAGGATGGACCCCTGGGTGGAACCGTCCCCGAAATTCATCGCCATCTGGGCGCTTCCCACAGCCACCAGAACGCCGCCCGTAATGCGCCCCTGACCGTTGTAGTCAATGGCGCCGTTTGCGCCGTTCTCCGGCCCCGATACATAGGTTTCCCCGCCCGTGACCGTCAGATCTCCGTTGGAGTCGATCCCGTCGCCTGCCGCGTTGACGACAAGAACGCCGCCCGAGATAGTGATGGAACAATCCTCCGCGCCAAAGGCTTCCCTTCTGTCCATTCCGCCCGGTCCCTGGAGGCCGCTGCCGTCGTTTCCTCCCGCGGCGTTCAGGCCGTCGTCGGAAGCGGTTATCCGGATCTCGCCGCCCGAGATCACAACGTCATTTCCCTCTATTCCCTCGTAACTGTCCGTGACAGCGACGCTTCCGCCCGCCATCGTCACCGTTTTGTCGGAGTGGATTCCGTCGTCCCCTGAGACAAGTTCAAGCGCACCCCCTGTGACGGCAAGGTCCCCGCCCCCGTGAAGGGCGTCATCCAGCGCATCCACAAGGATACTGCCGCCGTTGATGCGCATTCCCTCGCCCGCTTTCAATCCCTTCGCGCTGACAATGCTGCCGTCATCGTCTGTGGCGGCGTTTCCCCCGTTTCCTCCCCCTGCGAGGATACTGAAATCTCCCCCGTCTATCTGCAGGCAGTCACCGGCGCTGATCCCGTCGCCGCCGCAGACAAGGGAAAGCAGACCTCCCCGGACATAGACGAAACCTTTCCCGGTCTCGTCACTGTTTTCCGAGTGTATTCCGTCCTTTCCGGATGTGATATCAAGCTGTCCGTCGGCAATGCGGACGCTGTCCTTGCCTTCCAGCCCATGTCCGGCGGCATTTACGGTAAGTGTTCCCCCCGCGATGACAAGATCGTCCTTGGCCGCGATACCGTGTCCTTCGGCCGCCTCAATCTGAAGGTTTCCCGTCCCGTTTACGGTCAGATCGCACCTGGAAAAAATAACACCGTCAATATTGCTTCCGTCCGCCGTCGTATCACTTGTCCCGGAAAGGCTGTTCTGTGAGCCTTCCGCCAGCGTGACAAACAGCTTGTCGGCTTCCTTCGCATAGATGGCCGCGCCTGTTTTGTTTGAAATTTCAGCTCCGTCCAGCACCAGACAAACCTTGTCCGTATCCGCGGCCTCTACCGCGACCATGCCTTCCAGGTTTCCGGACAGGATATAAACCCCCGCCGCTGTAATTGTAACGACACCGTCGGAGACGATCACGGACGGATCACTGCCAGAGGCCGTACTGCCTTCCAGCGTGACCAGGACAGCCGACGAAGCGTCATACTCCCCCTCCAGATCTCTCTCCGTAAACATTTCCTCCGGATCCAGCGGATTCTCCAAGACGGCAGCCGCCTGATCCGAAGATGCGTCCACGTTCTCCCATTCTGCGGCGGAGACATTCGCAGGCTCTTCCTTCCCGCCGCACCCGGTCAGGGAAAAAGCCGTCAGTCCCGCCAGAAGCAACGCACATAACCGAAACCATGTTTTCCTCTTCATCTTCCTCACCTTTCCATCCAGCCATTTTCCAGCCGGTCCCCAGTTTTCCTAAAGCTCACAGGCAGCGGTCTCCTTTTGGCAGACCGATATTTCCAGATTCCCGTTTCTGCAGCGCAGCTTGTCGATCAGCTCTTTCTCCGCTCTGTCGTCCTTCAGTACGATATTGTATGTCAGTTTAAAAAGGCTTCCCATATTCACCGTCTTTACCTGTTCCAGATTGTGGGTCCGCGTATACTCCTTCAGCACATCGTCAAACACGCCGCTGTAATCCAGATCTTCCGGGATCGTAATGTGAAGCACCCGGTAAAGGGCCTCATGTTTTCCGATCCCAAAATCAAAGCAGTTGTAAACCACCGTCACGCCGCCAAGCACCAGCGCGAAAAGCGCCGCATAGCCCAGATATCCCATTCCGGCGATCAGTCCCGTGCACATGGCAAGAAAAATGGCGCAGATTTCCCTGGCCGTGCCGGGCACGGAACGAAAGCGTACCAGACTGAAGGTTCCTGCCACCGCCACCCCGGTGCCGACGCTGCCGTTCACCATCAGGATCACCACGCAGACCACCGCGGGCAGAACCGCCAGCGTCAGCAGAAAGCTTTTCGTACAGCGGTTTTTCACGGTATAGGCCCCCGCCAGTAAAAATCCCACCGCCAGAGATACCGCCAGGCACAGCAGGAACCGGTCTACAGAGACAGCGGCCGCGGCCTGGGCGTCCGTGTCAAAAATCCCTCGAAATATCTTGTCAAGCATATGCTTTTTCCTCCTTTTTATCCCTCTCAAGCATGGCCAGATAAGCGTTCCCATACTTGGAAAACGAAGTCTTCCGGATCCTCTGACTGGTCAAGACATCCACCATCCAGAGCGGGATTCCCCCGGCTGTCTTAAGCTCCATCAGCGTCTGTCCCGGTTTCAGGATCCTTTCGCCGTAAACCCCGGCTGCCAGAGAAAGATCCGTTGTCCTCCAGAGAATATTTTCATCAAACGTCACACGAAATTCACTGTTCTTTTCAAAAAACGCTTCCCTCTCGCTGGAGAGAAACACTCTGGGCGCCAGAGTCCCGTAATACCCGCGGAAATAATCAATCTCATCCGTGATCTGGCAGGGCGTGGGCGCAGGGATCCTTCCCCCCAGATAATCCGCCGCATCCTTCTGGCAGACAGCCGTGCGGCGCTTATAAACAACCGAATGGTACTTTCTTTTCAGTTCTATGTACACGCTGTCGCCGGGCCCGGCAGCGCGGTAGCTTCGAACCCGCAGCTTTTCCTTGTAGACCGGCCTCTCCAGGGACCTTCTGATCAAGAGATAGGTTTCCGTGTCGTAATAAATGCTGCGAATGGTGCTGCGCCCGTAACTGTCCGGCTCCATATGGGATTCCATGGCCGCCATGACCGCTTCCTTCTGCGCCCTGTCAAGCAGATACTTGATCTCATAGCGCTCAAAAACCGTAGGAGATGCCATATCCGATCCTCCTGTTGTTTTATATTCCGGCCGGGTATTTCCCGGCCGCACTGCTTTGATGGAATTATCTTATCAGACAAACCTAAATCGAACCTTAAGAAAAGTGTGAAGAAACTGTGATTTTTCCATTGCCCCGAAAACGCCCGGGACAGACCCCCGGACGAAACAAATTACCGGTAGATATCCTGAGACTGCTGTTCGTTTCTCTTTCGCATTGCCGTGGTCAGGATAAACAGGGAAAGTCCAAAATTAATGACCCAGAAAAAGGGAATATACACCGGCAGGAAGGATACCACCGCCTTGATGAGCAGGGGCAGAGTACGGCTGTAGACTCCGAGGATATAAATCTGGCCGAAGGTAAGCTCACAGCGCAGATAAGAGGCTATGGCCATCCCTGCCAGCGCCAGGATAAGAACGCCAAAGAAAAACAGCGCCGTTGTCCAGACATAGAGAAAGAGCATGAATATTGCATACAGCAGATACAGCAGCGGGACAAATTTTGCCAGATCGCTCCTGTCCAGTTCCAGGTTCAGATCGGTATAATAGGATCCCATGATCTCGTCACCGCTCTTGAGAATAAACTTCTCCGAATCAAGAATGACAACACTGCTGTAATCCGAAAGAAGGTCTTCCAGCTCATTCATATCCCGAAAATAAAAATCGTTTTCCGTGTCAATGCGCAGATAGACCCCGCCCTGTTCCATCTCCACGGTATCGTCCACCCACAGTCTGCCGTCCTTCAATTCAAAATCGGGCACCCGCTCCCAGAACCCCTTTGACGATCCGAAAAAACCGCCGAACTGAATCATGGAAGGAAGCAGCCACACCGCAGCAAAATAGATCAGCATCACAAGCATTCCGTAACAGAATATCCGGCTCTTTTTATTGTTTAGAAAACGGCTGTAGCCGCCAAAATCGTGGAGCGATAACGCCATCTCACTGAACAGATTCATAAATACCTCCCGTCCGGCGTCCAGCCCTTCGTTTTCGTCTTCCGCCGTATCATCATAATACTATATTTTCTGTCCCTTTTCAAGCGTCAGCTGCGGAATGTTCTATTTCACCGATTCGGAATGTCCTATTTTTAGGCTGTTCAGACAGAAAGCCGGGAAGACCTGTTTGCGCTGTTTGCCGTATTGTGTTATGATAAAGACAATATTTCGGAACAGGGAGGAAACGAAGCCATGAAGCTTTTGATCGCGGATGACGACAGAGACATCGCCAGGGCCCTGACCGTCTTGTTTGAACGAAGCCATTACAGCACGGACACGGTTTTTAACGGCAGCGACGCCTATGATTATGCCGCCGGCGGAGATTACGACGGGCTGATCCTGGACATCATGATGCCCGGGATGGACGGTCTGGAGGTCCTGAAGAAGCTCCGCGCAGACGGTGTCTCCACCCCCGTGCTGCTCCTGACTGCCAGAAGCGAAGTGGAAGACCGGGTAAACGGCCTGGACGCTGGGGCGGACGACTATCTCCCCAAACCTTTTGCCGCCAGCGAGCTGCTGGCCAGAGTGAGGGCCATGCTCCGCAGGAGGGACCAGTATCACGGAAATGTTCTGGAATACCAGGGACTTACGCTGAACCTGTCCACATACGAACTGGGTTTTGCAGGGGAAAGCCTGCGGCTCATGGGCAGGGAATTCCAGGTGATGGAGCTTTTAATGCAGGCTCCCGGAAGCGTCATCTCCACGGAGCAGTTCATGGACCGCATCTGGGGCTGGGAGGCGGAGGCGGATGTCAGCGTTGTCTGGGTCAACCTTTCCAACCTCAGGAAAAAAATCGAAAAGCTGAACGCCCCCGTAGGAATCAGAGCCGTCAGAGGTGTCGGATACTGTCTGGAAAAAACATAAAAAGGAGAAACCCCTGCCATGATACCCAAACTTCGCAGAAAATTTATCTCTGTCACAGCGGCCGCCCTGTTTGCCGTGATCCTGCTTGTGACAGGATCCATAAACGGTATCTTTATCATTCAGAACACCAGGCTGCTCTCCTCCCATCTTGACATGCTGATGGAAAACGATGAAAACGCGCCCGGGACTCATTTTCAGGACGGCGGGCTGCCGGCAGAGACCGGGGAAGAAAACAGCCTTCCGCCCCAACAGCCGCCCCAGGACTTTCCGGGCAGGCGGGGGCCGGCAGAGGGATTCAGCCTTCTTCCCCGGTTTGAAAACCGTCTCCGTATGCGCGCGGACGGCTGTGTGGTCCTGCTTGATTCACAGGGCGGCATCGCTGATATCCGCCAGGACGCCGCCCAGAATTATTCCGCCGAGGACCTTGAGGAGATCGTGTCCAATATTCTGGACAGCGGGGATAAGGACGGATGGTACAGCTGCTACAGATACCGCGTGACAGACAGGACGGACCCGGCCGGTGTTCCCATGACCCTGATCGGCATTGTAAATGCCTCCTCCACGCTGTATTCCATCCTTACCATGCTATGGGTGTCCGTCCTCATCGGCATCGCCGGATTTCTTGTGGTGCTCCTTATCATTGTCTTTGCTTCCGGCCGGGCCATCCGCCCTATCGCGGAAAGCTACGCCCGGCAGAAACAGTTCGTGACGGACGCCGGCCATGAGCTGAAGACACCGCTTACGGTGATCTCCGCGGATAACGCACTGGCGCGGATGACATACGGGGACTGCGAATGGTTTGACGGCATCGACAGACAGGTAGGCAAGATGAACGGACTGGTGAGGGATCTGATCACCCTGGCAAAAATGGACGAGGAACAGGCGCCCGCGTTTGCAGCATGCAGCTTAAGCGACATCGTTTATGACACTGCCCGTTCCTTTGAAAACCTGATCCGCTCAGAAACAAAGGTGCTGACCCTGGACATTGCAGACGGCATTACCTGTTTCGGCGACGAAGCCAGACTGCGCCAGCTTGTTTCCGTTCTTATGGATAACGCGGTAAAATATTGTGATGAAAAAGGAAAGATCGCCGTGCATCTCACGGCAGGCAGAACAATCCGCCTTCAGATCATAAACGACTGCAGAAACCCTGAAGGCTTTGATCCGGAAAAGGTTTTTGAACGGTTCTACCGGGGGGACAGAGCCCGGACCCCTGACGGCAGTTACGGGCTCGGGCTCTCTATCGCAAAGTCCATTGTGGAGCTTCACAAAGGCTCCATCAGTGCCAGGACAGCCGATCACGGCAGGATACTGTTTGAGGTAAATCTGCCCCTCTACTCATTCCCGTCCCAGCAATAAGTACAAAGCCTGTCTCTGGGTATCCCCACAGAAGCGATCATGTCATCCAGCCTGTTGTACCGCAGCGTGGTGAAATTCAGCTGGCGTCCGATCCGTTCTACCATCTCCGCATACTGGGGCGTGTCCGGATCCACATAATATTTCAGGTCGATCTCTCTGTCCTCCTGCTCCATCTGGCTGAGGACCCGTCTCGCGATCAGATCCATTTCCGAGGAGGAGCGCGAGAAATTCAGATATTTACAGCCAAACAAAAGAGGCGGACAGGCCGGACGGATATGTACTTCCTTCGCGCCGCTCTGATACAGAAATTCCGTGGTTTCCCGAAGCTGCGTGCCCCGGACGATGGAATCGTCGATGAGAAGCAGGCTTTTGTTCTGGATCAGCTCCTGCACCGGGATCAGTTTCATCCTTGCGATCAGGTTTCTCTGAGTCTGGATGGTCGGCATAAAGGATCTGGGCCAGGTAGGCGTATACTTGATAAAAGGTCTGGAAAACGGGATCCCGGACCGGTTTGCGTAACCGATGGCATGGGCTGTGCCGGAGTCCGGCACGCCTGCAACGATATCAGGACGGACATTGTCCCGCTCCGCCAGCAGCGCGCCGCAGTTATAGCGCATCTGCTCCACACTGATCCCTTCATAGGAGGAAGAGGGATACCCATAATACACCCAGAGGAACGTACAGATCTTCATGTCTTTCCCAGGCGCGGCCAGAGTTTTTACTCCCTCTGGCGTCACCACGACGATCTCTCCCGGTCCAAGCTCCCTCTCTTCCACATACCCCAGGTTCAGATAGGCAAAGCTCTCAAAGGATACGCAGTAGGCCCCTTCTTTCTTTCCGATCACAACAGGCGTCCTGCCCAGTCTGTCCCTGGCGGCATAAATCCCCTTCGGCGTCATCAAAAGGATCGTCATAGAGCCGTCGATGACCTCCTGGGCATGACGGATTCCGTCCACCAGGTTCTCTTCCTGATTGACGATAGAAGCAACCAGCTCGGTAGCGTTGATGTCTCCGCCGCTCATCTCCAGAAAATGGGAGTGTCCTCTGACAAAAAGATCCTCGATCAGCTGATCCGTGTTGTTGATCTTGCCTACCGTGGTGATGGCATAGGTCCCATGGTGGGAACGGACCATCAGCGGCTGGGGCTCATAATCGGAGATACAGCCAATCCCGAGACTGCCGTGCATCTCGTTCAGATCCTTGTCAAACTTTGTGCGGAAGGGAGCGTTCTCAATGTTGTGAATCGCCCTGTCAAATCCGGAATCCTTGCTGTAAACGGCCATTCCGGCACGTCTCGTCCCAAGATGGGAATGATAATCCGTTCCGAAAAACAGGTCAAAAACACAGTCCTCCTTCGCCGCCACTCCAAAAAAACCACCCATATCTGTCTCCAAGCCTTTCCCGCGTGTCTGTCACACGTTAATCTCTGTCTGCAGTCCCAGCAGTTCTTTATTTTTCTCAAGCAGCGGCCGGATCACGCGGCCAAGGAACGCCTCCACCTGTTCCTTGGAACGCCCTGTATACCGCTCCGGCTCCATTGCTTTCTTCAGCTCCTCCAGCGTCATGTTGAAGGCGGGATCCGCCGCGATCAGTTCCAGCAGATTATTTTCCTTTCCCTCCACCTTCACGTTCCGTCCCGCTTCCATGGAAAGCTCCCGGATGCGCTCATGCAGCTCCTGACGGTTTCCGCCGTTCTTTACGGCGTCCATCATGATATTTTCCGTTGCCATAAAAGGCAGTTCGCTTCTTAAATGCTTTTCGATCACCTTCGGATAGACCACCAGCCCGTCCACCACATTCAGGCACAGATCCAGTATGCCGTCCACGGCAAGGAAAGCCTCGGGAATGGAAAGACGCTTGTTCGCGGAATCATCCAGCGTCCTCTCAAACCACTGAGCTGCGGAAGTGATGGCGGGATTCAGCGCATCTATCATGACATACCTGGACAGGGAAGCGATCCGCTCGCTTCTCATGGGATTTCTCTTGTACGCCATGGCGGAAGAGCCGATCTGGCTTTTTTCAAAGGGTTCTTCCACTTCCTTTAAATGCTGCAGAAGGCGGATATCGTTGCTCATCTTATGGGCGGAAGCCGCAATGCCCGCCAGCACATTTGCCACCCTGGTATCCACCTTTCTGGAATAAGTCTGGCCCGAAACGGGACAGCATTCCGCAAACCCCATCTTCTCCGCGATCATGGGATCGATCTTATCCACAGTTTCCTGGTCGCCGCAAAAAAGCTCCAGAAAAGACGCCTGGGTGCCGGTGGTTCCCTTGGATCCAAGCAGCTTCATGGTGGAAAGCACATACTCCAGATCCTCCAGATCCATGGAAAATTCCTGCAGCCAGAGCGCCGCGCGCTTTCCCACCGTGGTGGGCTGGGCAGGCTGGAAGTGGGTGAAGGCCAGCGTGGGCTGGGCCTTATACCTTTCCGCAAAATCCGCCAGCTTTGCGATAACGTTCACCAGCTTCTTCTTCACCAGCCTCAGCGCTTCTGTCATCACGATGATGTCCGTGTTATCCCCCACATAACAGGAGGTGGCGCCCAGATGGATAATTCCTGCGGCTTTCGGACACTGCTGCCCGTAGGCATAGACATGGCTCATCACATCATGGCGCACTTCCTTTTCCCGTGCCCTCGCCACATCGTAATTGATATCTTCGGCATGCGCTTTCAGTTCTTCGATCTGTTCGTCCGTGATAACAGGGACACCGTTCTGGGAAAGGCCCAGTTCCTTTTCCGTTTCAGCCAGAGCGATCCAGAGTCTGCGCCAGGTGCGGAATTTCATGTCCGGTGAAAAAATGTACTGCATCTCCCTGCTGGCGTAGCGCTCGGAAAGAGGGCTCTGGTATCTGTCAGTGCTGTCTGTACGCATTAAAATTGTCTCCTTCTTCCATTTCTCCAACTATTTTTCAAACTCGCCTCTGATATCTTCTGAGGGCGGCTCCATCGGATACTTTCCTGTAAAGCATCCGGTGCAGATACGCCTGTCTCCCATGATCTCCTGCAGGCGCTCCAGCTTAAGGTAAGCCAGGCTGTCCGTTCCGATCATCCCGCAGATTTCCGGCACATCACGGTTATAAGCGATAAGCTGTTCCCTCGCCGGTACATCCGTCCCGAAATAACAGGGCCAGAGGAAGGGCGGGGAGCTGACGCGCATGTGCACTTCCTTCGCGCCGGCCTGCCGGAGCATCCTGACGATCCGGTCGGAGGTTGTCCCCCGGACAATGGAATCGTCGATCATGATGATCCGCTTTCCCTCCACCGCTTCCCGAATCGGGTTCAGCTTAACCTGCACGCTGTTCTCCCGGCTCTTCTGCTTCGGCTTTATGAAGGTCCGGCCCACATAGGCGTTCTTTACGAACGCGGTTCCATAAGGGATCCCGGACTGAAGGGAATACCCCAGGGCGGCACAGTTCCCGGACTCCGGCACTCCCACCACAAGATCCGCCTCCACAGGAGAATCCATGGCAAGATATTTCCCCGCCATGATCCGGAAATGGTACACGCTCACATCGTCCAGGATGCTGTCCGGACGGGCGAAATAAATGTACTCGAAAACGCAGCGGGCGTGTTCCGCTTCGGGAATGGCATGGCTCATAAAGGACTCCAGCCCCTTTTCCGGCGAGATCGTCACGATCTCCCCCGGCCGGACGTCACGCACAAACTCTGCTCCGATGGTGTCCAGGGCACAGCTCTCGCTGGCCAGGAGCCAGGTATTGTCCCGCTTTCCGATGCACAGCGGCCGGAAGCCGTAAGGATCCCTGGCGCCGATGAGCTTCCGGGGCGACATGATCACTAGGGAATAGGCCCCCTTGATCTTTTTCATGGCCCTTCCCACAGCCTCTTCCACGGTTTTGGAATTCAGACGTTCTCTTGCGATATGATAGGCGATGACCTCCGAGTCGATGGTGGTCTGGAAGATAGCGCCCGTGTACTCCAGCTCCCGCCGCAGCTGCGGCGCGTTGATCAGATTCCCGTTATGAGCCAGCCCCAGCGTTCCCTTGACATAGTTGAGCACCAGCGGCTGGGCGTTTTCCCGGGTGGAACTCCCGGCTGTGGAATAGCGGACATGCCCCACGCCGATATCACCCTTCAGCTTTTCCAGATGCTCCGGGGTAAACGCTTCATTTACCAGCCCCATCTCCCTTGCGGAGAGGACCTTCCCCTTTGGCCCGGCGGTGTCGCTGACGGCAATGCCGCAGCTTTCCTGCCCCCGATGCTGAAGTGCCAGGAGGCCGTAATAAATGGTGGCGGCCACGTCTCCGCCTCCAAAATCATAGGCCCCGAATACGCCGCATTCTTCCCGCGGCTTGTCATTGTCCTGTATCTGAATAGAAATCTCTTCGGCCACTTTTCTTACCTCTCCACTCTAAACCTGGAATTTAAGGCAAAGCGCATACTGTCCGCATTAGACCCGCAAGGGCGCAGGATCCCTGCGGACCCGGCGCCTCTGCCAGAAAACGTTATGTAAAAACAACAATAATAAGCAATCCCCATCTGTCACAGGCCGAGACGTTTAAACACCTCGTTGTAAGCTTCCTCCACGTTTCCGAGATCCCGGCGGAACCGGTCCTTGTCCAGCTTCTCGTTGGTGTTGACATCCCAAAGCCTGCAGGTGTCGGGCGAAGTTTCATCCGCGAGAATGATCTGTCCATGGTAACGGCCAAACTCGATCTTAAAGTCGATCAGCCGGATACCTGCCTGAAGGAAATACGCCTTCAGGACATCATTCACGCGAAAGGCGTACTTTTTGATGGTCTCGATCTCTTCCCAGGTGGCAAGATTCAGCGCTCTGGCAAAAGAATCATTGATCAGAGGATCGCCCAGCTCGTCGTTTTTATAGGAAAATTCGATGGTAGGCTCGGCAAACGGCGTCCCCTCGGGAACGCCCAGTCTCTTGGAGAAGCTTCCCGCCGCCACGTTTCGTATGATCACTTCCAGCGGAACGATCTCAACGCGCTTAACCGCGGTCTCTCTGTCGCTGAGCTCCTTTATGAAATGGGTGGGGACCCCTTCCTTTTCCAGAAGCTGAAAGACATGGTTTGTCATCTTGTTGTTGATGACGCCCTTTCCCACAATGGTTCCTTTTTTCACGCCGTTAAACGCTGTGGCGTCATCCTTGTAATCCACGATCAGGACATCGGGATCATCTGTCAGGAATACTTTTTTTGCTTTGCCCTCATAGAGCTGTTCCATTTTTTTCATCGTAAACCTCCCTGCTGCAACTGTTTTTCAGGAGCCGTCTTCGGCTCAGGTTCCGGCGCAGCGCAAAACTTTTCCTTTTGCCTGCGGATCTGCTTTGGACTTCCGTTTCCATGGTGACATTATAGCCTACCGAAACGCAGAAATCAATAGGCATTGTGCCCGGAGCGGGTCAGGCATCCTCATAGCGGTCCGCCATCGCCAGAATTTCCGCGGCATATTCCGGAAACCGTTTTACAAGATCCATGATCTCCTTCCGGGACTGGCCCGCCAGTTCATTGTTGTAATCTATCTGTTTGCGGAGAGCCTGGCGTCTCAGGACCAGTTCATGGCGTACCTCCACCATCTCCCTTTTGTCAAGCAGCGCTTCCGGCCGGTTTACCCACCTGTCCGGATCGGCGATATGGTAGTTTGACATTCTCGCCTGCAGCTGATTCCGGTAATAATCCAGCTTTGCTTCCGCCTCCGCGTATTCTTTCCGCTCCTCCTTCTCCTGAAGATACTGGTTCCAAAGCTTTTCAAGCTGACCGGCCCCGTCGGTATTATACTTCATACAAAGGTATTCCTGAAGGTTTTTGTTATTTACATACCGGATCTTCACCTTGTTCTGAAGCAGGATCAGCCGGTTCACAGCCCGTTCCACGCGGCGCTTTTCCCGCTCCGCATCCGTGTATTTTATCAGAAGAACGACGATGGCGGTCACAGCCGCGAGCCCGGATATGCCGTATCCCAGCCAGACCTCCATGTGAAACAAAAACTGCAGCACCAAAAGCATGATCACACAGGCTGACAGCGCGGTGAGAAAGATCGCCGCCATCCCCCGGAGATTGTTCAGCATTCCCGTCAGTTCCGCACGCCTGTAGCCGTAGGCGCTGCGCTCCCTGTCCAGCCGTTTCATGTCCTGCCGGATCAGCTCTCCGTAACGCTCGCATTCCTTCAGCTTTTCTATTCCCTCCTGAACATCCGCCTCCTGCCGGCGCAGCCGGTAATAATCCGAATCCGGCATACGGTCCTTTTTGTCATGATACCGTTTCCGCTCATGGTCAAGCGCCGCCACCCGCCCCGCCATAACGTTCAGCGCTTCCCTCTCTTCCTCCGGCAGCGCCTCGATCTCTTCAATGTCCGTAAGATAGGATGTGACCAGCGTGTATTCGCCGCTCAGCAGCCCAATTTCCCTGGCAGCCTCCGCCGCCCTCTCCAGACAATCCTCCACATACTGCCTTCGCTGCTCCCCGTCCGAAAAGTCAACGTTCTCCGCATCCGCGTTCTCCCACTCCGGATCAAGGCTTTCTTCCCCGCCGGCCCTTCTGAAAAGTCTCATCCAAAATCCCATCCACATTACTCCTGTCAGTTGCTGACGCTGTTTCGGTAACCGTCCTTCAGCGCCTGAATCAGCCGGTCGCCCTCCTCGTAATAGCTCTGCCGGTCAGCTCCCCCGCGCCGTGCGCGGCGGCTGTTCAAGAGCAGGTACTCCGGCTGCTGCTCCCACTCTCCCAGGATCTGCTCCAATTCCTTCTCCAGTTCCAGCGTATATCCGTAATTTTCCGTCCTCTCTGCGGCAAAGGCCACATAATCTTCCTCTGACAGCGTCATTCTCATAGCCGCCAGATAATCCCGGTAACAGTCAGGATCTCCATCCGTCTCAAAGGCTTCCAGAAAACACTGCGCCGCCCGGTCATAAAGCATCAGCCCCGTCAGGGCCACCCCTTTGTTATGCAGGATGGACGACAGGCAGGCAGCCGCCGGCAGGGGTTCCCCCTCCCTTTCCATCTCGTGCCACCTGGCAGTCAGGTTGTCATATTCCCTGACCGCGGAAAGATACTTTTTCTTTTTCACCAGATAATCCACCTGGCTCTTTTTCTTTTCGATACGGCTTAAGCCCGCGCCCTGCCTGAGAACCTGTTCCACCTCCGCCGATTCCTCCGGCGTATAAAATCCGGTATAATCCAAAATGAGTCTGACAAAAGCGCTCAGCGACCCCTGCCTGTGCACCAGCGGGTGCAGGGCCCTCGCCAGCTCCCTCAGGCCGCACTCCTGCTCGATCCAGTGGAGAAGCCCGTCGTTCATGAGGGATGTATCCAGCAGGAAGGCATTTTCCTTCAGGCAATAGCACAGCTCCTCCATGCAGTATGCATTCATCTCAAGTCCCGGGATACAATATGGCGTTTTCGCATAATTGCCCACGCATATGCTGACGCGCATTACCGCCGCCTCCTTCCGCCTCTGCGGCGCCGCCTGCCCTCAGGGTCTTACAAGGTGCAGCCGGCCCGCACTTTTTATGTCTGGTACAATTCCAGCCGCTCCTGCCATACGCGCCTGGAGGAAGAGCGGAACTCCCCAAAGCCAAGGTCCTGCACCTCCATCACCAGCAGATTTTCCGCCTCCAGATAGAAATGCGCCCGCAGCCTCGCGATATTTCCCGGAAAATCCTCCAGGACGATTCTGGCTTCCTTCCCGCTCTTTCCCGTAAACGGTGTCACGATCAGCGACAGCTCGCTGCCGTCCCGAATGTAAAACTCCACGGTGTCATCCGCCTCATACCAGTTCACTCCCGCATCCAGCAGCGCATAGTATGACTCCTCCCCCTGACGCAGGACCTGCATACCGATATTTGCCTTCAGCTTGTCGCGCCCCAGGAATACATGTTCCTTCCCGGTCTGGCTCTGGCTCAGGCGCTCCTGCATACCGCAGCAGGCGCCCTTGCTGAACAGATTGTTTCCCTGAAATACCCTGCGGCCCTTGCAGAGAAAGCGCAGGGATTCCTTCATCCACTCCTGTTCAAAGCCGTCTCCGATCAGATATACGCTCTCCACCTGAGGCTGCATGGCGTTCTCCGCGATCCGCAGCAGCGCCGCGTCCAGCTCCTCCATGCGCTTCTTTCTGGCCGTCTCCTCCTCCGGAAGCGGCTCCCATGCGTAAAAAGGATGCAGCCTTTCGTTAATAAAGACCACCACAGGCGTCGTCTTCCGGTTACATTCCAGACAGGATACCCGCACACAGCTGCTGCGGTAATCAAACAGCATGGAGCGGTTAGTCCAAAGCTCCTCCGGCTGCTTCAGCATATAGTTGTAATAGCTTTCCGCGTGACTCTGGACCGCGATTCGGTCTGTTTTAAGATGCACCGCCGCGATCATGGCTTTTATCACTTCCAGCACCCTGCTGTCCACCATCTCGCAGGTAATCATCATTGCGCCGATCCGCTCCGAGGATGCCGCCTGGTTCAGCAGGCCCAGGCTCCTTCTGAAAAACAGCGCCAGCAGCGCCACCGGGTCGAAGCTCTCTCCCTCGATCAGGACCTGTTCCCCATCCAGCGCCTGCCCCAAAAGGTTATCCACCAGGATTCCCTGCTTCTCCCGGGCGTAACGCAGGGCGTCCCTGCCATAGTACCATTGGTTTACCCCGGCGCGCTTACAGAGAACGGCGGGGATGTTGAAACTCTGGGCCCCTGCCACCTGTGACAGCGTCTCCACCTCGCCGGTTTCGGAAAAAGCGTAACTGATCTGGCAGAATTCATTTCCCAGATCATATCCGAGTATTAATCTGTCGTTGTTAAATAAGCCCATCCCGCCTTCTCCCTGCCGGTATGCCGGCCCGCTATTTCAGTCTGAACAGCCGTCCGTTCAGATAATCCTTCCTGTAATACTCTTCCAGCAGATTATCCATGGTATCCATGTCCTCCATGGTTCTGCTTATGACAATATCGTTCACCAGCCGGTATCGGCTGTCCCCCTCCTCGCCATGGGTATCGTGCATCTGAATGGTTCCGCTCTCCGTCAGCTGGGAATCCCCTTCCCGTTCCTCCGTGATATAATACTGCAGGCTCTCGCCGAAAAAGAGGATAAATTCCTTAAAGCAGACCCCTCCATACACTTCGCGCATGTACTCCGAGATATAGTCGTCGGAGCCGCCGTCTTCCCGCGTGATCACATAGTGGATACACGCCCTGCTGCCCGGCGCCGCCTTATACTCGATCACCGTCTTGTCCGCAAGCTCCTGCTGTACCCATGACAGAGCCTTAAACTCCCGGAAGCACTTTAAATGTATGCCCTCCGCCATCAGTTCGCGCAGGAAATCCTCCACGGTCGAAACGGCATCCTTCTGCAGCTCATCCGGATTTTCCGCATAATACCGAAGCAGCGCCAGCCTGCACACCCTCTGTACGGGTTCCCCCCGAAGATACATATGCCGGATCTCCCGGAACACATCGCTGTCCGTGACGCGCTCCCGCACGAAATAATCAAAGGCGCACTGGGACAGAAAAGCTTCCTCCACCTCCGGTTTTGCACCCTGGGACACATAATAATGGAATATCTCCATCTTTTCTCCCACAAACGCACCGGAGTAGAGCATCTGGATCAGGATCGCTTCGCTGAGACGATAACAATCCACGCCAAAATCCCTGGCCGCCTTCCAGATGTCCCGCATATGCTTTGTCATGCCCCGATAGTACCGGCAAAGATATTCCAGCACAATACCGTCGTACTTCTGCCTGTTGAAAACATACACGGCTGCCGCCGTTAATACAGGATCCTCCACCATATTTGCCCGTTCCATCATAGGCCCGATCAGCCTTACCAGCACCTTGGCGTCAACGAAATACGGGCCGTACCTGTCAAGCAGCGGCCGGGCCAGCTCATAGCACCCGCGCAGCGTCATGTAACGGACCACATCGTTCCTGTCCGCCGCAGTCAGATCCTCCGCCGGAATCCTGGACAGATATTCGTCCAGGGAGCGCATGTCATCCGTCTCATAATAGTAACGAAGGATCCGCAGATACAGATCCCGACGGACATAAGGCTGGGCGCAGCCGCTGTCCAGCACCCGGAGCATACGCTGAACGCTTTCCTGTGAAACTTCCTCTTCTTCCCGTTCATTCTCGCAAAGATAAATATCCAGCGCCGCGCTCTGTTTCAGATACGGTGTCAAAAGCCGTATGTATTTTCCCGGCAGCATAAGCTTTTCCAACGTATACTCCACGGTCCGGACAAACCGGTTCTTCCATGCGTCCTCAAACACGATGGTATAATCGTTCCCGTAAAGGGCCACCCACGTCTCACCGCCGCTTAACGTATACTCCGCAGGATACAGATTTCCCCGCTGGTAGACATATACCTTCCGGAGTCTGGTATCTTCCACCCGGATCAAATGGGCAAAGAGCAGCCTGGAGAGCGGCCCGCAGGTCTCCCCGTCGATCATTCCCGGCTCCAGAAACCGGGTGTAAAGATCAGCCAGCGGCCGGTTAATGCGCTCCTTCCGGATCTGCTCCAGGACAAACTGTTCTATTCGCGGCCGGTAGACATCGTAAATCTCCCCCAGCTTATCCGCGCGCTGCACTATATAATCATAGAGAAAGGCGCTGTGCTCATAGTCCAGATTGTTCTGATAGGAAAAATACATCAGCACCGTCTTCGGCAGCTCCTGAACCACGCCAAGATCCAGTGACGCCATAAAATATTCAAACAGGTTCGTGATCCGCAGCTTCGCGTTCACGCCCGCCTTATACCATTCAAAATACTTTTTGTCCGTCCTGCTTCCCTTGATCAGGAGCGTACAGATCTCCTGCAGGATCCGCACATCGCTTTTCCCCTCGTACAGTTTCACAAGGATCCTGTACAGCACGGGATAAAACTCCCTGACCTTACCCGTCAGGTATAAGAGCTGCTCCACCGTCTCCGGCTTCAGGATATCCTGCCTTGCGCCATACCAGAGCGCCTGCAGCTCAAAGGGCTCCAGCTTCCGCAGGAGAGCGGGATTGCCGTTTATCATGCTGACCGCTTCAAAATACAGGAGCGGACTCCTGCACCCGTTCCCGAACTGCCGCTCCAGAAAAGCCCATCTGCTCTGGGCGGATTTCTGATAGTCCTGAGAGAGGAAAAGAAGAAGCCACGCCGTGCGCCAGTCCGAAGTATCCCTGCGGTAGATCTGCTCCACCTCCGCACTCACCCGGTCCACATATTTCCCGTCCCTGTGGATCAGCGTGGTCAGATACAGGTAATACGCCGTAAGGGCGCCGTCCCCTTCCCCGTGTTCCAGCAGCTCTGAAACATGATCCAGAATCCATCCCGCTTCATTGAACCGCTCTTCCGTGATCAGCATCTGGGCCTGAAACAGTCTCGCCGCCGCGTCGTTTTCGTTTCTGGCGGCAAGACGCTCCACCAGCGCCCCCGACTCCTTCAGCCACGCCGCCGTCCCGGTCTTCTTCATCCGGAACGCAAGAAAAGCCTCCACAAGCTGCGCCATGATCTTTTTCCGGCTCCGCTCCGGCCTGACGGCTGCGGCTCCCCCGTTTTTTACCGTCACCAAAACGGTCAGCGTCACATAGCAATTATAGAGGCAGACCTCCCCGAAATGGGTCCCTCTTTCACAGAGATTCCCGTCGATAAACACGGGCAGCCTGCAGTAATTTCCAAGGAAATCGTCGTCTGTCAGGACCTCCTTCTCCGTAAACAGGAAATCCCCCCGGCACTCGATAAAGAGCTTCGTAAATCCCCAGCCGTTCCGGATGACTGTCAATTCACGCTCCGCCACGCCGCCGGCATCGAACCCGGCGCCCCGTTCCAGAACAAGCTCTTTTTCCTCCAGCAGAAAATCAACCTTCTGTTTCTTATTGACCTGGACCAGAAATTCTTCCACGCTCTGCTCCATGCCCTCATAAACAGAAAGCGCCCTGTAGTCGTCCGCAAACTGAATATCGCGGCCCGAAAAGACGCCGGAAAACTCCGGCGAATAATAAAGCTTCACCGCCTCCTGCCAGCTGCTCTTGGCCAGGTTGGCAAAATGAAACAGGTTCCGGATCGCCCCCACGGAGGATTCCACCGTCCTGTATTCCACAGTGGCCACAAAGGGGATATAATATTCCCCCCGGTTGCTCACGATGAAAAAACTGCCCTTTACTACATCGCCTTCCTCAAGCTCCTCACCGTGAAAACAAAAGAAGATTTCTTCCCTCTCTCCCACAAATTCCCTGGTCAGGCATTCCATCCGAAGATCCGACGACATCACCGTTCCCGCAGCGTAGGCGCCTTCGGACGCATAGACAAAAAAGGATCCCTCGTACCTTTCTCCCCGGCAGAGGGAAATTTCTATTTTTGAGCAGGAAAAATCAAGAGAACCGTTGGCATAGTCAAAGTTTCCCTCCAGGATCTGGTTTATGATCGTCTGCATTCCCACTCACCTGCTTTTCCTTTCGATTCTTCCTGTTTCCGGCCCGCCCCCCAAAGCGCTTTCCCCGGAACCCTTCCCAAAATTTCTTCTATTTTTCCGCCGCCTTTTTCCCGTAAAATGGCCGCCCCGTTTTGCCGGCGCATCTTATTCCAGATTGAGCCTTCTTGAGATCACATGGCAGGAGACCGCGTAGCATCCCACGGCAAGAAACACGTCGATAACAATCGAAATAAGGAGGCTGGAATTCAGATATCCAAAAATGTCACCGTTCCTGCCAATCGCCGCCACCGCGTAACAGACTCCTCTCGACAGAGAGGTCAGGATCCACCTTGCGATCATGATCCCCACATAGCACACCACAGCCATCAGCACCCGGTTCTTCGCAAAAAGCTGTCCAAGCGAAATCGCGCCGAACAGGATGAGCAGGCTGGAGGGGACGCCCAGGATCAGGCTGAAGCAAAAGAGCGCCATCCAGGAAGCCCCGTTAAAAGACAGCTCCCCAAACACCGTCCTCAGCTCTTTTGACACCTCCGCCCAAAAATCCCTCATATGTCCCAGGAGCCAGAAGACGCTTTCCCCGGAAAAGGCGGATATCATGGCCAGAAAGAACACCGTCACGGAAATTATCATGGCAATATAGATCAGGTAAACCCAGATGGAACCCATGGCGACCTTGCTGAACACGATCTGGTGCCCCTGCACAGGCAGCGTATGGAGCAGATATCCCTCGCTTTTGTATGTGCTCCTGTAAAAGTGCACCATCAGATAGAGAAAGGCCGCGTAAAACGCACCAACCAGAAGAAGAATGTACAACAAAATGGCCAGTACGCTCACAACATTCACCAGCGTTTCGCCGGCGCTCCCGCTTCCGCCCAGTATGTTCTTCCACATGGGCGCCTGAAAGATCAGCGCCCCCAGAAGGGTCGTGCCCCCGATGGCCGCCAGAAGCAGCAGACACACGCGGCAGGTGCTTTTCCATTCATATTTGAACAGTTTTCCTAGCATGCAAACACCTCCCTGAAATATGCGTCAACGCTTTTCCCGTGCTGGCTGCGGATATTGTCCGCGGATGTATAAAGCAGAAACCGTCCATCCCGCATAAAGATCACCTCGTCCAGGACCTGTTCAATATCACTGATCAGATGGGTGGAGATGAGAACCGAAGCCCCGGGATTGTAGTTGTTCAGGATCGTCCGCAGGATATAATCCCTCGCCGCGGGATCCACGCCCGCAATTGGCTCGTCAAGCACATACAGATCCGCGTTCCGGCTCATCACCAGAATCAGCTGCACCTTTTCCTTCGTCCCCTTGGACAACGTCCGCATCCTGGCGGACGGGTCGATGTTTAAGCCGCTCAGCAGGGCGTTTGCCTTTTCTGTGGAAAAATCTTCGTAAAAGTCGGAGAAATATTTCAGAACATCCCGGATCTTCTGATTCCCGGACAGATAGGTCCGGTCCGGCAGGTACGACACATGCGCCTTCGTAAGCGGTCCCACCGGCTGCCCGTTGATCCTTATGCTTCCCCTGCCGGGAGTCAAAAGACCGTTCAGCATTTTGATCAGCGTGGTCTTTCCGCTGCCGTTGGGCCCGAGAAGCCCGATGATCCTGCCTCTGGGAAGCGTCAGCGTGATGTCGTTCACCGCAATGTGATTTGCATCATAGGCTTTTGTCAGCCCCGTAATCTCAACCAGTTCGCTCATAGGTTTCTCTTTCTCCTGATCCTTTCCCCGATTCCCCATTCAAACCCTGCGCAAAAGCCTTTGGCCGGCTCTGTCACATTACTGCGCCGGCTGCATATACTGACTGTAACAAAGCCCGGCGCCGCTTTGTCCGTTTTCTGCGCTGCGCGGGCATGCCGCCTGTACGCGGCAGATTGAGAGGTATCTATGCCAGACAACGAACTTGCAGCAGCACAGGAGACCAGTCCTTCCGACAACTCCAGCCCTTCCGTCAGCTCCGGCTCTTCCAGCGGTTCCATCAAGATCAGCGTGGTGTCGTCCCTGGGACTGCTCCCCATCGAAGGCGCTTCCGTCTCCGTCTCCTACACCGGGGATCCGGGCGAGCCGCTGACAGTGCTTACCACCGACAGCTCCGGCCAGACGCCGACGGTAGAACTGCCGGCTCCACCTGTAGAACTGTCTCTGGAACCGGAAAACACCGAACAGCCTTACTCGGAATACAACATTGAAGTGAGAGCGGAGGGATATGACCCCGTTCTCGTATCCGGCTCGGAAATCCTTGCGGGCCGTCTCTCCCTGCAGCCGATCCGCATGAATCCGTCGGAAGGCCCCGACGGCGACTCGGACCGGATTGTCGTAATTCCTGCCCACACGCTGTTTGGAGACTATCCCGCCAAAATTCCGGAAGAGGAAATCAAGCCCTTGACGGAGTCCGGCGAGATCGTTTTAAGCCGGGTGGTGATCCCGGAATACATTATCGTCCACGACGGCGTCCCCAGCGATCCCACAGCGCCCAATTACTGGGTGCGCTACAGAGATTACATCAAGAACGTCGCCTCCTGCGAGATCTATTCCACCTGGCCGGAGTCCGCGATCTACGCAAATGTTCTGGCGATCATGTCCTTTACCTTAAACCGGGTATATACGGAATGGTATCGGAACCAGGGATACGATTTTACCATTACCTCCTCCACCGCCTACGACCAGAAGTGGATCTACGGAAGAAATATTTATGAGAACATCGACTACCTGGTGGATACCGTATTTGCCAGCTATCTGTCAAGGCCGGGGGTGCAGCAGCCCATCTTTACCTCCTACTGCGACGGCCAGCGGGTGACCTGCAGCGGGCTGAGCCAGTGGGGCTCCAAATATCTGGGCGATCAGGGCTACACCGCCATCGAGATCCTCCGGTATTATTACGGCAGCGACATGTATATCAACACTGCCACCGCCATCTCCGGCGTTCCCTCCTCCTATCCCGGATACGCCCTGAACATCGGCGCCTCCGGCGACAAGGTCCGCCAGCTGCAGAACCAGCTGAACCGCATCGCGCGGAACTTCCCCGCCGTTCCCACCGTCACCCCGGACGGGATCTACGGTCCCGCCACGGCGGAAGCCGTCCGCGTCTTTCAGGGCATCTTTGATCTGCCCCAAACCGGCGTCACGGATTACGCCACCTGGTACGAAATCTCGGAGATCTTCGTGGGCGTCTCACGGATCGCGGAACCGGGCTGACCGCGGGGATCCTCAAAGCGCGTTCTTCTTGATAAAGTCGATCAGTTCATCCACCTGCGCAAAGGCAAGACCCACAACGGTATCCGCCGCGCCATAGTAGATCGCGATCCTGCCGGTCGCCGCGTCCGTAAGGGTCGCGCAGGGGAAGGTCACGTTCGGCACGTCTCCCACACATTCATAGAGCGCTGTGGGATGGAAAATATAAGGCTTGCAGCGGTATTTCACCTTCCAGGGCTCGTTCTCGTCCAGAATGGCCGCGCCCATGGAATAGATCATGCCGTTGCAGGTAGTTCCCACGCCGTGGAAGATCAGGAGCCATCCCTCCGTGGTGAGAATGGGGATCGGGCCTGCGCCCACCTTGGTCCAGGCCCAGCCCTGCGCCTGCATCACATAGCGGTGATACCCCCAGTGCTCCATGTCGGGGCTCTGGCTTAAGAACATGTCACCGAAGGGCGTATGCCCGTTGTCGCTGGGCCTTGAGAGCATCATAAACTTCCCGCCGATCTTTTTGGGGAACATGACGCCGTTTCGGTTGAAAGGCAGAAAGGCGTTTTCCAGCTGATAAAATTTCTGGAAATCAAAGGAATACGCTACGCCGATGGTGGGCCCGTGGAAGGAATTGCACCAGGTCACATAATACCGGTCCTCGATCCAGCAGACTCTCGGATCATACCCACATGCCACGCCGCACTGTTTCTCATTTTTGTCGTAAAGGGGCAGAGGATCCGGCTCAATGTCCCAGTGAATGGCATCGTCGCTCTTTCCAAGAAACAGATGCTGTTCCATCGCGGTGTTGTCGCTTCTGAAGATGCCTACAAAAGCACCGTCTTTCGCCACCACGGCGGAATTGAAAATGCTGTTGGAGCCGGGGATCTGGTCCCGCTCCACAATTGGGTTCTGGCTGTAACGCCATACAATGTCACAGCAGCCCGCAGGTCTGTCCTCCCAGGGAATGTTGGGTAAATTGTCTCCGATAATCGTCGCCATAAGTAATCCTCCTCTTTTCCTGCCCTTTTCCGTTATGCCAGGCGCCGTTTTGCCCGGCTTTTTTATACAGAAAAATATACCATATTACTGGAAAAAGGTCAAGATGGTCTCCCGGATGATTCCTTCCCCGCCGCGTTCTCAGGCGTAATACTGCGCCTGGGCATGCCAGAGCTCATAATACTTTCCCTTCTCATCCGCCAGCAGCTCTTCGTGGGTGCCAATTTGTACGATCCCGCCCCTGTCAAAGACTGCGATCCGGTCGCAGAACCGGCAGGAGGACAGCCGGTGGCTGATGTAAATGGCGGTCTTGTCCCCCACGATCCTGTCAAATCCCGAATAGATCTCCGCTTCAGCCACGGGATCCAGGGCCGCCGTGGGCTCGTCAAGGATGATAAAGGGAGCATCCCGGTACAGCGCCCTTGCCAGAGCAATTTTCTGCGCCTCTCCCCCGGAGATGTTGACGCCGTCCTCGTCAAAGTTTTTGTAGAGGGGCGTATCCAGCTTTTTCGGCATCCGCTCATACCGCTCCCCAAACCCTGCCTCCACAAGGAGCCGCTCCGCCTTTTCGCCGTCCCAGGTTCCCGCACAGGCGACGTTGCTTCCCAGGGACATTGCCAGCAGATGATAATCCTGAAACACTATCGAAAAAACATCAAGATACTGACGATAATTATATTTACGGATGTTGAAGTCGTTCATCACGATCTCCCCTTCCGCGGGATCGTACAGACGACACAGCAGCTTAATGAAGGTAGTCTTTCCGCTGCCGTTCATGCCCACCACGGCAAGGCGTTCTCCCACCTTGATTTTCAGATTGATATTTTTCAGCGCGTAAGCTTCGCTTCCGGCATAGCGAAAGCTGACATTCCGAAACTCGATATCGTATCTTTTGTCGCTGCGCTTTTCCACCGCAAGGCTCCCCTGATACATATCGTTTGGAATGTCAAAATACTCCAGGTAGTTTGCGAGGAACCTTTCGTTGCCCTTTATGCTTCCCACATAGGATATAATACTCTGCAGATTATTAAGGAGCATCCCGAGATATCCCACATACTTGATCACGCTTCCCACAGGGAACGCTCCAAGCGTACAGTAATAGCACACGATCAGGTAAGTACATGCCTGTGACAGAATTGAAGCCGCAGACACGGGCATGGAAACCCAAAAATCCATCATTGCCGCCTTGGAAAAAGCCTCAAGATGCTTCCGGCTGACTCTCCTCAACAGATCGGTAATAATCTGCTGCTGCCGATAGATACGGTTATCCATTCCGTTTGTCTGACATCCCATGGAAATTTTATTCTCCTCAAGCATCATTGCGCCGATCCCGTCCCAGTATGCCGCGCTTTTCCCGCTGTATACGGACCGAATCAGGACACTGAGCGCACTAAACCCGAGCATGGCCGCAAAAAGAAGCAGACTTAAAGGCCGGAACGAAACGGCCGCCATCTGCGATACCATCTCCCCAAGGAGCGCCACGCTAAACAGCAGGCTGATGACGCCGGACATAATTCTAAGCACAAACTGTCTCATATATTCCACGCCATAGCCGTTTATATAGGAATTTTCCGTTATACTGCGCCGAAGTGTGCGGATGTCCGGATTTTCCATCTTGTCATAGTCCAGAGACAGTGTCTTTTTGTAAAGTCTCAGTTTTTCCTCATTGTTCAGGACTTCCAGCGCCTTCTCCACGCGGTTTCCAAGAAACGCCTGCAGGCTCTGAATCAGAAGGCTTCCAAACAACGTCGTCCCCACAAGGAAGTACAGCTCCCTTCTCTCCCCGCCTTCGGCGAGCGCAGTCACGATCTGAGCGGACATCCAGAGCGTGAAATAAGGCATAGCCTCCCTGAACAGCGTCTCCAGAAAACACAGCGGAAAATATGCGGGATTGTAAGAGTGATATTGCCTGAGCGCCCTGAGGGTGACATTTTCCCTGCGGCTTTCTCTCCCTGTTTTTTTCTGGTCTTCCCCGGTTTTTATTCGTTTCTCTCCCGCTTTTACCCGCTTTCCTTCCCCGGTTTTTTCCTGTTTTTCTTCTCGTGCTTTTGCCCGTTTCCCTTTTCCGGTTTCTATTTGTTCTTCTCCGGTTTTCTCCGGAAATCCCCCCGGCTTTTTTCTAAGCATGATTTTCGCCCTCCCTGTAATACCTGCTCTGGATTTCAAACAGTTCCGCGTATCGCCCGTTCTTTTTCATCAGTTCCTCATGAGTGCCGGTTTCCGCAATGCCGCCGTCCTCCAGCAGGACAATCCGGTCGCAGAACCTGGTTGAGGCGAATCGGTGGGAAATATAGACGGAGGTCTTTCCCCCGGTCAGAGAACGGTACTTTTGGTACAGGTTGTTTTCCGCTATGGGGTCAAGCGCTGCGGTGGGCTCGTCCAGGATCAAAATGGGTCCGTCCTTGTAAATAGCCCGGGCAAGCACAAGCTTCTGGAGCTCGCCGCCGGAAAAGTCCATCCCGTCGTCATAGATCCCTTTTCCAAGATGGGTATCCATTCCGGCAGGGAGCGTTTTTACTTTTTCATAGATCCCTGCCGCCTCCATGGCCGACACCGCCGCTTCCCTTGCCATGGGCCGCTTCAGATCAACGCCGGCCACAAACTCAAAGACCGTGAAGGCCACAATGCGGATCTCCTGAAAAACTGCCGAGATCAGGGAATAATACTCCTCAATGTTGTATTTTTCGATGCTTGTACCGCCCACCAGAATCTCCCCCTTCGTCGGAGCGTACAGGCCGCAGATCAGCTTGATCAGCGTGGTCTTTCCCGCGCCGTTTAAGCCCACCAGCGCAAGACTTTCTCCCGGGCGGATCGTAAGATTTATACCTTTTAAGGTGTAATCCTGTGCGCCGTCATAACGATACCATACATCCTTCAGTTCGATTGAGACCGGCGCCGTCGGCAGAGGGCATCCCGCGCCGTGGTTGAATCGGTACGGATAGGCGTAAAAATCCCGGTAATAAGCGATCTTGTCAGCCCTGGTCCGCAGGATTGCCATATCCTTTATCATCCCCTGCAGCGACGACGCGATGCTTCCCGTCAGCCCGAAATAGAAAACAAATTCTCCCACTGTCATCCCGCCCTTTAACAGAAGCCCAATCAGGATCAGATAAGCTGCGCCGTTTTGAAAAAAGCTCATGAGGGCAGACAAAAGGGAAGCCCAGAATCCCCGCAGCCTGCACCGGGCGTTCCATATACGGAGCCCTGCCTGATAATCCCGCATCATACTTTCAAGCCAGCCTTCCATTCCGTAAAGCTTTATGTCCTTTGCCGCCGGAAAATCCTCGGAGAGCCCCTGCAGATAATCCCTTTTCCGGATATCCTTCTCCCAGCGGTGCTTGTTTTTTTCATAATACGCAGGCTGCCAGCGGGTGGTAAAATAAGTCAGGACGGAGGTCGCAGCCAGCACCGGAAAGATTAACGGGTGCAGCGTGGCAATAAGGGCGCCATACGTGAGCATACCGCTCAGGTGCAAAAGCCCCTGAGACAGATCCTGCCAGCAAAACTCAAGGGCGCAGTTTCCGCCGCCCGCATCACCCCAGGCATATCCTGAAATTCTGCAGAAATCCTGCTTTTCCGTATTTTCATAATCCATCCGGTAGTCTCCGGCCTCACTCATATCCGTCTGGTGTACGCCCGTGGCATAATACCTTCTCCCCTCACATTTCCGATTCAAAAAAAAGCCGAACTGCACGAGGAAAAAATCCGCCGCCAAAAACAGCGCCGTCACCGCCACAAGCTGCGCAAAGGAGGAACCCGCGCCGATCCGGTCGATCAACTCCTTGGAAAACAGTGAATTTACCAGCGGACTTACCACCGCTACAGGGATTCCCGCAAACAAAAGGAACTGATATTTTTTATCCAGCCGCCACTGCTTCCTCAGAGCCCAGGAAAAACAACTGACGACGGAATAACCGCGCCCTGTTTTTTCTTTTTCTGTTTTCCCTCCGCTCATTTTTCCTGTCCTCCCGATCCGCTCTCTCCGTGTTTTTCAGGCGGCGCCCTGTTTCCTGCGCCGCCATCCCGTATCTTTCCGAATGTCTCGCGCCGCCATCCCTCTACCCTTCCGATGAATGGAAGTATACCACACCAAAATATAAAAAAGTGCAGTCTGATATCAAATGTCGAAAATTTGATGTCAGCTGCACTTATAAACCATATTTCACATCAAAGAACTGTCTTTTTACAATGACTGCGGGAGCAGCACCTCCGTGGAAAAAGCCTCATCCTCGGAAGCTCTCGTAAGATACCCCCCGTATTTTTTTACAACGGCGTCCGCACGGGCTATTCCAAGGCCATGCCCTTCTCCCTTTGTGGAACGGAAAGTACGCTTCTTTCTCCCGCCGGCCGTATTCGTCAGCGACAGATACAGATAATTTCCTTTCATTTCCATATAGATCCGGATCAGCCGTCTCTCAGGCGGAAGCTCCATACAGGCGTCAATGGCGTTATCCAGCAGATTGCCGATCAGGACGCACAGATCCAGCTCCGATATGGACAGGGCGACCGGTACCTTTGCATCCGCCTTTACCTGAATCTGTTTCCCGGCCGCCACGGAAAGCTTGCTGTTCAAAATGGCGTCCGCCATCTTATTCCCCGTCCTGACCACCGTTTCCACGTTGGTCAGATCATCATCCAGCATGTCCAGATACCGCTCGATCTCTTCATATTCGCCGCAGGCCGCGTGTACCTTCATGGTCTGGATATGGTGTCTGTAATCGTGCCGCCAGCCCCTCATTTTGCTGTACATATTCTCTACTTCTGCGTAATATTTCTGCAAAAGCTCTCTTTCAAAGGACGCGACTCTTTTTTCTATCAGCCTGTCAAACAGCATTGCACCCTCCTGCACATTTCCTCAATTTCTCCTACAGATACCGGATCAGCGCCCCGTGTACCGCGTTATAGGATCCCCTGCTGACAGGAAGCTGCGCCCCGTCCGCCATGGTTACAGTCGTGCGCGTGACCTTTTTCACATATTTTAACCCCACCAGATAAGAACGGTGGATCCGGAAAAAGGTGTCATCCAGCTGCAGCGCAAGCTTGGCCAGCGCCATCCGCGCCCGGTAGCTGCCCTGCAGCGTGTGGACAATGACATAAACATTTTCCGACTCCGCATACAGAATATCGGACAGCGGCACCTTGATCCCGCCGTCGGCGGTGGCAAGCAGCACCGTCCGCTGGCGGTAAGCCAGATTCTCCGCCGCCCTGTCCAGCACCTCCGCCAGCTTTTGTTCATCCACCGGCTTGAGCAGATAATGAAGAGCGGAAACGTCAAAGCCGTCGCTGAAATACTCATAATACCCTGTGATAAAAATGATCTGTACCGCCAGGCTGTCGCGCCTTACCCTTTTCGCCAGCTCAATCCCGTTCATCCCCGGCATCTCCACATCCAGCAGCAGAATGTCGAAGTCCTTTTCCTCCCCGTAATCAAAGAAAAAGGATTCTGCGTCCCCGTACTGCCTGATCTGTGCCAGATGGCTGCGGCCTTTTGCCCAGTCCGCGGCCAGCCTGACAAGATACGTCCTCTGGGCTGCCTCGTCGTCACATACCGCTATCTTCAGCTTCATGATCCACCAGCGCTTCCATCTCGTCCAGGATCTCGCCGAAGGCCTGCATGGCCCGCTCGATGGGTTCCGGCGTCTCAAGGTTCACCCCCGCGATCTTCAAAAGCTCCACCGGCGCCATGCTGCAGCCGCCGGACAGAAATTTCTTATACCGCTCTACCGCGGGGGCGCCCTCGCTCAGGATGCTTTTGGCAATGGCCACGGAAGCGGAAAAGGCGGTGGCGTACTGATACACATAGAAATTATAATAAAAATGAGGGACCCTGGCCCACTCAAAGGCGATCTGCTCATCGGAGACCATGTCCGGCCCGTAATATTTCCGGTTCAGTTCCAGATACATCTGATTCAGGTTTCCGGCGTTCAGGCTCTCCCCGCTCTCGCACAGGGCGTTGCTTTTCATCTCAAACTCCGCAAACTGGGTCTGGCGGAACACCGTTCCCTTAAAGCTGTCCAGATAATGGTTCAAAAGGTACGCCCTCTCCCTTTTCTCCGTCGTGTTCTTCAGCAGATATTCCATCAGCAGAATCTCGTTGGTGGTGGACGCCACCTCCGCCACAAAGATCTTGTAATTCGCGTAGATGTAAGGCTGGTTTTCGTTGGAATAACAGCTGTGCAGGGCATGTCCCATCTCATGGGCCAGGGTAAACATGCTGTCCAGCGAACCGGTATAATTTAACAGGACATAAGGATGGACGCCGTAAGCGCCGGCGGAGTACGCCCCGCTTCGCTTGCCCTGATTCTCGTACACATCGATCCAGCGGTTTTCAAATCCCTCCTTCAGCTTTGCAAGATAATCCTCCCCCAGGGGCGCCAGCGCCTTCAGAACAGTCTCCTTTGCCTCCCCGTAGGGAATCTTCTTTGCCGCGTCCGGTATCATGGGCGTATAGATATCGTACATGTGCAGCTCGTCCAGCCCGAGACATCTCTTCCGCAGGCTCACATAGCGGTGGAGCTTGTCCAGGTTCCGGCCCACCGTCTCCACCAGATTATGATAGACCGCCGGGGACACATCGTTGGCCGTCACCGCCGCCTCCAGCGTATTCCGGTATTTTCTGGCCCTGGCGTAGAAGATCTGCATCTTCACCTGGCCGTTGTACAGGCTGGCCAGCGTATTGACATACTGCTGATACACGGAGTACAGCTTCTCAAAACTCTCCCTGCGCACTCTCCTGTCGGCGCTTTCCATCAGCGTACCGTACCGCCCGTGGGTGATCCGGATGGTCTCGCCCTTTTCATCCTCCACCTCCGGAAAGAGAAAATCCGCGTTGTTGATCACGGAAAAGGTATCCGAAGCCGTATTGCTCATCTCCGTGGCCTGGGCCAGAAGCTTTTCCATCTCTGCCGAAAGGCAGTGCTCCTTCAGGCGGCAGATCTCCCTGATCTGCCCGCGGTACAGCTCAAGTCCCGGATCCTCCTGGTAAAAGCGTTCCAACTTCCCGTCGTCGATGCCGATGATCTCCGGCTCCATGTAAGCGACGAGACTGGCGGCCTGGGCGTAAATATTCGCAGCCTTTGCGCTCATGGCCTGATGTTCGCTGTTATTCTGGTCCTGATCGAAAAGCCTCTCCGCATAGTTGTAGGCCAGATCCAGTTTTTCACCCATCCCGGCGATCTTTTCAAGCACCTTCCGCAGATTCCCGGCGCTGTCACCAAGATGCCCCTCCATGCCGGCGATCTCCTCCGCCAGCTCCATGACCTTTTTCAGGTCCTCCTCCCACTCCTTTGCGGAAGGATACATATCCTCCAGCTTCCAGGTATCCTCCCTGGGCGCTTCTTCCCTTTTTGGCAGCTCTTTTGCCATGTTTATTCGCTCCTTTCTCTTACCGTCTTTCCAAAATCTCATCCGGCCCCTTTTCGTACCGGGCATTCTATGGTTATCATACACGATTTTCTCAAAAACCGCAACAAAAAACCTGCCGGGTCTTGTTTTGTATTTCGATCCCTTATATAATAGAGGTGACGAGCCTGTATACGCTGAAGGACAGCGTAAGGCGGCAGAAACGGAGGTAACCCCTATGCAGATGACTCTGCGCTGGTACGGCAGCAAATATGATACCGTAACATTAAAACAGATCCGCCAGATTCCCGGCGTCACCGGCGTGATCTCCACTCTCTACGGCACCGCTCCCGGCGAGGTCTGGAAGACGGAAGAAATTCTTGCCCTGAAAAAAGAGATCGAGGACGCGGGCCTTAAACTGGCCGGCATTGAAAGCGTCAATATCCACGACGCCATCAAGGTCGGGACACCCGACAGGGACCTTTACATCGACAACTATATCACCACGCTGGAGCGTCTCGGTCAGGCCGGGATCCACATGGTATGCTACAACTTCATGCCCGTGTTCGACTGGACCAGGACCGAGCTTGCCAGAGTGCGCCCCGACGGCTCCACCGTGCTGGCCTACACCCAGGAGGCCGTGGACGCCTTAAATCCGGAGGATATGTTCGCCTCCATCAGCGGCGACGCCAACGGCGCCATCCTGCCGGGCTGGGAACCCGAGCGCATGGCCCACATCAAGGAGCTCTTTGAGCTGTATCGGGATGTGGACGACGAAAAGCTTTTCGCCAACCTGAAATATTTTCTGGAGCGCATTATGCCCGTCTGTGACAAATATGACATCAATATGGCGATCCATCCCGACGATCCCGCCTGGAGCGTGTTCGGTCTTCCCCGGATCATCATCAACAAGCAGAATATCCTGCGGATGATGAAGATGGTGGACAATCCGCACAACGGCGTCACCTTCTGCTCCGGCTCCTACGGCACAAATCTGGAAAACGATCTTCCCGACATGATCCGCTCCCTGAAGGGCCGCATCCACTTTGCCCATGTGCGCAACCTGAAATTCAACTCTCCCACGGACTTTGAGGAATCCGCGCATCTGTCCAGCGACGGCACCTTCGATATGTACGAGATCATGCTTGCGCTGTACGATATCGGCTTCACAGGCCCCATCCGTCCCGACCACGGGCGCATGATCTGGGACGAGGTGGCAATGCCCGGCTACGGCCTTTACGACAGGGCTCTGGGCGCCACCTACTTAAACGGGCTCTGGGAAGCTATCGAAAAGCAGCACAAAAAAGGCTAAAGTGCCGATAAACCGTCAGATCCGCGTCCGCGCCGCATCCGCAGGATCTGTCCGGAAAATAAGCGGCGCAGAAACGAGGAAGATTATGAAACTGACAAGAGCCGGTCTGGAAGCCGGCCGGACCGCCTTTGAGGCGGCCGGTTACCAGCTTCCCACCTTCGACTATGAAAAGGTGCGCGCCAATACTCTGGCGCGGCCCGTATGGATCCATTTCGGCGCAGGCAACATTTTCAAAGCGTTTCAGGCCAACGTCCTGCAGCGTCTTTTGAACCGCGGGGTCATGGACACAGGCCTGATCGCCGCGGAAGGGTACGATTACGAGATCATCGAAAAGAGCAGCCGCCCCCACGACAATCTGACGGTCCTGGCCACGCTCAAGGCCGATAACACCGTGGAAAAGACCGTTGTGGGAAGCATTATGGAGTCCCTTATATTGGACAGTTCTAACAAGGCGGAATATACACGGCTGAAGGAAATCTTTGCCTGCCCTTCCCTCCAGATGGCAAGCTTTACCATCACGGAAAAGGGCTATGCGGTGACAGACGCCAGGGGCGCGACGCTGCCCGCCGTGGCGGCGGATTTTGCAAAGGGGCCGGAAGCGCCCAACAGCTATCTGGGGAAGCTGGTTTCCCTGCTGTATCACAGATTCCTGCAGGGAAAACTTCCCATCGCCATGGTCAGCATGGATAACTGTTCCCACAACGGCGACAAGCTGAAGGCCGCCGTCCTTGCCTTTGCGGAAGCGTGGTGCGGCCGCGGGCTGGCTGACGCAGCCTTCCTTAACTATGTGAAGGATCCGGAAAAGGTTTCCTTCCCCTGGAGCATGATCGATAAGATCACGCCCCGGCCCGACGCCAGAGTGGAGGCTATGCTGGCCGCGGACGGCATGGAAGAGCTGGAGCCGGTGATCACCTCCAAACATACATACATTGCGCCCTTTGTAAACGCCGAAGAGTGCGAATATCTCGTGATCGAGGACGCTTTCCCCAACGGAAGGCCCCCTCTGGAACAGGGCGGGATCATCTTTACAGACCGGGAAACCGTGGACAAGGTGGAAAAGATGAAGGTCTGCACCTGCCTGAATCCCCTGCACACCGCGCTGGCCGTCTTTGGCTGCCTTCTCGGTTATGAACTGATCTCCGCGGAGATGAAGGATCCCCAGCTTAAGAAGCTGGTGGAGCTCATTGGGTACAAAGAAGGGCTTCCCGTTGTAGTGGATCCCGGCATTCTGAATCCGAAGGAATTTATCGATCAGGTGGTGAATGTCCGCATCCCCAATCCTTTTATGCCCGATACGCCCCAGAGAATCGCGACCGACACCTCCCAGAAGCTTGCGATCCGGTTCGGCGAGACCATCAAGGCTTACGAAAAAGATCCCGGGCTGAACGTGGAGGATCTCAAGATGATCCCGCTGGTATTCGCGGGATGGCTCAGGTATCTGATGGCGGTGGACGACGAGGGAAAGACCTTCACGCCAAGCCCCGATCCCCTGCTGGAGGAAGCGCGCGCCTACGTCGCAGGGTATACGCTCGACAGTTCCGAAAAGGATCTGTCCCGCCTCGACCCGCTTCTGAAAAATGAAAAAGTGTTCGGCGTGGATCTGACCGCAGTGGGACTGGACAGCCTGGTAAAAAGCTACTTTGGGGAGCTGTCCGCAGGCGCAGGCGCCGTCAGGGCAACGCTGGAAAAATATGTAAAGTAAAGGAAAAGGCCAAAAGACCATAGACATGCCGGAAACGACAGACGATCCCAGGACGGCAGACACGCCGGGAATATTAAACCATTAAAAAAGTCAAAAAGCCGGGCCGCGAAAGTGTCAGCGCACATCGCGGTCCGGCTTTCTTCCTGTAATTTTTTAATCAGAGCAGTTTCTTGATAGAGTCCACAACGCCGGACGCCTTCTCGTCAAGATTGATCTTCGCCTTCACACCGTCTACGATCTTCTTCAGCTCCTCGTCGGGCATGGCCTTCCCAAGAGCCTGTTCCACGGTCTTGATAGGATCCTGCATGAATTTCTCCCTCAGGTCCTTGTTCTTTGTGATCTTCTCTACCTCCGCGGCAAGCTGTTGTTCAATATTCATCTTGCGCCACTCCTTTCCCTGTTTTTCTGTCTTCTGTTTTCGGTTTCTGTGTCTCGTCCGCCGGTTTCCGGTTTCTGTTTTTGCGTTCCCCGGTTTCCTCTGTATTTTACCGGTTTCAGGCGTTATTTGTCAACAGCAGCATGATCTCGTTGCTTCTGGCAATGAACTTCGTCATCGCCTCCGGCGACAGGGGCGCATGCTGTACCTTTGCAAGATCGTAGAGCTGTTCGCAGATCATCTCCACGTTTTTGCCGTCCTGATGCTCCACCACATACTGCACAAGGGGATGGCCGGCGTTCAGAATCAGAGTCTCTCCCTCGCCGCCGTAACCGCCCATATCCATACCGGGCATGGAATACATCTTCATCATATCCTGCATGCGTCTGGTCTCTTCGGACAGGGTGAGGACGGAGGAAATCTTCTTGTTTTTCAGCTTTTCCACCTTGATGGTAACCTTATCGTTTTTCAGCGCTTTTTTCATGATCTTTGTGATCGCTTCCGCCTGTTCCTCGAACTCCTTCTCCGCCTTCTTGGACGTCTTTGACTTCAAGGCTTCCGTCACATCGGCGTCGATCCGCTGGAACCGGATGCCCTCGTTCTTGGATTCCAGCTGGGAGATAAAGGGCTGGTCAATGTTATGGGTCAAAATCACGGCGTCCATCTTCGCAGCCTTAAACATATTGATATACTGGCTCTGCTGCCGTTCGTCGGTGACATAATAAATGATCTTTTCCTTCTTTTCGTCGGCGTTCTCTGTCTCCGAGGCTTCGGTCTCTTCCGCCCCGGCGTCCTCCGCCGCAGCGTCTCCGGATTCCGGCGCCGTATCCTTCCCATCGGAGACGATCTCGGCTTCCACCTTGTTCCCCGACTCGTCTACCGCTTCCCCGGCGGCCTTCCCGTCCGCGTCCTCTCCGTTCTCTTCATCCTGCGGCTTGATCTCCAGACACTCGGGCAGGGTCAGATACTTACCGTCCAGATTTTTAAACAAGATATAATCGTTCATCCGCTCGCAGAATTTGTCGTCCTTCAGGCAGCCGAATTTGATGAACGGGCTGATGTCATCCCAGTATTTATCATACTCTTCCTTGTCGGTCTTGCACATACCGGAAAGCTTGTCCGCCACCTTCTTGGTGATATGCTCTGAAATCTTCTTCACAAAACCGTCGTTCTGCAGCGCGCTTCTGGACACGTTCAGGGGCAGGTCCGGGCAGTCGATAACGCCCTTTAAGAGCATCAGGAACTCCGGGATAACCTCCTTGATATTGTCGGCGATAAACACCTGATTGTTATACAGCTTGATGGTTCCTTCGATGGACTCGTACTCCATGTTGATCTTGGGGAAGTACAGGATTCCCTTCAGATTAAAGGGATAATCCATGTTCAGGTGGATCCAGAACAGCGGCTCCTTGTAATCCTGGAACACCTTTCTGTAAAATTCAAGATATTCTTCCCGTGTGCAGTTGTTCGGATGTTTCGTCCAGAGGGGTTCCGTCTCATTAAGAAGCTCCGGCCGCTTCCGGATCTTAAGCTTCACAGGTTCGGCCTTTTCGGTCTCCGATTGATCCGAGGACGCCTCGCCCTCCTTCTTTTCCTCGGGCTTGATCTCTTCGATCACAACATCATCGTCCCGCTTTTCATCCTCCCGGATGGTCTGGGTCTCCTGCGTATTCTTCTTTGACAGATAAATCTCCGTCGGCATAAAGGAGCAATATTTTTTGATGACCTCTCTGGCCTTGTACTCGTTGCAGAACTCCAGACAATCTTCATTCAGGAACAGCGTGATGGTGGTTCCCACTTCCGTCCTGTCACCCTCTTCCATGGAGAACTCTGTGCCGCCGTCACATTCCCAGTGGACGGGTTTTGCGTCCGCTTTATAGGACAACGTATCAATATGCACTTCATCCGCCACCATGAATGCAGAATAAAAGCCCAGTCCGAAATGACCGATGATCTGATCCGCATTGCTCTTGTCCTTGTACTTCTCGATGAAATCCGCGGCGCCGGAGAACGCGATCTGGTTAATGTACTCCTCCACCTCGTCGGCCGTCATGCCGAGCCCGTTATCGGTAAAAGTTATAGTCTTGTCCTCGGGGCTCACCTCAACGCTTACCCTCGCCTTAAACCCTTCCGGAAGAGAATACTCCCCCATCATGTCCAGCTTCTTTAATTTCGTCACCGCGTCGCATCCGTTGGAGATCAGCTCCCTGTAAAAAATGTCGTGGTCGGAATAGAGCCATTTCTTGATAATCGGGAAAATATTTTCACTGTTAATGGATAAATTTCCTGTTCTTGCTGCCATTTTCTTATCTCTCCTTTTCGTGTCTGATCCGGGCCAGCACCCTGCATGTCCCGGCTGATATCTAGTTTATTCCCGTCAAATGCAAAAGTCAATATAAAATTAGCACTCGCCAGAAACGAGTGCTAATAGTTCTTCACAATTCCAGTATTTACAGTGCTTTGCGGCTTTCTAAAATTTTTGTAAACTTATTTCTGTTCTTCCTGCTGCACCTGCTTTTCATATATGTCAAAAAAAGACGCAGTGGTCACCTGACTGTCCTGAAGGAAGCCCACCTGTTCCCACAGCTCTTCGTTCAGCTCCCTGTCCAGCTTTTCCACAAAAGCGTCATACTCCTGGCCGAAAACCTCCCTGCGGCGCTCTTCCAAAATCTGAAGCTTGTTCGCATCCGTCTGCTCTCTGTCAAAAGTGTTGATGCATTTGATGATATGATAACCGCTCTGAGTCTCTACCACCTGGCTGATCTCGTCCGTCTCCAGCGCGAAAGCCGCGGCCTCAAAAGCCTCATCCATCTCTCCTTTTCCAAAGGAATAGGTAACCGTAGGATCCTCGCTGTAGCGGGAAGCAAGATCCAAAAAGCTGGTTTCCCCCGACACCGCCTGCTCACGGATGGCGCAGGCACGCTCATAGACGTTTTTCTTCAGCTCGTCCGTATAGGTCACCCGGTTCCCCGTACCGTCGTTCACATAGGTCCGCAGCAGGATATGCTGCACCGTAATGGTCCTTGCCTCATCATCGCTGATCTCCGGGTTGACGTCCTGGATAATGTACTGATACACTTTCCCGGCCATGGCATATTCTCTGTACATCTGAGCCACCATATCCTCGCTGGCCCCAAGCAGCTCCGCCTCCGTTTCACTCAGCGACTGAAAATATTCCTGCGCAGCCCGATTTATCTGCTCCTGCTCCGTGTCCGTCAGCCGGATTCCCTTTTCCTCCGCCAGAAGATACATGGTCTTAACCCGGGCCAGCTTAGCCAGCACCGTATCCTTTACATTCTGTTCCAGAGTTATGCCGTCCAGGGATATCGTCCAAACCTCCGGCCCATACACATTTTCATACTGGTTCTGTGTATTTGTCAGATAGACCATGAACTCCGGCAGGGTGCAGACAGCATCGTCGATTCGGAACAGCTCGTCCTTTCCGAAGCCTGTGGTAAATACCACCCTTGCCCTGCTGCACGCGGTAAGCACCAAAAAACATACTGCCAATACAAACGCAGAACCGCACCATTTTCTCTTCCGGGTTATCCTTTTCTCACAGTTCATGCTCCATAATCCCTTCCGTCCTCCCAGGGAGCCTTCCCGATACCGCCGCCGGCCCTGTTTTGCCTCACCGGACCCGCACCGGTCTTCGCCGTGCCACCTTCCATTCCAACACACCGCTGCAGAAAGCTTTCTGTCATGTCCAGTATAGCACATAGCGCCAAAAAGAAAAATGAAATTTTTAAGGTTTCCACGGTTATATCCGTTCAGAACATACCGGCTTTTTTCCTGAAGCTTTCAATATTTTCCGCCCTGGCGGCGATCAAAAGCCAGCGGTCCAGCGTCTCCGGGTCCTGCTCCTGCAGGATCCTCCGCCGGAGAAAATCAGGCACGGTTCCTGCCTCCGACAACAGGCGCAGAACACTTTCTGCTTTTCCCTCCGCCTTTCCTTCCTCTCTTCCTTCCGCCCGCACATAATCTTCCCGGGCATTCCTGTCGCGGATCTCCTTCAGCTTTGCCTCATGCATCATCCGCAGCGTCTTTTTGAGACTCATAACCCTGACCTCTTTGATTGCCTCCAATATCCCCGGATTTTTCGTTCCCGCCTCCAGCATATCCAATTCCTCCTCCGTCTCCGCATTAAACAACCGGATCCATTCGTCCACCCGGTCCGCACCGTTCAGCGTCTTGGTCAGTTCAATCACATGTATCTCCATCCTGTCCGAAAACGCCTGTCCGGCCCCGTCCTGCAGACGATACACCTTATGATACTCTGGCCGGCTGTCCAGCTTAAAGCCAAGAATGTTGATACAGATGCATTTTTTCAGCTTATCGTATTTCTGCCCTGTCAACAGCCCATCCGCAAACATCTTTGACCAGTAGAACAGGCTGCGCCTGTCCCAGTAAGCCATCATCTCAATTTGCAGTTCAACGTTCACCCTGCTGTCGCCGTTCAACTCCATGACTACATCCAAGATACCCTGCTTTTGTTTCCAGTACTGCTTCCACAGCCAGGTGTCAGTCAAACGCACCGAACGGATCTCTTCCGGCAGAATCCCCAGTACATCGCTGATGAAACGCCGACGCACCTCCTCATTGCGGAACAGATACTTAAAACTGAAGTCGTACTTTAATGAAATGATCTTTCCCATTCTCCTCCTGTTTTGCAGGAAAAATAACAGGATGCCTTCGAATCCTGAAACTCCTGCTTTTAAATTGTAAAGTGGTTTTAAAAGCATAAATTTCAGAATCATAAGACAAAAGAATTTGTTTTACAAAAATAGAATAAGTATGCTTTGCGTAAATAATAACATGGAATGTTGGGAAATGCAAGAAAAACTTTTTAGAGGCAGCTCTGAAAGGTAAAATCCAAAAAAGCAAGCGATTGCAGAAATGGAACTTATGAATGTGAATAACTTCCTAATTTTTACAAAAAACTCAAAATCGGGAAATTTTGAGGTGTCCGGGCAGGCTATAATAGAATTTACCTTTCAAAACTGGACATAGAAAAATTTTGCTTTACATTCTGTTCTGCCTGTGTTATTATCAGTCTGTCTTATTCATGGCCCTATGGGCCGTCAGGTTTACGGTTTAGGCACTTCGCCGGATCTTCCAAAACAGGGAATGTTGTTTCATAAATGGGCAGTTTACCATGAAGGGCAAAATGTCTATGGCATGGATTGCATTCAGGCAGCTGTGACGTTTACGATAGTTTTAACATTTGCGTTCTATATTTACATTTAAAATTTGTGACTTTGTGACGTTCTAAGCACCAGAAGTGTCTTTCAAACCATCCTAAAAGCATATTTCAAGATCAGTACAAAATTCATTCAGAATCAAGCCGAGATAAAATTTTACAAAGAAAGCAAAGATCTGCTTTACCGGAGGAAAAACAGCTTATGCAGAAAAACAACTTACAGCAGTACTTTCCCATGATCCGCACCCGCAAGGAACTCTTGCGGGAAATTGGCGCCAATCCCTCTCTTAAAACTCTGTTCAACACCCTGAAACCGGAACGTCAGCAGGAATTTCTAAACTTCTGCAGCGGCGTCAAGGGCGTCCGTCTTCTCTATGACTCTTTTTTTAAGGCAGTCATGGATCCCGACCGGGATCCCTCTCGGCTGAGCAACTTCCTCTCGCTTCTCCTGCAGCGGGAGGTCACCGTCGTCTCCGTCCTCTCCAACGAAGGACAGATTATGCCGGACACGTTAGTCGTCATGGATCTCATCGTACGCCTGGAAGACGGCAGCATCACCACCGTGGAGGTCCAGCGTTACGGCTACGCCTTCCCCGGCCAGCGGGCCGCCTGCTATTCCGCGGATATGCTGCTTCGGCAGTACAAGCAGAAGCGGGATCAGGCCTCCGCCAACGGGACGCGCATGAACTACCGGAGCCTGCGCCCCGTCTATACCATCGTCCTGTACGAATTCAGCCCCGCAGAGTTCCACGCTTATCCTGGGGATTATGTCCATCGTTTTCATCAGGTTTCCAATACGGGATTAGAGATGGACCTATTGGAGGAATATATCTTTGTTCCCCTTGACATCTTAAAGGAAATCGTCCAAAATAATGGTATCAGAAACCAATTGGAAGCCTGGCTGGCATTTTTCTGCATGGATGAACCGGAGTGGGTCCTGAAATTGTCAGAAAACTATCCCATGTTCCGAAAGATGTATGAGGAAGTCTATGAGATGTGCCGGAATCTGGAAGGAGTGATGCAGATGTATTCCAAAGAACTGAGGGAATTGGACAGCAACACGGTACAGTACATGATCGACCAAATGCAGGAGGACCTCAACAGGAAGGACGCTGAACTCAGCCAAAAAGATACCCAGCTCAGTCAAAAAGATAAAAAGATCCGGGATCAAGCCGCAAAGCTCCACCAGAAGGATACCCAACTCAGCCAGCAGGAAAACCTGATTGATGAATTACAGAACCAGATTCAGGAAATGAAAAAACTTCTGGTCGAAAATCCGAATCTTTAAATATGGACTGAAACCGTGAAATCAGATCAGAACACTTTTGATAAACACATCGTCAAAGACGATTAGCGCCTGTTGACTGTCTTTTGTTTCAAGTGTTACCAATGCAGACATTCTTCCCTCACGGGGCGTTTCCGCATCCCGTCTGTATTCCTGTGTTTTCTGCCGCCAGTTCTGCTGCCTTTCCTTACAAAGGTCATGCTTTAGAATGAAAGAACACCCTGTCTCCATGGATAACACCATTATTGACACACATGCGACTTGTTTCTTTAAACTCTGATGAAATCCTTAAGAATTCCTGACCGCTTGATTATATTGTCTGTATTTTACCAGTACTTACAGATTATCTCCAAAGACCTGCACTGGCAACCATCTATTTTCGCAGCCCGTTATGCCATCCTGGCTTCTTCCCGGCGCTGCTCCCATCTTCCAAAGGAGCTTTTCTCATGGACAACAAATCTCTTTATCTTTCTTCCGTCTCCTTGGACATCCTGGCCAATTCCCAGGGTCCCCTTCCTGTCCCCATGACAAACGATTACCTCTTTCGCGCCCTGATGCAGCGCAACAACAAGGTCCTGCGCGCCCTCATCTGCTCCCTACTGCACCTTGACGTCGACGATGTGACATCCGTCGTCATCTCCAATCCCGTCGAGCTGGGCGAGGATATGGACGACAAAACCTGCATCCTTGACATCAAGGTCTGTCTCAACGGACATACCGTCATCAATCTGGAGATGCAGGTGGTCAACGAGGGGAACTGGCCCGAGCGTTCCCTCTGTTACCTGTGCCGCGCCTTTGACAATTTAAACCGCAGCCAAAACTATGAGGATATCCGTTCCGCCATCCAGATCGGATTGCTGAACTTTACGCTGTTTCCGGACAGCCCGGAGTTCTTTGCCAATTACTACATGGAAAATATTAAAAATCATAAAATATATAGTGACAAACTTCGTCTGTCTGTGTTAGACTTAACTCAGATCCATTCCGCCACCGAAGAGGACCGCGGCTACGGACTTGACCGCTGGGCTGCTTTTTTCAGGGCCGCTACATGGGAGGAATTGAAAATGCTTGCAAAAACCGATCTCAATCTACAGGAAGCCGTTGTCACAGTGCGCCAGCTGACGCAGGACGAAAAGATCCGTCAGATGTGCGAAGCCCGGGAGGACTATTACCGCCGTACCGCCGGGCGGGAGGCGCTTCTTCAGAAGACCACTCTGGAACGGGATCAGGCCGTTGCGGAGCGGGATCAAGTCGTCGTTGAACGGGACCAGCTCTTACAGCTTTTGAAATTGCACGGGATAGATATCAACGAAAAGAGCACTTAAATCTGCATACTTACTACCAAATTTGATATGCAGAAACAGGTACATTGATTTTCCCCCCCGGTTTTCTGACCAGCGGCACCTTCTTCGTACCACATCAAGACGTTTAAGAGCAGCACAAACCCGTCAGGCTCATGTAAAAAGATCTTGATCCGGTCACAGCGTTTGCCACAGAAAATAATGGAACATCCATCCGGTTCCGTCTTCAAATGGTTCAACACGATCGCACACAGGCCGTCAATGGACTTGCGCATGACCGCAGGCAAGCGCCGGACGCTGGCGGCATCTTCAATCATGTGTCACCTCCTGCAGAATCTCAATCAGCAAAGCGCCGGATAAACTGTCGCGATCCACGAACCTGTTCAAACTATTTTTATCTGATGTAGGGCTGCTGGCGTCGATGTATATAAACGGCATACAGATAAAAATTTTGAATCACAAAAAGGATATAAACTACGGCACGGTGTATGAAAATGCGGTGGCTCAGGAACTTAGGGCACACGGATTTGAGCTGTATTACTTCAACAGTCGCAAGCAGGGAGAGCTTGATTTTTTAATTGAGCGGAACGGCGAGATCCTGCCAATAGAAATAAAATCCGGCAAAAATTACACAAGGCACGCCGCACTTACGTCTGTTATGGCAAACCCGAATTATGCGGTCCCGGAGGCGTATGTCTTCCAGAATGACAACGTTCGGCAAAATAACATATTACCCGATTTATATCCTTATGTTTTTGGAAAAAGACAGGCTGAATGAGAAGATGATTTACAAGCTTGACCTTAATGCTTTGAAATGAAAAAAATAATTTATTATCTTGTTAAATTTTTAAAGTTTTGGTTTACATTCTGTTTTTTTGTATATTATCAACCTGTCTTATTCATGTCCCTGCGGGGCGTCAGATTTAAGCTTTGCGGCGTTTCGCCGTACCTTCCAAAACAAGCCAAAGGAAAAACAACTTATGAAGAAAAACAACTTACAGCAGTACTTTCCCATGATCCGCACCCGCAAGGAACTCTTGCGGGAAATTGGCGCCAATCCCTCTCTTAAAACTCAGTTCAACACCCTGAAACCGGAACGTCAGCAGGAATTTCTGAACTTCTGCAGCGGCGTCAAGGGCGTCCGTCTTCTCTACGACTCTTTTTTTAAGGCAGTCATGGATCCCGACCGGGATCCCTCCCGGCTGAGTGACTTCCTCTCGCTTCTCCTGCAGCGGAAGGTCACCGTCGTCTCCGTCCTCTCCAACGAAGGACAGATTATGCCGGACACGTTAGTCGTCATGGATCTCATCGTACGCCTGGAAGACGGCAGCATCACCACCGTGGAGGTCCAGCGTTACGGCTACGCCTTCCCCGGCCAGCGGGCCGCCTGCTATTCCGCGGATATGCTGCTTCGGCAGTACAAGCAGAAGCGGGATCAGGCCTCCGCCAACGGGACGCGCATGAACTACCGGAGCCTGCGCCCCGTCTATACCATCGTCCTGTACGAATTCAGCCCCGCAGAGTTCCACGCTTATCCTGGGGATTATGTCCATCGTTTTCATCAGGTTTCCAATACGGGATTAGAGATGGACCTATTGGAGGAATATATCTTTGTTCCCCTTGACATCTTAAAGGAAATCGTCCAAAATAATGGTATCAGAAACCAATTGGAAGCCTGGCTGGCATTTTTCTGCATGGATGAACCGGAGTGGGTCCTGAAGTTGTCAGAAAACTATCCCATGTTCCGAAAGATGTATGAGGAAGTCTATGAGATGTGCCGGAATCTGGAAGGAGTGATGCAGATGTATTCCAAAGAACTGAGGGAATTAGACAGCAACACGGTACAGTACATGATCGACCAGATGCAGGAGGACCTCAACAGGAAAGACGCTGAACTTAGCCAGAAGGATGTACAGCTCAATCAGCAGCATGTCCAGCTCAGCCAGAAAGATACTCAACTCAGTCAGAAAGATAAAATGATCCGAGATCAAGCCGCAAAGCTCAACCAGAAGAATACCCAACTCAGCCAGCAGGAAAATCTGATTGCTGAATTACAGAACCAGATTCAGGAAATGAAAAAACTTCTGGCCGAGAATCCGAAGCTTTAAAAATAGCTTTTATTAAACTTATCTCAGATTCATTCCGCCAATGAAGAACACCGCAGCTACAGTCTTGACCGCTGGGTCTCCCTTTCAAAGCCGCTACATGGGAGAAATTAAAATGCTTGCCACAGATATCGGAAAATAACAAATTGTTGTTCCCGTGTGCCGACTGATAAGATGCTCGTTCGCTATCAAGATCAGATTTTATTGTCTTCCTCTCTCCGTATCCCTGTCCTTCTCTTTATTTTGCTGTCTGTTCCCATTCTGAAACTTACGTTCCAAGTTCTTTCGTATGTTCCAAGTTCTTCCATTGCAGCTGATTACCTCCGCCTACATTAACTCGGATCTCAGCCTAAAACTGAAATTGTTGTCATTTAACCACTCCCTGCCGATGCTGTCGCACTCCGTCTGCAAGATCTTTATCTCCCTCAGACGATCAAAAAGCATATTTTAAGCTCAACTCAGAACCCATTCAGCAACAAATTGAACAAGGAAAGCTATGGCCAGGTGCCTGACAGGCTGTCTCTCCGTTTATCAGACATCTGAACGCCGCAAATTCACCGGAGGAAAAACAACCTATGCAGAAAAACAACTTACAGCAGTACTTTCCCATGATCCGCACCCGCAACGAACTTTTGCGGGAAATTGGCGCCAGTCCCTCTCTTAAAACTCTGTTCAACACCCTGAAACCGGAACGTCAGCAGGAATTTCTGAACTTCTGCAGCGGCGTCAAGGGCGTTCGTCTTCTCTACGACTCTTTTTTTAAGGCAGTCATGGATCCCGACCGGGATCCCTCTCGGCTGAGCAACTTTCTCTCGCTTCTCCTGCAGCGGGAGGTCACCGTCGTCTCCGTCCTCTCCAACGAAGGACAGATTATGCCGGACACGTTAGTCGTCATGGATCTCATCGTACGCCTGGAAGACGGCAGCATCACCACCGTGGAGGTCCAGCGTTACGGCTACGCCTTCCCCGGCCAGCGGGCCGCCTGCTATTCCGCGGATATGCTGCTTCGGCAGTACAAGCAGAAGCGGGATCAGGCCTCCGCCAACGGGACGCGCATGAACTACCGGAGCCTGCGCCCCGTCTATACCATCGTCCTGTACGAATTCAGCCCCGCAGAGTTCCACGCTTATCCTGGGGATTATGTCCATCGTTTTCATCAGGTTTCCAATACGGGATTAGAGATGGACCTATTGGAGGAATATATCTTTGTTCCCCTTGACATCTTAAAGGAAATCGTCCAAAATAATGGTATCAGAAACCAATTGGAAGCCTGGCTGGCATTTTTCTGCATGGATGAACCGGAGTGGGTCCTGAAGTTGTCAGAAAACTATCCCATGTTCCGAACAATGTATGAAGAAATCTATGAGATGTGCCGGAATCTGGAAGGAGTGATGCAGATGTATTCCAAAGAACTGAGGGAATTGGACAGCAACACGGTACAGTACATGATCGACCAAATGCAGGAGGACCTCAACAGGAAGGACGCTGAACTCAGCCAAAAAGATACCCAGCTCAACCAGCAGTATGTCCTACTCAGCCATAAAGATAACCAGCTCAGTCAGAAAGACGCTCAACTCAGCCAGAAGGACGCCCAGCTCAGCCAGAAGGAAAATCTAATCGCGGAATTACAGAACCAGATTCAGGAAATGAAAAAACTTTTGGCCGAAAATCCGGATCTTTAAAGATGAACCGGAGTGGGTCCTGAAGTTGTCAGAAAACTATCCCGCGTTTCTAACGATGTATGAATAAATCTATGAGATGTGCAGGGATCTGGGAGTGATGCGGATGTATTCCAAAGAACTGAGAGAATTGGACAGCAACACGGTACAGTACATGATCGACCAAATAAATGCAGGAGGACCTTAACAGGAATGACGCCCAACTCAGCCAGCAGGAAAATCTGATCGCTGAATTACAGAACCAGATTCAGGAAATGAAAAAACTTTTGGTCGAAGATCCGGATCTTGGCTCTCTAAATTTTTGAGGGGTTCCTTTGGATTTTGAGGGGTTTCCCCTCTTTTTCCTGTAGCCCTTCCCCATTTGGAGGGGGCACCCTTAAGCTTCTCGCTTTTGAGGGGATTCCCCTGCATCCCCTCGATTCCTTAAAGCCCTTCTGCTTCTGGAGTGGTTTTGTGCATTCTGCATAAAACCCCTTTCATATCCCTGCTTTCGCTTTCCGGTTCTTCTTTTATTTTTGCCAATGAAAATTATACTCTAAGGACAGAAATTTAAAAAAAGGTCATTATGCCCTGGAAAGGAGATTCGCCCTGCCGCAAACCGTATCACTGCCTCCCGCCCTCAGGAACAACCAGCTGAAAAGATCCGGACACAGACAGAAAATTTCTCTGTTCTGTAAAAAACAGAAATATGCCTTCTGATAGCTTTCTATTACGTGCTGCAAAGTTTGTCAGATAATAGCTGCACCGATTGCCGAAAAATATCTGTTTGCCGGGGCAGCAGTAACCGTTTTCCCAAGTGCAAGACTCATAAAAGCTGCCACTCCCTTTATGATCGAAAAGCCTCCCGATAAAAGTATACTGTCCCCTGTTACTTTATCCAAAAGCGGAACTGCCTTCTTAAATATCTGCCAGATTACTTGAATATTACGGTGCGGCGGAGCCGCCTGTCCGGCGTGGCGAGAGCCACCTGTCCGGACTGACGGAGCCACCTTGT